>NZ_JAHSQD010000591.1 GCF_020103755.1 Streptomyces sp. LS1784
GAGCCTGCCTGAGACCCCCTCGTACGGTTCGCCCGCCGCTCCGCCCGCCGACCGGGCGAGGCGGCGGGCGGAGCGGCGTGGTGCGCGGAGCTGCCGGCCGTACTCGTCGTCCGGCTGCCGGACCGCACGCGCCCGCTGACGGGGTGACGCGCCCCCGAGCCACGGGCGCTCGGGCTACCGCTGCCCGGGCCAGGGCACCGAGGTCTCGACCCCCGTGGTGTAGTCGACGCCGGGGACGTCCCAGCCGTACAGCTGCCGGAACTGGTTGTAGAACCAGGCGGAGCCGGCCGGGTCGGCGGCCAGCGCGGCCATCGGGTCGGCCCACAGCTCCCGCACCCGGTCCTGCACGGCGGGGTCGAGCTCCCAGCCGTCCAGGCGGATGCGGCCCTGCCCGTCCAGGGTGAGCTCCTTCGCGCCGGTCAGCTGCTCCCACAGGTCCACGGCCTGGTCGTCGGTCGTGCGCCAGCCGTCCTCGCCGAGGACGTTGCGCAGCAGCGAGGTGTAGAGGGCGATGGAGGGGATGGCGGTGGACGCCTGGGTGACGGCCGCGCCGGCGACGACGGTGAACGCCCGGCCGCGGCCGGCGAGCAGCCCGGTCTGCAGCTGCCGGGCGGTGGCCTCCAGGTGTTCCTTGGCGGCGCCGATCGTGCCCTGCCGGTAGACCGGCGCGGTGATCTCGGAGCCGACGTAGGACAGGGCCACGGTGGTGAAGCCGGGACCGAGCAGGTCCTCGTCGGCCAGCGCCCGCACCCACAGCCCCCAGTCCTCGCCGCCCATCACCTTGACGGTCGCCGCCCGCTCGGCCTCGTCGGCCGGGGTGAGGTCGACGGTGCCGATCTGCGGGGCGCCGTCCTCGAAGAGCAGGGACGGCGAGGTGTACGGGGAGCCGAGCGGCTTGATCACCGAGTGGTGGACCTCGCCGGCGGCCGGGTCGGTGCGCCGCGGTGAGGCGAGCGAGTAGACGAGGTAGTCGACCGGGCCGTAGCGCTCGGTGAGGAGCTTGAGCACCTCGGCGCGGGTGGCGTCCGCGTAGGCGTCGGCGTTGACGAAGGTGAAGTCGCCTCCGCCCTGCTCGACCAGGGCGGAGGTCGCGGCGGTGCGGTACCAGCCGGCGGTGGCGGTGCGCCGCTCCGTGGCGGCACCCTCGTAGGCGACGCCGATGCCGCGGATGCCCTGGCGGCGCAGCCCGGCGAGCAGGAGCGCCTGGCCGTATCCGGCGCTGGCGCCGAGGACCAGCGCGACCGGGGCCCGACCGGCCGGCGCGGCGGGCTCGATGCGCCGCCACTGGCGGTCGACGGTGGCCTCGCTCCCGGCCGGGTGGGAGTTGACGATCAGGTAGCCCCGCTGTTTGGGGGTGATCTGCTGGATGCTCACGCGGTGGTGCCCTCTCCGATCCGGAGATCGTGATCAAGGTGTCGGTCGTCCGGAGCCTATCCGCGCCGTCGGGCGCCGCCTCTGCCATGCCGTCACGGAAGATGCGGCCCGTACTTGTCGGAGGTCGTCATTGCGGCGGTGTCCTGCTTCGGCTAACCGGAAGGCCGGTCACCGTGCGGACGGGTCGGCGGCACGCCCGGGGCGGTCCAGGCGCCAGACCACCGCGGTCCCGCTGCCGGCCGGGGCGACCGGCGGTGCGGCCGGCTCCCGCCGGAGTTCGGTGAAGCCCAGACGGCGCGGGACGGCGGCGCTCGCGGTGTTGGCCCGGTCGTGCACGATCTCCAGGTACGCCACCTCCGACAGGGTGAACGTCTCCTCGGCCAGCGCCGCCACCGCCCGGGTGGCGAGGCCCCGGCCGGTGGCGGCGGGGTGCAGCCAGTACCCGATGCGGCGGCCGCCGGGCTCGGCCGCACGGGCGGTCTGGCACATGCCGACCGGGGTGCCGTCCTCGACGATCGCGTAGTTGTACACCTCGCCGCTCGCCCACCAGGTGTCGCACCTGCCGAGCAGCGCGCGGGTGTGCTCCTCGTCGTGCCGGGCCACCCACGGCTCCCAGGGCCGCAGGTGGTCCAGCGACTCCTCGATCAGCGTGAAGGCAGCCTCAAAGTCCTCCTGCCCCCGCCAGCGTCGCAGCACGAGGTCTCCGCGCTCGATGACGTTCCTCGGTCGCCCCATGACGGCCGTGCTCCTTTCCCACGGCGCCCGCCGCAACGACCCGTGGTGAACCGCCCCGCGAGTGAACTGCCCCGCGCCGCACACCCGGTGATGGTCAGTGGCCGCCGCGCGGGATGTCGCAGCCGTTGCGGTCCGGGTAGCCCGAGAAGGCCTCCGCCCTGGCGGAGTCGGGGATCGTCGTCCCGGTCAGGCACATCCCGGTGGCCTGGACGACGAACCCGACGGTGGTCCGCCCGTTCTCGTACACCTGCACCTTCTCCGCCGGGTAGCCGAGGCCGGTGAGCCGGGCGCGGGTGCTGTCCGGGGTGTAGTCGTTGCCCGTGCCGGAATGCCGAGGCGCCCCCCGCCGGGTTCTGATCGTCGTCATCCCGCGATGATGCCCCGGCCGACCGGGCCGCGTCACCTCCCCGCGGCCGCCCGGCAGGCCTACCGGGAGCCGATGGGCGCAGGCCGTCCCCTCCCGGGGCTGCTCCTCCCCTTCCCCCGACGAACACCCCGGCCCCACCCGCGAGTTGTGGAGATTGGGTGCCCGTCGACTGCGCCGCCGCGCACCGGGTAGGGGCCGGACAGGGTCGCCGGCCCACCCGGGACCGGCGCCACGGCCACAGGAGGGTCGTTCGATGCAGATGCCCGCCCACCCGATGCCCGTCACCTTCCCCGACAGCCCGCTGCCCGACGTCCCGGTCGTCGCGGAGCTGCGGTTCGACCCGAGCCTGCCCTACGCGGCCTGCCTGACGTTCCCGCTGACGCCCTGCGCGTGCGTACCGGCCGAGGCCCAGGTGTGCTGGTACTTCAGCCGCGAGCTGCTGACCGAGGGCCGGCACGCCCCGGCCGGCAGCGGCGACGTCCGGGTGAGCCCGGGGCACGAGGGCGAGGTCCTGATCACCCTGCGGGGGACCGACGGCGAGCAGGCCGTCCTCAGCGCGCCGGAGGAGGAGGTCACCGCGTTCCTCTCGGACTCCTTCCGGCTGGTGCCCGCCGGCGCGGAGTCCGACCACCTCGACGTGGACGCCGCACTCGCCCGGCTGCTGGCGGAGGACTGAGCGCCCGGGCGAGCGGCGCACGGATGACCGTGCCCGTTGCGCCGTTGGAGTGCTCTGGCACCGCCCACCGCGGCAACCGCAGCCCTCGGCCGCCCCGCGCGCCGGGAGGCCCACTAGGTTCCTGCCGTGGACGAAACCAGGGCTTCGAACGGGCGCGAGCCGTCCGCCGGCGAGCGTGTCGCGACCCACCTGGACGGGCGGCTGCCGGTCATGGAGGCAGGCCGGGAACTGCTCCGCAAGGTCTTCCCGGACCACTGGTCCTTCCTGCTCGGCGAACTCGCGCTGTACAGCTTCGTGGTGCTGCTGCTGACCGGCGTCTACCTGACGCTCTTCTTCGATCCGAGCATGGACGAGGTCGTCTACCAGGGCGCCTACCTGCCGCTCAGCGGCGTGCGGGTCTCCGAGGCGTACGCGTCGACGCTGCGGATCAGCTTCGAGGTGCGGGGCGGACTGATGATCCGCCAGATCCACCACTGGTCGGCGCTGCTGTTCGCCTCCGCGATCGGCGTGCACCTGCTGCGGGTGTTCTTCACCGGGGCGTTCCGCCGCCCGCGCGAGCTCAACTGGATGATCGGGGTGACGCTGTTCAACCTCGCGCTGCTGGAGGGGTTCTCCGGCTACTCGCTGCCCGACGACACCCTCTCCGGCACCGGCCTGCGGATCGCCGAGGGCGTGCTGCTCTCGGTGCCGCTGGTCGGCTCCTACCTCACCCTGTTCGCCTTCGGCGGCGAGTTCCCCGGGCACGACATCATCCCCCGGCTGTTCACCCTGCACGTCCTCCTGGTCCCCGGCCTGCTGCTGGCCCTGGTCGGGGCGCACCTGACGCTGGTGGTGACGCTGAAGCACACCCACTGGGCCGCCCCCGGCCGCACCAACCGCAACGTCGTGGGGATGCCCTTCTTCCCCCAGTTCCTGACCCGTACGGTGGGCCTGCTGTTCACGGTGGGCGGTGTGATGGCGCTGTCGGCCTTCCTCGCCGAGATCAACCCGATCTGGCGGTACGGCTCCTACCGCCCCGACGTCGTCGGGACGGGCGCGCAGCCGGACTGGTACATCGGCTTCATCGAGGGGGCCCTGCGGCTGATGCCGGCTGCGGAGACCAGGGTGCTCGGGCACACCGTGTCGTGGAACGTGCTCCTGCCCGCCCTGGTGGTGCCCGGCCTGCTGTTCACGGCGCTGTACGCCTACCCCTTCGTCGAACGCTGGCTCGACCCCGACACCGGCGAACACCACCTGTGCGACCGCCCGCGCAACAAGCCCACCCGCACCGCACTGGGCACCGCCGGGATCACCGTCTACGCCGTGCTGCTGATCGCCGGCGGCAACGACGTGATCGCGTACACCTTCGAGCTCTCCGTCAACGCGCTCACCGTGGCGCTGCGGACGGCGCTGATCGTGCTGCCGCCGGTGGTCTTCATGCTCACCCGGCGCCTCTGCCTGGCCCTGCAGGCGCGGGACCGCGCCCGGCTGCTGGACGGCGACGAGACCGGCCGGATCGACCAGTCCCACGACGGTGGCTTCTCCGGCCACCACCGCCCGGTGCCCGCGGCCGAGCGGTACGTGCTGCTGGCGCGTGCCGCGGCGGAGCCGGCGACCGCCCCGGAGGGGGCACCGCGGCACCAGCGGGTGCGCGCCGCGGCGAGCTCCTGGTACCACCGCGACCGGGTCGAACTCCCGGCCACCGAGGGGGAGTCGGAGCGCGTCGCGGCCGTCCTCACCGCCCCGGCCCACCCCGCTCCCCCGGCCGTCCGGGC
>NZ_JAHSQD010000592.1 GCF_020103755.1 Streptomyces sp. LS1784
CACCGGCCGTTCGACTCGACGGCAGGGTTCCACACCGAAGAACTCAGCACGGAGGGCCAGGTTGTGGTCCTGCCGGCCGGGCATCCGCTCACCGTCCGGACCCATGTGCACATGGCCGACATCACCGCGCTGCCCGGCCTGCCCCTGCCATGCTGGCCCGGCCCCGACGGCACCTACCCGCCCGGCCCCGGCCCGCAGGTCCGCGACCACGCACAGTTGTTGCAGCTCGTCGCGCTCGGCCGTGCTTGCGCGGTCTCACCGGAGTCGTGCCGAGCTCAACTGCACGGTGACCTCGCCGCCGTGCCCGTGCTGGACGCGCCGAAGGTCACCACCGTGATCGCCTGGCCGCCGCACAGTCGGTCCAGAGCCGTCGCCGACCTTGTCCGGACTGCGACCCGTCTCCGGTAGTTCCTGCCCGAGGTCTACCACCGCTACGGCGAAGGACGGGGCGGTTCGGTCATCCCGGACGGCCTGCTGCACTACGCAACCGAGCGGGCCGCACGCTTCACTCGGCGTTCATCGAGGTCGACCGCGGCACCATGGCCAGCGAGAAGCTCGCCGCCGACGGTTTCCTCGTCACCAACGACCTCCTCGCCCACCTGTCCCCGCTCCAGTTCGACCTCATCAACTTCCTCGGCCGGTACGCCTTTCTTCGCCCGCAGGAGGCCGGGCACCGGCCGCTGCGGGCGCCGGGCCTGCCGGACGACGACGGTGAGCTGGTGCCGTGACGTGACGTTGCCCCGGACCGGTTCCGGTCCGGGGCAACGTCGCGGTGTGCGGTACGGCAGCTCACGCCCTGCGGCGCCCGACATCGGGGACGAAGCGCCCAGCCGTGGCGGTGTAGGCGGCGTAGGCACCCGCGTGGGTGCGGGCCAGGTACGGCTCCTCCACCACCCGCACCTGCAGCTGAATCGCGGCGACCAGCGCGGCCACGGTGAGGACCGCGACCGCGTTGGGGACCATCAGCGCCAGGCCGGCGGCGGTGACGCTCATCGCGGTGAAGACCGGATTGCGGACCAGGGCGAAGGCGCCGCTGGTGACCAGCGCGGTGTGCTCGCCGTCCTGCACGCCCACCCGCCACGAGGCGCCCATGGCGCCCTGCGCGGCCGTGGTGGCCGCGATGCCCACCAGGGTGACGGCCAGTCCGGCCCACCGGACGGCCGCCCCGCCGGTGGCCGGAAGGTTGCCGAGGCCGGCCAGCGCGGCGACCGGTGCGGCGGCACCGCCCGTCATCGCGAGGACGAACAGCACTCCGGCCCACCAGGACGCCGAGCCCGGCCGCCCGGAGATCCCGCGGAAGCCCGCGTCCCCGGTCTGGTGGTGCTGGACAGCCGCCCGCACTCCAAAGGCGTACCCCGCCCATCCCACGAACAGGATGAGCGCCGTCCAGGCCCAGCCGCTCACCGGCCGGTCTCCGGTCCGGCCGAGCAGCACGAACAGCCGGACCCGCAGCCGCACCCCTCGGCTGTCGCCTCCCGGGCGGCTCCCGCAGCCGAGGGAACGCAGCAGCCCTTGCCCTGCCAGGCGTCGCGGCCCTCCTTCACCGCGATGGCGGCGATCACCAGGGCGGCGATCGGGTCGGCCCAGGTCCAGCCAAGGGTGGCGTTGAGCAGCAGGCCGGCCAGCAGGACGGCGGACAGGTAGGTGCACAGCAGGGTCTGCTTGGAGTCGGCGACCGCCGAGGCTGAGCCGAGCTCGCGGCCGGCACGGCGCTGGGCCGCGGACAAGAACGGCATGATCGCCAGCGACAGCGCGGCCAGCACGATGCCGGGGAAGGAGCGTTCGGCCTCGCCGGTGCCGGTCAGCGCCCGGATCGAGTCGACGGCGACGTAGGCGGCCAGGGCGAAGAACGAAACTGCGATGATCCGCAATGTGGTCTTCTCGCGGGCCTCGCGCGCCGCGTGGTCGCGGGCGGAGAACTGCCACGCGACTGCGGCGGCTGAGGACACCTCGATGACGGAGTCCAGGCCGAAACCGACCAGTGCAGTGGAGGACGCCAGGGTGCCGGCGGTGATGGCGATGATCGCTTCGACGACGTTGTAGGTGATGGTCGCCGCAACCAGCAGGCGTATCCGGCGGGTGAGCGCATCCCGGCGGGCCGGCGACGGCCCGAGCGTGAGCGTGGCCATCAGCAGCAGCCCTCCTTGTCTGCGTCGGCGCACGTGCGGTCCGCCGCAACCGCAACGACGGCGGCGCGCAGGTCGTCCAGCGCGTGTCCGAGCCGGGGGTCGGCGAGTTCGTAGCGCGTGCGGCGGCCGACCGGAACAGCGACCACCAGGCCACAGTCGCGCAGGCACGCCAAGTGGTTCGACAGCCTGGTCCGCGAGATGCCGAGCGCCTCGGCGAGGTCGGACGGGTGGGCCGGCGCCTCGCGCAACGCGAGCAGCAGACGGCAGCGGATCGGGTCCGCAAGCGCGCGGCCGAACCGCGCGAGGACCTCGATTTCGGAAGCGAGTGTCAGCACCCGGAAAACAGTACAGGACTTCCTGAATTCAGGAAGACATGTACTGACTTGGGCTCAGTGCTCGTGCGGCCCAGGGCGGTGGACCGGGCCGTGTGCGTCCTCGCAGTGGTCGTCGTCAGTGACTCCCATCGACGCAGCGGTGATCGCGACGTCCTGCACGGCGGCCGCCGAGCCGATGTGGTCAACCTGCAGCGTGGTGTGGGTGATGGAGTACTTCTCCCACAGCAACCGCTCCAGGTCACGACGGACCGCGTGGCAGTCACCCGAGGGGACGACCAGGACGTGCGCGGACAGTGCCGGCGAGTCGGAGCTGATCTCCCAGACGTGCAGGCCGTGGACCTCGACGACGCCGTCCTGCCGGACGAGGAGGTCGCCGAGCCGGTCGGGGTCGATGCCGGCGGGGGCGGCCTCGGGCGGTTGCACATCGGCTGCAGATTCCGCAGAGACTCTCGGCAGGGTGCCGGGCTGCGCAGGAGCGGGATCGGCGGTCATGCACACCAGTCCACTCCCCCGCCCAAGCGGTCTGCACAGGAATGAGCATCCTCGTGTCAGCCGTCATCCTGAAGTGCTAGGCACAATCCGCGTGTCATGACAGCGCATTGGTCACTTCATGACAGCCGAGGTCCACGACACCACCGGGAAGAAGCCAAGCTCAACCATCCACACCCAGGACAGACCTGCTGACACCCAACCCGCTGACACCACCCCACACACTCACAGCGGGGACTGATGATTCGCTCCACGGTTTCCCTTTCGACTTCACCGGCTGTGAATTCTCTGGCAGGTTTGTCTATGGGAATTCAAACGGCTTCCGCGCGGGGGTCGCAGCCATCAACAAGTGGCTGTGACCGGCATCCTTCCGACCGTGCGGAAAGCGGCGTCAGCGGTGGCTCAGCACGTTGACCACGCGGCCGTTGGGGTCACGGACGAAGAACCGCCGCACGCCCCACTCCTCATCCTGCAGGGGGTGGACGATCTCCGCACCGCTGTCCCGCATGGCCGCATAGGCCGCGTCCACGTCATCCACTTCGACACTCATGTCGGGGGTGACCGGCGCAGTCTCGTCGCTGGTCATGAAGCTGACTTGCACCGCCGGACTGGACGCTGAGGCAAGGGTCATGATCCAGCCGTGGTTCATGACCTCCTCGAAGCCCAGCAGGCCATAGAACTCCCGGCTCTCCTGCGCGGCCTCTGACTGAATGTTGGGCACGACACGGCGAACAGACATCGACGACTCCAGATGAGAACAGGCATGGCTCCGAGACCCTCCACATGTACTACGGCACACCCACCGCCGCACACACTGCCCCGTCTCAACGAAGTTTGATCAGTCTCACCGGACTCTGACCGCTCGCCGCTGGCTGCGGTCCAGACCTGGATGGGCAGTCAGGTTCGGTCGGTGCCGAACAGGGGGTCAAGCGGATCCCCCTCGGAACCGAGGACGAGGCACTCCGTGACGACCGGCCCCCGGGAGAGCTCTGCGAGCCGAGCGAGGGCCGTCGCCTCGGACGGAAGCGCGGCAGGATCGAGACCGAGCGCCCGGGCCGCGCGGTGGCGCCGCTCATCGAGGTCGGGAAGGTCTTCCCAGTACCCGTCGGCCACGGCCCGGAGTTCCTCGGTCGCCCGTCCGGGAGCGTCCCGCCACCACGGTGCCGCGAGGCACAGCTGCAACAACTCGGGCAGCCCGAGGGCGAGCGGGCCGGCCTCGCCGTCGAGGCTCACGTACACCACCAGGCGTTCCTCACCACCCTCACCGACGAAGCAGAAAGCGTCTCCTGAACCCGCCCGCGCGAACTGCTCCAGCCGGGCCCCGGAGGCCAGACGGACTCCGTCGCACCTCCCTCCCGATCTTGGTCAGGGCCTCCCTGCTGATGGCCGGGTCGAACGACAGGAACAGGTTCCCGCGTCGACTCCGACTCCTCCTGGCGCGGAACGTGTACCCGAGAAACGTGAACGCCTCGTGCTCGTACGAGCCGGGGCGCACGCCGTCCTTGCAGTAGACGATCCGGGTCTTGTCCGGGTGCAGTCGCAGCCCGACCTCGACCATCCTGTCCGAGAGCGCCGCGAGGACCTCTTGGGCCTGGCTCTCGGAGGCGCAGTGCAGCACCGCGTCGTCCGCATAGCGTTCGAACTGCACGGTCGGGTACTCCCGCGCCATCCAGGTCTCGAACGCGTAGTGCAGGAACAAGTTCGCCAGCACGGGAGACACCGGGGCGCCCTGAAAGGGCGTTAAGTCCTTTTCTGGTAGCGGCCTCGTTCGGGTTGGGTGAGGAAGCCTTGGCGAGTGAGGCGTCCGAGGCGGTTGCGGGTGATGTTTACGGACGCCTCGTCTGTGGGCATGCCGAGGAGTTCGTGCAGCTCGCGGGCTCGGAACACCTGATGGGGGTGCTGGTTGAAGGCGTTCACGATTGCCTGGTAGGCCGTGTTCGT
>NZ_JAHSQD010000593.1 GCF_020103755.1 Streptomyces sp. LS1784
AACCCGGCCCCCAACCAGCCCCCGGCTGCGAACCCGCCGGCGGCCCAGCAGCCCGCGCCGCCCCCGGCCGCCGCCAAGCCGCCGGCACCGGTCACCGTGATCGCCGGCCCGTACTGCTCGGGCGGCGGCCAGTACAAGACCAACGGCTGGTACGACCAGGGCACCAAGGGCTGGCGCAACAACTCGGGCGGCTACGGCGGCGACGGCTGCAACGGCACGTACGCCTCGATGCCGATGTCCGGCGACGCGAACAAGGACGACAACAGCAACTCGGTGGTCTGGACCTTCACCGTGGACAAGGTCAGCAGCTGCACCCTGTCCGTCTACATCCCGGCCAGCGGCGACGTGAAGCAGGTCGGCGGCAACCCCAGCTCCTACACCGTGCAGAGCGGTGGCGGCCAGATCGGCTCGTTCTCCATCAACCAGACGGCCAGTCGGGGCAGTTGGGTGAACCAGGGCCCGTTCTCCTACCGCGGCCCGATCTCGGTGACGCTGCACAGCCGCGGCCTGGACTGGTCGGGCAGCACTGAGACCTTCGCCCACCACGCCGCCAGCGCGGTCCGCGCCACCTGCACGGCCTGACCCCGCCCGCCCCCCTGAACCACCGAGCCCCGAACCACCGAACCCCTGAACCACCCCGAACCACAACGCCCCACGACGAAGGGAACCCCAGGCATGTCGCGCCCGGTGCTGACGGTCTGCGCGGAGCAGCGGGAGCCCGGCTCCTACCGCACGATCGGCGAAGCCCTCCAGGCGGCCCGCAGCGGCGCGGTGATCTCGGTCCGCCCCGGCCGGTACGACGAGAACCTGGTGCTCACCAAGGTGGTGAGCATCACCGCCGAGGACGTCCGGGGCAGCGTGCGGATCAGCCCCCGGCGCGGTTCGGTGGTCCAGGTGCTCACCGAGGCCGTCCAGCTCACCGGCCTGGTGCTCCAGGGGCAGGACGACGACCTGCCTGCCGTCGACGTCCCGCGCGGCCAACTCGCCATGCAGGACTGCGAGGTGATCGGCAGCGCGTGGACCGCCGTGCTCACCCGCCAGCAGGGCGAACTCGCCATGCGCGGCAGCCGGGTGACCAACCCGGCCGGCGCCGGGCTGGTGGAGACCTCCACCGGCACCAGCGTGATCGAGGACAGCGTCATCGAACACCTGGGCACCTCGGCCGTGGTCATCGGCGAGCGGGCCAACCCGACCGTCCGGCGCTGCGTGCTGCGCGACGCGCGCGGCAACGGCCTGTGCGCCAACGGCGAGTCGCGCGGCGTCGTCGAGGACTGCGAGATCTCCGCCACCGACAAGCCCGCCGTCGCCCTGGAGGAGCAGAGCAGCACGCGCCTGCTGCGCACCGAGATCCGGGACAGCGCGCTCGGCGTCTTCGTCGGCTCCACCGCCCGGGTCGTGCTGGAGGACTGCACCGTCACCGCCGTGCGCGGCCACGGCTACGTCCTCACCAACGGCACCGACCCGCTGCTGCGCCGCTGCCGCGCCGTCCGCCCCCAGGGCCACGGCCTGCACATCGCCGGCCGGGCCCGGGGCACCCTGGAGGACTGCGAGGTCACCGCCCCCGCCCAGGCCGGCATCCACGTCGGCGAGTCGGCCGGGCCCAGCCTGGTGCGGGCGGTGGTGCGCGACGCCGGGACCGACGGCGTCGACCTCACCGGGGAGAGCGCCGCCGAGTTCGACCGCCTGGAGGTCCGTGACGCGGCCGGCGTCGGCGTCGTGGTGCGCGACGGCGCCAACCCGCTGCTGCGCCGCAGCACCGTCACCGCCGCCGGCGGCCACGGGATCGAGGCGCTGCGCGACGGGCGCGGCCGGCTGGAGGACGTCACCGTCATCGACGCCGGGAAGCACGGCGTGCGGATCGCCGACGGCGCCAACACCTACCTCGGCGGCAGCCTGGTGCGCGGCAGCGGGTCCTGCGGGATCTCGGTCGGGGCCGAGGGCGTCGCCACCCTGCGCGACGTCGAGTCCACCGACAACGCCTTCGACGGGGCGAGCGTCGAGTGCGGCGGCGAACTGACCGCCACCCGCACCCGGCTGCGGACCAACCGGCGGCACGGGCTGCACCTGCTGTCCGGCGCCCGCGCCACCCTGACCTCCTGCCAGCTCGGCGACAACACCGTGGACGGGCTGCGCTCCGAGACCGTGGAGCCCGTCCGGCTCACCGACTGCGTGGCCGCCGAGAACCAGGGCTCCGGGCTGCGGCAGACCGAGCCGACCGACCGTCTCGCCGTGCAGAACCTCGACAGCCGGGACAACCGCTCGCCGGACGTCCACGGCTCGGCGGTGGTCGCCACCGCCGAGCCCGGCGCCGTGCCCGCCGCCGACGGGGCAAACGCCCCGGCCGAGGGAACCGCCGGGCCCGGCCCCGCCCCGGCCGGGCCGCAGGGCCCGCAGGCCGTCCTCCAGACCCTGGTCGGACTGGAGGGCGTCAAGGAGCAGGTCGCCACCCTGGTCAACCTCAACAAGCTGGCCCGCCGCCGCGAGCAGGCCGGGCTGCCCGCCCTGCCGATGAGCCGGCATCTCGTCTTCGCCGGGCCGCCCGGCACCGGCAAGACCACCGTCGCCCGGCTCTACGGCGCGATCCTCGCCGAACTCGGCGTGCTGCGCAGCGGCCACCTGGTCGAGGTCGCCCGGGCCGACCTGGTCGCCTCGATCATCGGCGGGACGGCCCTGAAGACCACCGAGGTGGTCAAGGAGGCCCTCGGCGGGGTGCTGTTCATCGACGAGGCGTACGCCCTGTCGGCGGGCTCCGGCGGCACCGGCCCCGACTTCGGCCGGGAGGCCATCGACACCCTCGTCAAGCTGATGGAGGACCACCGCGACGACCTGGTGGTGATCGTCGCCGGGTACGAGGCGGAGATCCGCGAGTTCCTGGCCTCCAACCCGGGCCTGGCCTCCCGGTTCAGCCGCACCGTCGAGTTCCGGAACTACAGCGTCGACGAGCTCACCACGATCGTCGAGCACGCCGCCGGCGGACACGGCTACGAGCTCGCCGAGGGCACCCGGGGGGCGCTCGTCGCGCACTTCGACCGGATGCCCAAGGGCGCCGACTTCGGCAACGGCCGGGCCGCCCGCAAGGTGTTCGAGGAGATGGTCGACCGGCAGGCCTCCCGGCTCGCCGACCTGGAGCACTTCGACAACGCGGAGCTCACCCGGCTGCTGCCCGCCGACGTCGGCGAACAGGCCGCCGCGGCCGCCGCCGGCGAGGAGCAGGCCGAGGAACCCGGCCTGCTCGACCGGCTGCGCGCCATGGTCGGCCTCGCCGCCGCCAAGGAACAGGTCGAGGACCTGGTCAACCTGACCCGGCAGACCCGGCGCCGGATCGAGGCCGGGCTGCCCGCCGCCACCATCAGCCACCACCTGGTGTTCTCGGGCCCGCCCGGCACCGGCAAGACCACCGTCGCCCGGCTCTACGGCGAACTCCTCGCCGAACTCGGCGTGCTGCCCTCCGGCCAGCTGATCGAGACGGCCCGGGCCGACCTCGTCGGCCGTTACATCGGCCACACCGCCCAGCTCACCCGGGACGCCTTCGAACGCGCCCGCGGCGGCGTGCTGTTCATCGACGAGGCGTACACCCTGACGCCCCGCAACGGCACCGGCGGGGACTTCGGACAGGAGGCGGTGGACACCCTGATGAAGCTGATGGAGGACCACCGCGACGAGGTCGTGGTGATCGTGGCCGGCTACCAGGAGGAGATGCGCGGCTTCCTCACCTCCAACCCCGGCCTGGCCTCCCGGTTCTCCCGGGAGATCACCTTCGACCACTACGCGGACCAGGAACTCGTCACCATCGTCCGGGTGCAGGCCGAGGCCGCCGGCTACACCTGCACCCCGGAGACCCTGGCCGCGCTCGGCACCCTGTTCGGCGCCGTCCCGCGCGACCGGTCCTTCGGCAACGGGCGGTTCGCCCGGCAGGTGCTGGAGGCGATGATCACCCGGCAGGCGGGCCGGCTGTCCCGGCTGGACGTGGCGGACCTCGACGAGCTCAGCCTGCTGCTGCCGCAGGACATCCCGGTCGAGCGGATCGGCAGCCTCGCGTGAGGCCGACGGCCCGCGTCCGGGCGGCCGCCGGGATGCTGGCCGCCGGGACGCTGGCCTCCGGGCTTCTGCTCCCGGCGGGCACGGCCGCGGCCGACACCCCCGACGCCCTGCCCGGCGTCAGCCAGCAGCGGCGCGACGCGAGCGGGCGGCCGGCCGGCTGCCTGGCACCGTCCACCAAGGGCACCCAGCTCACCCCCTGGCCGCAGACCTTCCTGCGGCCCGACCGGGTCTGGCCGCTCAGCCGCGGCGAGGGCGTCACCGTCGCCGTCCTCGGCTCCGGGGTCAAGGACGGCAGCGGCCTGCTGGCCGGGCGGCTCGACCTGGCCCCGCTGCCCGGCGGCCCCGACCCCGCCCAGGACTGCGTCGGCCACGGCACCTTCCTGGCCGGCCTGATCGCCGCCGACCAGCGCGACGGCGCGGGCTTCGCCGGCCTCGCGCCGCGCGCCCGGATCCTCGCCGTCTCGGTCACCAACGAGGCCGGGACCGCCTCGGCGGACCTGCTGGCCCAGGGCATCACCACGGCCGCGGAACGGGGCGCCCGGGTCATCGCCGTCGGGGTGGCGCTGCCGAACGGGACCGACGCCCTGGCGGCCGCGGTCCGCGCCGCGCGCGGCAAGGGCGCGCTGATCGTCGCCCCGGCCGCACCCGACACCACCCAGTCCGACACTTCCGGAACCGCCAAACCCGGCCCGGCCTACCCGGCGGCCTACCCCGAGGTGCTCGCCGTCCGCGACCTCGCCCCCGGCGGCGCGCTTCCGGACGGCGCCTCGGCCGTCCTGGTCGGCGGCCGCATCGACCTCGCCGCCCCCGGCGACGCCGTCACCGGCCCCGGTC
>NZ_JAHSQD010000594.1 GCF_020103755.1 Streptomyces sp. LS1784
GGCGCCGTCCGTGCGGTGGCGGATCGACGGCAGCGGCGCACGCTCCGTCCCACGCGTCCGCGACCGGTGGCGCGGGGGCCGCCGCGGCGGTCCCCGCCGGGGGCGTCCCTGATAAATTCAGCGCCGAATGACCAGGCTGCACGGGGGTTGGCAGGACACGGTGACCGAGGAGATCGAGTACGACATACCCGCCGAGCTGGCCGAGGTCTACCTCGTGCTGCTCGCCGACGTCTCCCGCACCGGCCGGCTGCTGCGCCGCGACGAGCTGGAGCGCCTGCGCACACTCGGCGAGCACTGCGCCGAGGCCGGCTACGGGCTGCGCGAGGTGGTGTCGCACTGTCTGGCCGCGGCCCGGCGGGCCTGGCAGACCCTGCCCGGGACGACGGCCACGAGCAGCGTCACCGAGCTGCGCGGGATGGGCGACGCGGTGCTGGCCACCACCCACGCCGCACTGGCCGCGCTGGGCGAGGGCCACGAGCGGGCGCAGCGCCTCGCCGTCCGCCAGGAGGAGGCGGCCCGGCGGGAGTTCATCGACGACCTGCTGTTCGGCCGCAGCGACCTCGGGCTGCTCGCCGAGCGTGCGGAGCGGTTCGGGCTTCGGCTGGCGGGCGCGTACACGGTGGCGGTCGCGGTGGGCGACGAACCGTTCGCGGACGTGCATCCACTGGTGCACCGGGTGGAGCGGGAACTGGCCGGACGGTTCGGCGAGCGGGACGTGCTGCTGGCCAGCAAGGACGGCCGGCTGGTGTGCATCGCCCCGGACTCCGAGCGGGCCGTGCTGGAGGCCTTCGCCGAGCTGACACTGCGCCCCGGCCCCGGCTACCACCCGGTGCGGCGGGTGGCCACCGGCCGCCGGCACTCGGGGCCGAGCGGGGTGCCGCGCAGCTACGAGGAGGCGCTGGGCGCGCTGGACTACGCGCACCGGCTGGACCTGCCGGCCCAGCAGCTGCGGGCCGAGGAGCTGCTGGTCTTCCCCGTGCTGATGCGCGACCGGGCGGCCATGGCCGACCTGGTGCGCAGCGTGCTCGGCCCGCTGACCGAGGCACGCGGCGGCGCCCGTCCGCTGCTGGACACCATCGCCGTGCAGGCGGAGGCCGCGTACGTGAACGCGGAGGCGGCGCGCCGGCTGGGCCTGAGCGTGCGCACCCTGAGCTACCGGCTGGAGCGGATCAAGGCGCTCACCGGGTACGACCCGGCGGACGCGCTCCACCGCTTCACCCTGGAGACGGCGGCCATGGGGGCACGGCTGCTGAACTGGCCGGAGCAACCGCTGTAGTCCCGCGGCGCCAAACCTGCGGGGCACCGCTGCGACCGTCCGGCGGCCGTCCTGTTGCCGGGCTGTTGCAGTGTCACGCGGGCCGCATGTACCAGGGTGTCAAGAGGGCGTAAAAATTGCCGGATCCTGGCAATGTGCCGCGGGCCCCGGCGCTGCCATGATCTCCTCGGTGCCGAAGCGCGGCGCCGGCGGAAAGACGGGGGAGTGTGGCCGGGATGGGGGGATTCTTCGCGGCCGCGCTGGCCTTTCCGACGGCGCTGTTCAGCTTCGCGCTGGTGGTGGTGGTCGGGTACTGGTTGCTGATGCTGTTCGGCGGCCTGGTGCCCGGCGCCGTGCACGGGGGGCACGGCGGCGGGCACCACGTGGACGTCGGGCACGCGGGGCACCACCTGGGTGCCGGGCACGGGGGGCACGCCGGAGATCCGGGGCACGGCGGCGGGGGGCACGGCGGCGACGGGGGATCCGACCGGCACGGCGCCGGCCACCACACGGGCGTGCTGGACGCGCTGGGGCTGGGCGGGGTGCCCGTGACGGTGGCGGTGTCGCTGCTGGTCGCGCTCGCCTGGTTCGTCAGCCTGGCCGGCACCGTCCTCACCTCGGGGGCACCGGCGCGCGGCGGCGTGTTCGCCGTCGCGCTGGTCGCCTCCTGGGCGGGCACCCGGGCGCTCGTCCGGCCGCTGTCGCGGCTGTTCCCGCAGGACCGGCCGGCCACCCGGGGGGACTTCGTCGGCCGGGTCTGCGTGATCCGGACCGGCCGGGTGACGGCCGACTTCGGGCAGGCCGAGGTCACCGCGGAGGACGGCTCCACCGCGACCGTCCAGGTCCGCACGGCGGAGCCCGAACCGGGCCTGACGGCCGGACGGACCGCCCTGATCTTCGACTACGACGCCGAGGGCGAGCACTTCCTGGTGGCGCCCTTCGATCCGCCGTCCGAACTGACCTGACGATTCGTCGCCTTCGTTCACCGCACTTCTCTTTCGCACCAACTCGCCATCTCGTCAAAGGACTCCGTGATGGACACCATCGCCGTGGGTTTCGGCGTGCTCGTCGCCGTCGTGCTGCTCATCCTGCTCGCCATGCTGCTGTTCGTGGGCCGCCTGTTCCAGAAGGTCGAGCAGGGCAAGGCACTGATCGTCTCCCGGACGAAGAAGGTGGACGTGACCTTCACCGGCGCGATCGTCCTCCCGGTGCTCCACAAGGCCGAGTTGATGGACATCACCGCGAAGACGGTGGAGATCCACCGGGCCGGCCGGGACGGTCTGATCTGCCGGGACAACATCCGCGCGGACATCCGGATCTCGTTCTTCGTCCGGGTGAACAAGACCGTCGAGGACGTCATCAAGGTCGCGCAGTCGATCGGCACCGCCCGGGCCAGCGACCCGCAGGCGATCCAGGAGTTCTTCGCCGTCAAGTTCGCCGAGGCGCTCAAGACCGTCGGCAAGCAGCTGGACTTCACCGACCTGTACACCCACCGGCACGAGTTCCGGGACCAGATCATCGCGGTCATCGGCACCGACCTCAACGGTTACACCCTTGAGGACGCGGCCATCGACCACCTGGAACAGACCCCGATGAGCCAGCTGGACGCCGACAACATCCTGGACGCCCAGGGCATCCGCAAGATCACCGAGCTGACCGCGATCGAGCACGTGCGCACCAACGAGTACCAGCGCACCGAGCAGAAGGAGATCACCCGGCAGAACGTGGACGCCCGGGAGGCCGTCCTGGAGCTGGAGCGCCGGCAGGCCGACGCCGAGATCCGCCAGCGCCGCGAGATCGAGACCCTGCGCGCCAAGGAGGACGCGGTGATCGCCCGGGTGCAGGAGGAGGAGCGGCTGAACGCCCAGACCGCGTTCCTGCGCACCGAGGAGCTGCTCGGGGTGCAGCGGGAGAACCAGGCCCGCGAGGTCGCGGTGGCGCAGAAGAACCGCGAACGGGTGATCGCGGTGGAGAACGAGCGGATCGAGAAGGACCGCCTGTTGGAGGTCGTCGGCCGCGAGCGGGAGACCCAGCTCGCCACGATCGCCAAGGAGAAGGAGGTCGAGTCCGCCAGGCGCGAGGTCGCCGACGTGGTCCGCGAGCGGGTCGCGGTGGACCGCACCGTCGCCGAGCAGGAGGAGGCCGTCAAGACGCTGCGCGCCACCGAGGAGGCCGAGCGGGTGCGCAAGGCCGTCGTGATCCAGGCCGAGGCCGAGGCGCAGGAGAAGCTGGTCAAGGACATCAAGGCCGCCGAGGCCGCCGAGCAGGCCGCCGCGCACAGGGCCCGCGAGGCGCTGGTGCTGGCCGAGGCCCGTCAGCAGGCCGCCGAGCTGGACGCGGCCGCCAAGATCCGGATGGCCGAGGGCATCCGGGCGGAGGCCGCCGCCGAGGGACTGGCCCGGGTCCAGGTCCGCGAGCAGGAGGCCGCGGCGGTGGAGAAGGTCGGCCGCGCCGAGGCCGCCGTCCAGGCCGAGAAGGCCAAGGCCGCCGCGCTGGAGATCGGCGGAAAGCTGAAGGCCGAGGCCGAGGGCCTGACCGAGAAGGCCGCGGCGATGGCCAAGCTGGACGAGGCCTCGCGCGGGCACGAGGAGTACCGCCTGCGGCTGGCCGCCGAGAAGGACGTCCGGCTGGCCGGGCTGGACACCCAGCGGCAGATCGCCGAGGCCCAGGCGGCGCTGGTCGCGGCCGGGTTGGAGAAGGCGAAGATCGACATCGTCGGCGGGGACTCGGTGTTCTTCGACAGGCTGGTGCAGTCGGTGTCGGCCGGCAAGAGCGTGGACGCCTTCGTCGGCCACTCGCAGACCGCGCAGACCCTGGCCGGGCCCTGGCTGGACGGGCGGGCCAGCTTCACCGAGGACCTCACCAGGGTGCTCTCCTCGGTCTCCACGGCCGACGTGCAGAACCTGACGGTGTCCGCGCTGCTGATGAAGCTGATCGGCTCGGGGGCGGGCGACCAGGCCGGCCAGCTGCGCCGACTGCTGGATTCGGCGCGGCAGCTGGGCGTCGCGGAGACCCCGATCGGGACGCTGGCCGGTGGCCTCGCCTCCGTGAACGGCTCCAAGTGACCCGCTGCCCGCCGAGCAACCGAGTCGACCGATTCAACTGAGTCAACTGAGGAACGTGACCGTGACCGTGGACGCCCTCGACGCCCGGCTCGACGCCGGAACCTACGAGGTCCTGCGCGACCGGCTCGCCCGAGCCGCCGCCGAACTCGCCGACCGGGCCCAGGCGTTGAACGCCCGCCGGGTCGGCGAGTTCGGCGGCGGGGAGCTGCGGCTGGCCGGCACCGGGCGGCTCACCACCGCCCGGGCCTGCCTGCCCCAGGACCTCACCGCCGTCGGCGGGCTGCTGCTGCTCGGCACCCGAGCGGCCGACCTCACCGACGGCGAAGGGGACTTCACCGACGTCCTCGGCCTGCACCACCCCGACCTCTCCCCCGCGCCCACCGAGGGCACCCTGCTGGACGACCCGCGGCTGCACCAGGACCTCGCCGACCTGCGGCGCTACTTCCGCGACGCCCGGCTGGAGCGGCTGCGCCCGGTGGACGGCCGGCTGCTCGCCGTGTTCCGCACCGGCCCGGCCGCCGCCGACGTCCGGGTGCTGCGCTGGCGCCTG
>NZ_JAHSQD010000595.1 GCF_020103755.1 Streptomyces sp. LS1784
CCTGCTGGTCACCGGTGCCGTCCGGGCCTCCGGCGCGCTCGGCGCGGGCGTCGGCGCGGCGGCGATGCTGCCGGTGCCGCCCGCGATGCCGTTGGAGATCGCGGCCGAGACGCTCGCGGTGGCGGCCGTGGAGATCAAGTTGATCGCCGAGCTGCACGAGGTCTACGGCGCGCCGGCGCAGGGCGCCGCCATCCAGCGGGCCGGCGCCTACCTCGGCGCCTGGGCCAACCGCCGGGGGATCGACGCGGGCCTGCTGGTCCGGCCCGCCGGCTTCGCCGCGCTGGCGATCAGCTCGGAGGTGCGCCGGCAGGTCCGCCGCCGGCTGACCCGCAGCTCGTTGCGCCACCTGCCGGCGGTGGTCCCGCTGCTGGTCGGCGCCGGCATCGGCGCCACGATGAACCGCCGCGACACCCGTCGGCTGGCCGGCGAGGTGCGGAAGGACCTGCGCGAGCGCCGCCCGGCGGACGCCACCTACTGGGCCTCGGCCGCTCCGGCGCTGAAGGGCGGGACGGAGGCGCGGGGCAGGGCGGTGGATGCGGACGGGACGGCTCCGTAGCCCGCCGGGGGCAGCCGTCAGGCCCGTAGCGGCACGGCGCGCCCGGGACGGTCACCCGTCCCGGGCGCGCCGCCGTTTCGTCACTGTTCCCGGAGGTCCCTAGAGCTTCGGCGGTGCCGGCGGGGCACCCGCGCCCCGGCCGGCCTTGACGCCGTTCACCATCGCTTGGTGGATCGCCCGTGCGGTGGTCTCGTCGTCCGCCGGCACCGGGCTGCCGTCGACGGTGTACCAGTCCAGCGCGCCGGTGTACTGGACGGTCAGCCGCGCCTCGCCGTCCACCCAGGTGGTGTGCACGGTGAGGTCGCCGGAGATCGGGCCGACCTCGGTGGTGGTGACCCCACCGGGGCCGCTGATGATCGATTGGGTGGTCCAGGTCGCCCACGACGTGCGCGGGTCCGCGGGCGGCCGGGCCTGGCGGTTGCCTTCGTCGTGTTCGGTCATGCGCCTCTCCTCCCTCGCGGGTGCACCGCCGCCGGAGCGGCGACACCCACGGTCGCGGCGACCGCCCGGTCCCACCGGGCGGTCGAGTCGGTACGCCGGACGGTCAGCCGGACTGGCCGGGCTGGTCCGGCATGCGGGCGCCCTCCGCCTGGGAGGTGTCCTGCGCGTGCAGGTTCTGCGTCGAGGGGATGCCCTCCTCGGGGTCCGCGGCGCGGATGTCCTCGTCGTCCTCGGTGCTCACCTTGGACCGGTCGCTCATGTCGGTCATCGCGGGCTCCGTCTCCTCGGCCGGTCCGGGCGCGCCGGGTCGGGGGCGCGGCAGGGCCGGTGGTGTCTCTTCGCCCTTCCAGCCTGCCTCCGCCCCGGCGCCAGGGCCAGCCGGGTGCCCCGGCGAGCGACCGCGGACCTCACCTTGAGGTCACCAGGTGACGGGCAGGGACCGCATGCCGTAGATGAACGAGTCGGTGCGGAACGCCAGCTCGCTGCGGGGGACGGTCAGCCGCAGCCCGGGCAGCCGCCGGAACAGCGTGGCCAGCGCGATCTGGAGCTCGGCGCGGGCCAGCGGCTGGCCGAGGCACTGGTGCACGCCGAAGCCGAAGGCCATGTGCCGCCGGGCGTCCCGGTCCAGGTCCAGTTCGTCGACCGGCGGCCGACCGGCACCGCCGAACATCTCCTCGTCCCGGTTGGCGGTGGAGAGCATCGCGATCACGCCCTCCCCGGCCCGGACGGTCGCGCCGCCCAGCTCCACGTCCTCCAGCGCCACCCGGGGCACCCCGGTGTGGACGATGGTGAGGTGGCGCAGCAGCTCCTCCACCGCGCCGGGCAGCGCGGCCGGGTCGGCCAGCCTGGCGACCTGCTCGGGCCGGTCCAGCAGCAGGGCGGTGGACAGCGAGATCATGTTCGCGGTCGTCTCGTGCCCGGCGATCAGCAGCAGGATGCCGGTGCTGGCGACCTCGCGCACGGTGAGGTCGTCCCGGGCGGCGAGCCGGCTGAGGATGTCGTCCTCCGGCTTCTCCCGCTTGCGGTCCGTCAGCCCCTCCAGGTACGCCAGCAGCTCGTCCTGGGCCTCAAGGAGCCGCTCGATCGTGCTGGAGTTGCTGAGCAGCGTCCGGCTGATGCTCTGGAAGAACTCGCGGTCCTCGTACGGGACGCCGAGCAGCAGGCAGATCACCAGCGAGGGGACGGGCAGCGCGAAGTCGGCGACCAGGTCGGCCTCGGTGCGGCCCACGGTCATCCCGTCCAGCGCCTCGTCCACGATCCGCTGGATGTCCGGGCGCATCGCCTCGACCCGCTTGACCAGGAAGTCCCCGGTGACCATCCGGCGCAGCCGGGCGTGCTCGGGGTCGTCGAGCCGCAGGAAGCTCGGGTTCTCGGTGATCCGTTCCCGGCTGCCGGCGACCAGCAGGGGGAAGGACGGGTGGCGTACGTCCGCGCTGAACCGGCGGTCGGACAGGACGGTGCGGACCTCGGCGTAGCCGGTGGCCAGCCAGCAGGACTCGCCCCCGGGCAGGTCGGCGCGGGTCAGCCGGGCGGTGGCGGCGGCCTCGGTGTACGCGGGCGGCGGGCCGAACGGGCAGCCGGCGGAGTGCGGGGACGGCAGCGGGACGGCGGGGACGGTGGGTGTGCTCGTCAAGGCGGGGTCTCCTTGTGTCGCGAGGTTCTCCGGTGGGGGGTCGTGTGGTGACTGGACGTCCGTCAGGGTCTGTCGCGGTGGCCGGGGCCGACGGCGGTCAGCCGTCGACCGGGGCGGTCCGCCTCCCGGCGGGTTCGGCCTCGGCCACGGTCGACCCGGCCGCTGCCGAATCGCCCTCGACCACGGTGA
The DNA here is from genome assembly GCF_020103755.1 of Streptomyces sp. LS1784. Classification (GTDB taxonomy): domain Bacteria; phylum Actinomycetota; class Actinomycetes; order Streptomycetales; family Streptomycetaceae; genus Kitasatospora. Next base: position 2,820 of record NZ_JAHSQD010000595.1, read on the forward strand.
TCGCGCCGCTCGGGCAGAGCTGGGCGGCCAGTCTGAGATCATCGAACTGGTCGGGCCGGAACGCGGTCTGACGGAGTCTCACCAGGCCGTCGTGGTCGTCCTGGTCGAACACCTCGGGGACGTTCATGACGCACATCCCGGAGCTGCAGCAGCGGTCCCGGTCGATACTCACCCGCATGGTCGGGCACCTCTCGCCAGTGCGCCGCCGGCTGCCCGGCGGCCGCCTCTCGTTGTCATTGCCAACCTAACCGCCGCTACTCCGTTCACGGAGGGTGCCGCGGCGGGATCGCCGAGAATGGCCGATTCGGCTCCCGTCGGAGCTGCCGGGCGGCGAGGCAGGTTTTGAATTGACGTTACCCGGACAAGCGTACGCTCCCACGGCTCCCGGCTCACCACGTCCGGCCGCCCGCCGCCGTGCGGGGGCGGGGGTGGGGGCCCGCCCGGAAACCGCCGAGCAGTAAGATCATTTCGCAACACGACGCGAAGGGGAGTTCATTGGCGCGGGTTGCGGTGGTCGGCGGAGGCATCAGTGGGCTGGGGACGGCGCTCATGCTGGGCCGGCGGGGTCATCCGGTCACATTGTTCGAACAGGACGCGCGGCAGGCCGGAGAGGACCCGGACCGGGACTTCTTCCACTGGGACAGGCCCCGGGTTCCGCAGGCCGTCCAGCCCCACTCGTTCCTCGCACCGGTGCGCACCGTGCTGCGGGCCGAGGCGCCCGATGTCCACGCGGACCTGCTGGCCCGCGGCGCCCTGGAGTACCACGACTTCGACTGGTTCGGTGAGCATCCGCCGCACCGGGCCGGGGATGAGGACCTGGTGACCCTGCGCACCCGGCGCATCGTGCTGGAGGCCGCCCTGACCGCGGCCGTGCGGCGCGAGCCCACCGTCGAGGTGCGGCGAGGCTCCCGGGTGCGGGCCCTCACCTTCGACGAGGGCCACCCCGCCCGGGTCACCGGCGTGCAGGTGGGCGCGGACACGTACCGGGCGGACCTCGTCGTCGACGCCTCCGGCCGTCGCTCTCCGGTTCCCGCCTGGTTGGTCGCGGCCGGCTGCCGCCCGCCCGTGGTCGACAGCCACCGCACCGGGATCGCCTACCTGTGTCGCTGGTACCGCCTGCGTGCCGACGGCCCGCGCGACCCCGGGCGGGTGAAGCCCGGCTCGACCGCACCGTTCGCGCTCGCCGGCGTGTTCCCGTCCGACAACGACACCTTCGCGGTGAGCGTGATGCTCTCCGCGGATGATCCGACCCGCGGCGCGCTCACCGACCCCGCCGTGTTCGAGGCCGTCGCCCGGAGCTTCCCCGCCACCGCCGCCTGGCTCGACCTGGACCCCGAGCCGCAGTCGGCCGTCCTGGCCATGGGCGGCCTGGACAACCGCTGGACCGCCCTCGCCGACGACGCCGGACCCGTCGTCACCGGCCTGATCAACGCCGGGGACAGCCTCGTCCACACCAACCCCACCCTGGGCCACGGCGCGGCCCTCGGCCTGCGCGCCGCCCAGTACATCGCCACCCGTGTCGAACGGATCGCCGCGGACCCCACCGGCTACCACGCCTGGGCGGCGCGCACCCTCCGTCCCTGGTTCGACGCGCAGGTGACGGCCGACCGCGGCAACGAGCAACGCCTCACCGGGACCCAGCCGTCCGCGGACCTGCGGACTGCCGCGCTGGCTGCCTGCGCGTTCGACGACCCCGTCGTCATGCGGGCCAGGGCCCGGGTGCGCCACCTCCTGCAACCGGCGGAGGAGGCCTACGGAACCGACGAAGTGGACCGCCACGTCACCGCCTGGCTGGCCGCCCACCCCGACTTCTCGCCACGGCCCGACGGCCCGACCCGAGACCAGTGGGATGCCCTCATCCCGGCCTGAGTGCCCGCCCCGCCCCGCACCTTCGGCAGCCGGGCCCTCGCCGAGCTGCGACGCGAGGTGACCGTCGCGGATGCGGTCGGCGGTCCCGCCCCCGCTCGGGCCCGCTGCCGAAGTGGCGGGCCCACGATCCGGCATCGAGGAGGGCGGCCGCCGCGCTCGGGTTCGTCGGGCGCGG
>NZ_JAHSQD010000596.1 GCF_020103755.1 Streptomyces sp. LS1784
CTGGTCAGGCCCTTCGCAACGAACCGCCAGAACCGCTGCCGCTCGGCCCGCCGACCGATCGGAGGCCGACCCGGCGACCGCAATGGCGGACGACCCGCCTTCAGCGCTGCACGCGCCCGTCCCTGAGCCACAACACCCTCCTCGATCGAGGTGTTGCGACGATCAGTTGAATCCGCCCTGGCAGCCGCGATCGGAGTGGAAGATCACCGGTCCGGTCGGGCGGCGGGTGTGGCAGGCGGCCCGTAGGGCGCCGGCGACCAGTTCGGTCCGCAGGTGGTCGGCGGTGGCCCAGCCGACGACGCGGCGGGAGGCGATGTCGATGACGGTGGCCAGGTAGAGCCAGCCCTCGTCGGTGGGGATGTAGGTGATGTCGCCGCACCAGCGCGCATCGAGGGCCGCCGGGTGGGGCTGGAAGTCGCGCAGGACCAGGTCCGGCCGGGTGGCGGCGCGGGGGTCGGGGATCGTGGTGCGCTGGCGCCGTCTTCGGTGCCGGCCCTCGAGGCCGGCCTGGCGCATCAGGCGTGCGACCCTTCGCTGGCCGCACCGATCGCCGTCGCACTGCAGGACGGCGTGCACGCGCGGAGCTCCATAGGTGCCGCGCGAGGTCGCGTGGACCTCGGTGATCTTCTCGGTCAGCTCCGCGTCGCGGACCGCGCGGGAGCCGGGGGTGGCGGTTCGGCGGGCGTAGAAGGCGGCTCGGGAGACCTTGAGCAGTTCACACGCCCGTTTGACGTTGTGGCCTGCCTGCTTCTCCGCCTCGATGAACGGGTGCACCGTCACCGGGTCTCCGTCGCGAAGAAAGCCGTGGTGCGCTTGCGGATGTCCACGTCCTCGCGCAAGCGGCGGTTCTCCCGCCGCAGCCTGGCCAGTTCCTCGCGCTCGTCGCTGGTCAGGCCGTCACGCTCGCCGACGTCGACCTGGGCCTGCTTCACCCAGTCGCGCACCGCGGTCTCGGTCAGGTCGAAGTCCTTGGCGACCTGACCGACCGAGCGGTCGCCGCGTCGGCACAACTCGACGATCTCGGCCTTGAACTCCGGCGTGAACGAGCGGCGAGGGCGCGGCTTCCTCCCCATGCTCTCCATGATGGACATCATCCTTACCGGGACCGAAGCCCCTGACCAGGGGTGTCCGTCAAAGCGAATCAAGCCCACTTCTGGACAGCATCAAGCACGCGGGCACCGGCGCATGCGAGTCCTGCGGCGCCTATGGGATCAAGGCCGACGATGACGCGCTCGTCTACCTGATTGCCCATCGAGCACTCGGCGCTGCGAAAATCGGCATTGCGAAGGCTGGCAGTAGGAGGCTCGCGCTGCACGCTGCTCAGCGATGGGAAGAGATCATCCAGATCCAGCTCATCGGCCGAGACGCGCGAGCAGTCGAGCGCGCCGTCCTTCAGAAGTGGGCCAGGCTCGGACTGCCCTACGGTGTAAGTCCAACCGACATGCCCCATGCTGGCTACACGGAGACCGTTAGCCTGTCTGCCCGGTCGGAGGCTGAGGTCCGCGACGATCTTGCCCGAGCGTTCCGGGGAATAGGCTTGACTTATCCCTGACTCCGGAGGCGAGCGGCGCGGCCCCTGGCGGCCGCTCCTGCACCCCGCGTGCCCCGGCCCCCGCCCTATGCCCAGCGCATGCCGAGTTCGGTCAGCCGGGCGGCGCGGTCGGTGGGGATGTCGGCGCGCCTGCTGCGGCTGTTGGAGATGAACAGGCCGAGGCTGATCTGCACGGTCGTGCTGTCGGACAGGACCAGGGGTTCCTTGTGCTTGCGGGGGACGTTGAGGTGTCCTTCGCGGGCCCGGTACTGGGCGGCGGCGGCGAGGTTGCGCTGCTCCTTCTCCGCGTGGCTCACCTTCCCGGCCGGCTTCTGCTCGGCGGGCAGTGGCTCCAGGCCGAGGACGTGCTCCAGCGCCCACTGCTGCGCCGGGACGAGCTTGTCCCAGCCGATCTGCTGGGCGCGGCCCCACCCGGCGAGGTCCTCGCCCTGGACGACGATGCTGCCCGACTCGGCCCCGGCCAGCGTCCCGCCGTCCTTCACGTGGCGCCAGGCCAGGATGAAGCACCGCCGCCACTCCACCGGCCAGGACGGGCACCACCCCGGGTCGATCGCGTCCAAGACGGCCTTGCGGCCGGCGCTCAGCGCGCCGGTCCAGTCCAGCCCCTCCTCGCCGGCCTCCGCACGGCGCTGGAGGGCCTCGGTACGCCGCTGGGCGGTGCGCAGGTTCTTCATGATGGTGCCGACCGGGCGCCCGCCCCAGACGGCCTCGTTGGGCGGGCAGGCGTGGCCGTGCTCGGCCGCATAGCCGGCCACCGCGGCGAGGTTGTCGGTGAAGGCGGTGTCGAATGCGGACCAGATCATGCCCAGCTCGTCCAGCTCCTTGACGCGCTCGGCATCGAGGACGTCGGCGGCCTTGTAGCGGCGCTGGTCGGCCACCCACACCCCGAGCCGGTGCCCGGACGTGGCCCGGTACGCGTAGGGCACGCGCACGTCGCCGAACTTCTCCCGGTAGGCGAGCAACTCCTCCAGGCCCCGCCGGAACTCCGCCCGCTCCGGCTCCAGCACCCGGGTCCGCACGAACGCCGCGATCACCGCCGGGTCGCGCTGAGTGGAGAACTGCAACAGCTGCGCCTCCCCAGCGGCCGAGCGGCGCTCGTCCGGCTCCCCGGCGTGCCTGGGCTCTCTCGGCGGCCGGGTCTCGGACTGCGGCATGGCCAGGCGCTCGACGGCGGCCGCGTCGTGCGCGCGCAGCGCCATCAAGAGCTTGGACAGCCCGTCGTAGGCCCGGGAGGTGAGCAACTGGTCGCCGTTCTCGCTGGCCCCGAGCAGGACGGGCACCACGATGGTGGCGACCTTGCCGCTGCCCGGGTGCATCCGCAGCGCCCGCCCGACGACCTGGACCAAGTCCACCATCGAGCCGCGCACGTCCGCGAAGAACACCGCGTCGCAGTCGAAGGTGTCGACGCCCTCCGACAGCACCTTGACCGAGGCCAGGACGTACCGCAGCAGCCGCCACCCGTCATCCCTGACCAGCGACGCGAACGTGCCCAGCACGGCCCGCCGCTCGGCCGGCGTGTGCTCGGCCTCCAGCCACGTCGTACCGATCAGTTCCGGCTGCGGGTGCAAAGCGGGGTCCTGCTCCCACAGCACCCGCGCGACGTCGTGCAGGCCGGTGCTCAGCGCCCGGGCCTCGGCCACCATGTGGTGGAACGACAGTACCCGGGACAGGTCCCACTCCGCGCACGCGGTCAGCAGGGCCGTCTGCAAGGCCGCCAGCCGCGCTCCCCGGTACTCCACCGACACCTCGCTCGCACCGCGCTGCTCCAGGCCCTGGAGGACGGGGTCGGACACGTCGACGCACAGGATCCGGTACGGCGCGATCACCCCGTCCGAGATCGCGGTGCCCAGCGGGTAGTCGTGGGCGACGGGCCCGTACAGCGCCTCGTCGTCCATGCTGGCGATCAGCTCGGCCGCCTCGATCCCGGACGCTGCCGCCCGCTCCCTGTCGCTGTCCTTGACCGCCCACAGCCGCGGCGTGGCCGTCATGAACAGCCGCCTGTCGCAGGGGATCCGGGCGTTGTCCAGGATCGCTGCCCACGGCCGCCCAGCCTGCCCCGAGGTCCGGTGCGCCTCGTCCACCACCGCCAGCGAGAAGGCCGGCAGTCTGGCCTGGTGCGCCTTCTCCAGATGGCCCAGGCCCAGCGAGGCGTAGGTGGCGAACACGGTGACCAGTCCCGAGCCCGCCGTCCACTTCACCAGCTCCGCCGGATCGGTGGTGCACCGCAAGCCCAGGGGCTGTTCGTTGCCCGCCAGCGAGCAGAGCCCGACCATCCGGCCGCCGTACCCCTCCCGCTGCCAGACCCCGACCGTCTGCTCCAGCAGCGGCAGCGAGGGCACGATCACCAGCGTCCGCTCCGCGTGGAGCCGCGAAGCGACGTGCACGGCCGTCAGCGACTTGCCCGCCCCCGTCGCCGCCCGGATCTGGCACCGCAGCCCCTCCGGCGGCACCAGGCCCGACGCGGGCAGCGTCAGAAGTCGTACTGCCGCGTCGCACGCCTCTTCCTGGTTCAGGCGCAATTTCTTCGCCATAACAACTGTCTCCCTTTTTCGGAATCCATGCGACGCGACATAAAAGCCGCCACGGCCTTTTCGAGGGCTTCCCGGATTCGGCGGGAGGCCCGTTTCCCGCTGCGCCAGCTCAGCCCTCGGCCAGCCAGCTCCGGCCGTTGCGCAGGTCATCGGCCAGCTCGTCGCTCAGCGCGCGGGCGCACTCCGTCACCCACTCGCCCAGCTCGGCCACCCGCTCGAACTGCGAGACCAACAGGGGCCCGGCGACAGCGAAGCTGTGCGGCTCCTGTGACATGTCGTCAGCGATGCCCGAAAGCATCCGCAGCACCGGCCACAGATCGGCCGGCGCCGCCTTCTCGGGCTCCGGCAGCTCAAGGCCGTCAGCGTCTCGCACGATCACAGCACTCACCATCCATTGAGGAGTCACGTCCGGGCCCTTTTCAGAGCACCAAACCCGGGCGATCCTCCGGATTCCAGGGGCACCCGGAGCCTGTCCAGAAACCCAGAGTCTAGCGGGCTGCTGTCTTTGATGCACGAGAACGGGCGAAGCCCGTCCCTGTACCACCCCAACGAGTGACCCCATACATGACCACCCGTCACCACCCCATTCGTCAAGGCGCAAAGCGCCCCCACCCGCCACCCCAGTCAGTCCGGGCGAAGCCCGAACCCACCCCCAACCCACCCAGGGCCGAAGGCCCTACCCCGACACCCACCCAACTCCGCAGCGAAGCGCGGAGTTGACCCACCACCACCCAAGCGTGCGCAGCGCCCGCCACCCCACCCGATCGGGCGCAGCCCGA
>NZ_JAHSQD010000597.1 GCF_020103755.1 Streptomyces sp. LS1784
GGGTGCCGCTGCTGGCGGCCGCGGCGCTGGTGACGCTGGTCTGCGCGGGCACGGCGGCGGTGCCCGGGGTGCGCAGGCACGGCGCGCGGCCCTCGGCCGTGACCGGGACCACCTCCGACACCGCGCCCGAACCGACGGCCGAGCGGCCACCGGCCCGGGCTCAGGCTCGGGTCAAGCCCTGATCACCGTGACGTGGCTCAGTTCCAGATGCCGGTGATGTCGGCGGCGGAGGCCGCGTTGCCCGCGTGGCCGGTGGCGCCGGACAGGTCCTCCAGGGTGCGCAGCACGTTGTAGTGGTTGTAGGTGGTGGAGCTGCTGCTGCCGGGCGTCACGTGGGCGCCGTAGATCACGGTCGGGATCCGGTTGCCGGACAGCTTGTTGTCCTCGTCGAAGGTGACGACCAGCAGGCTGTTGTGGGTCTGGGCCCAGGCGGCGTACGCACCGAGGTTGTTCTTGATCCAGGTGTCGCCGGTGCCGACCGAGCAGTCGTGCATGTCGCTGCAGAGGTTCGGCACCACGAAGGAGACGTTCGGCAGGGTGCTGTAGTCGGTCGGGAACTGGGCGAAGGTCTTCGCCGAGCTGAGCGGGACGTTGCCGAAGCCGAACCACGGGTTGTGCTTCTGGGCGTAGCTGCCGCTGCTGCACACGGTGCTGCCCTGGCTGGGCAGGGACTCGTTGTAGCTGGCCCAGGTCTTGCCGGCGGCGATGACCTCGGAGGCGAGGTTGGCGGCCTGGAAGCCGCCGACCGTCACACAGCTGTCGTCGACGGTGCCCTGGGTGGAACCGGAGAACAGCGCGTAGTAGTTCGGCTCGCTCGGGTGGGTGATGCCGAAGGACTGGGTGAGGTTGGCGCCGCCCGCCTTCAGGGTGTTGTTGATGTACGGGGCGCTGCTGCTGCCGATGACCTGGGTGTAGGCGTGGTTCTCCATCACCACGACGACGATGTGGTCGGGCGTGGGCAGCGCGGCGGCCTGGGCGGTGGTGGCGGTGGCCGCCCAGAGGCCGGCGGAGGCGGCGACCAGGGCGACGGCCGAACCGATCGCGGTGGCGGTGCGGCGGGAGCGGGGGTTCAGGGGCTTCATGGACGAAGTCATGACAATTCCTCGGGTGGGAGACGGCCCGGTGAGCCGGGCCCGGGACGGGAGGTGCCTCCGTGGTCGGCGAGGGGAACACCGGAGCGCGCCGGAGTGCGCGAAAGCGCCCGAACAGCATGGGGCGCGTCCGTCGACGCGGGTAGACGACGGCAGGTGAAACCTTGGCCCCGGAGCGGGAAACGAACGGTGCGACCGCCGAACTCGCCACCGACAACGGGAAATTCGGGCGAACCTGTTCACATTGCCACCAACCGCCCGGGCCGGTGATAGTGATCTCCGAACGGCGCGGTCGGACACTGCGTCAGCTGACGAGAGAACCGAGGAACATGGCGAAGACCAGCCTTCTGCGTCCGCTCGCGGTGGCCGCCGCCGGCGCCGTCCTGGTGGCGACCGGTGCCCTGCCCGCCGCGGCGGCCGGCCAGGACACCACCGACGCGCCCGCCCCCGACCTCGCCGGTGTGCGCGCCGCCCTCCAGGCCTCCACGACAGCCGGTGCCCCGGGCGCCTTCGCGGTGATCCGCGACCACGGCGGCGCCGACCGGACCCGCTCGGTGAGCGTCGGCCTGGCCGACCTGGACGGGACCCCGATGAACTCCTCGTGGAGGTTCCGGGTCGGCAGCAACAGCAAGATGTTCACCGCCGTTCTCGTGATGCAGCTGGCGCAGGAGGGCCGGATCGACCTCGACCGGCCGCTGCGCGAGTACCTGCCCGAGGGCACCCTGCCGGAGGCCTGGACCATGACGGGCCGCCAGGTGCTGGAGCACCGGGCCGGCGTCTACGACCACACCAACGACCTGCTGGAGCAGGCCGGTGAGGAGACCACCAGCGCGTTCGAGGCGCGCATCCGCACCAAGGTCTACGACCCGCGCGAGCTGGTGGCGATGTCGGTCGGGCACGGCGTGCAGTACACCCCCGGCAGCCGCTACTCCTACTCCAACACCGACTACGTGCTGATGGGCCTGGCGATCGAGCACCTCACCGGTCGGCCGTACCCGGAGGTGCTGGACGATCGCATCATCCGGCCGCTCGGCCTGCGCAGGACCTCCTTCGTGGTGCCCACCCAGGAGATCCGCGGCGCCCACGTCACCGGCTACCTCACCAACGACGACCGCAGCAGGCCGCTGCTGGACTCCACCGAGCAGACCGGCTCCTGGGTGTGGGCCGCCGGAGCCGTCATCTCCACCGCCGAGGACCTCGACCGCTTCCTCGGCGCGCTGATGGCCGGCAGCAGCGGCGGGCTCGTCTCGGACGCCTCGCTCCAGCAGATGACCGCCGCCCTGCCCACCCCCACCGCGAAGATCGCCTACGGCCTGGGCCTGCGCCGCATCTCGCTCTCCTGCGGGGACGTGTACGGCCACGGCGGCATCGTGCAGGGCTTCAACAGCCAGTCCTTCACCACCCCGGACGGGCGGCGCAGCGTGGTGGTCTTCGCCAACGCCTCCAACAACGGCTCGGTGACCCAGGGGCTGATGAACACCCTGGAGCCGGCCTTCTGCGGCAAGCAGCCCGCCGTCGCCCCGCGGACGGCCTTCGCGCCGGCCTCCGTCCCGGTCGACTCGCTGCCGGTGGTGGAGGACACCCGGATCTGACCGGCCGATCGGCCCGTGCCCGCCTCCGGTTCGACCGGGGCGGGCACTGTCATGGCCGGGCGCCGCGGGCCGCTACCGGACCGGGTCGGCCACCGGGCGCGGTCTCGTCGAGCGCCGTTCAGTGCCGGCCGGCGCCCGCCGAGCGGGGGCCCTCCGCACTCAGGTCGGTGAGCGCCTCGGTGAGCAGCTCGCGGGCCTCCTCGGCGCGGCCCTGCTCGATCAGCGCGGTGCCCAGTTCGGTCAGCGTCTTGGTCATGCTGTCCGGGCGGCCCACCGCCTCGAAGTGCACCAGGGCCTGCCGGTAGGCCTTCTCGGCAGCCGGCCAGCGCTTCAACGCCGCGCGGTCCAGGCCGAGTTCGTGCGCGGTCATGGCCGCGAGCAGGTGGATCAGCGGCGAGGACCAGCGCTCCACCAGCTCCAGCGCCCCGGCCAGGGCCCGCCGGCGCGAATCCGCCGCCTCCTCGGCCCGGCCGGACTCCCGCAGGCAGTTGGCGGCGCCCCGCAGGGTGACCAGCCGGCCGATCATCGCCGACCGGTTGGCGACCCCGGCGAAGGCGTCCGCCGCCCGGTGGAAGGCGTCGGTCGCCTCGCGGTAGCGCTGGAGGTAGCGCAGGCCCGAGGCGAGATAGGTGAGGGCCCAGCCCTCCTGCTCCCGGTCGCCCACGGCGCGGGCCAGCTCCAGCCCCTCGGTGGCCAGTTCGACGCCGCGCCGGTAGCGGTGCAGGCAGGTGACGTACGTCCAGGCCAGGTAGTTGACGTGCACCGCCTCGACCTGCCTGTCCCCGATCGCGCGGGCGGCGTCCACCGAGAGCTGGAACACCTCGGCCCAGATGCCCCAGCTCAGCAGCCGGTCGGAGAACCAGTGCATCGCCTCGGCGGTGTCCACCACCTCCTGGTACCGGCCGGCCTGCTGTGCCTGGTGCAGGGCGGCCAGCCACTCCGGGTGCTCGTACTCCAGCCAGGCGGCCGCCTCGGTGAGGTGCGCGGTTGCGGACCCGCCGGTGCCGGTCCCGTCCGTGGCGTGGTCGGGGTCGAAACGCAGTCCGTAGGCGGCCGCCCGGCCGAGGATCCGGCGGCCGGCCCCGGTACGGGCCTCGGCCAGCTCCTGGGCCGTCTCGTCGGCGGCCAGCCGCTCGCCCGCGTAGAGCCGCACCAGGTCGTGCAGGCGGTAGCGGTCCGAGGTGGCCGGCTGCATCAGTCCGGCGTCGACGAGCTGCTCCAGCACCAGCTCGGTGCGGGCCGCCGACCGGCCCGCGTAGGCCGCGGCGATCTCCGCGGTGAAGTCCTGCCCGGCGGTCAACGCGCAGCGCCGGAGGACGAGTTGGGACTCGGCGGGCAGCCGCCGATAGGACAGTTCGAAGGCCGGGCGGACGGCCAGGTCGCCCGTCTCCAGCAGGTCCAGCCGGTTCTCCTCGGCGGCGAGCTGGCGCACCAGGTGGGCGACCGGCTGCTGCGGACGGGCGACCAGGCGCTGCCCGGCGATCCGCAGCGCGAGCGGCAGGTAGCCGCAGAGGCTGGCCAGCTCGGCGGTGGCGTCGGGTGCGGCCTCGATCCGCTCGCGGCCGGCGATCCGGGCCAGCAGGACGGCCGCCTCGGCCGGGGACAGCACGTCCAGGTTCAGCCGGTGCACCGACTCCAGTCCGGGCAGCACGTTGCGGCTGGTCAGGATGGTCACGGCCGGGCCGGAACCGGGCAGCAGCGGGCGCACCTGGCTCTCGTCGGCGGCGTTGTCCAGCACCAGCACGAGCCGCCGCTCACGGACCAGCGCCCGGTAGAGGCCCGCCCGTTCCTCCGTCCCGGCGGGCACCGCGGCGTCGGCGACGCCCAGGGCGCGCAGCACCTGGCCGAGCGCGTCCCGGGCGGACAGCGGCTGCGGGGACATCCCGCCGAGGTCCAGCGAGAGTTGGCCGTCCGGGAAGCGCGGGGCCAGGGCGTGGGCGGCGTGCAGGGCGAAGGAGGTCTTGCCGAGGCCGGGCTGACCACTGATCAGCACCACGCGCGGGTGGGCCGGCTGCTCGTCCTCGGCCAGGCGGTCGAGCAGGGCGAGGGCGTCCTCCCGGGCGGTGAAGTCGGCGATGTCGCGGGGCAGCGCGAGGGCGCTCTGGCCGGTCTCGGCGGGGGCCGTCGCCGGGGCGTCGGCGCGTGGGGCGTCCGGGCGGGCGGCTTCGCGCGGG
>NZ_JAHSQD010000598.1 GCF_020103755.1 Streptomyces sp. LS1784
GGACGCCGGCCCGGCGATGCCCGGGCTGGCCATCCCGGCCGGCCCGCCGGGGCCCCTGCGGGGACCCGCGCGCGTCGACCGGGGCCTGCCGGGTTCCACGGACCTGCCGCACCAGAGCCGGGGCAAGGACACCGCTGTCCCGCTGAGGGGGGAGAAGAACGATGACCACTGAGCCCGGCGCAGAGCTGGAGCGCGGCGGACCGGGATCGGTCGTCACGTTCTACTCCTTCAAGGGCGGCACCGGCCGCACCATGGCGCTCGCCAACGTCGGCTGGATCCTCGCCAGCCGCGGCCTGCGCGTCCTGGTCGTCGACTGGGACCTGGAGGCGCCCGGCCTCCACCGCTACTACCACCCGCTGCTGGTCGACCCGGAACTGCACTCCACCGACGGCCTGATCGACCTGCTGCGCTCCTACGTCAAGCAGGCGCTGCCCTCCGCCACCGGGCCGGTCGGGCAGTCCCCGGCCGCCTGGCTGGACGAGCCCGGGCGGCTGGACGGCTACGTCTGCGGCCTCGCCCTCGACCTGCCGCCCGGCGGCCGGCTCGACTTCCTGCCCGCCGGCCGGCAGAACGCCGCCTACGCCGCCGCCGTCACCAGCTTCAACTGGCGCAGCTTCTACCACGGCCGGGACATCCGCGGCGGCGAGTTCCTGCGCGAGCTGCGCGAACGCTGGGCCCGCGGCTACGACTACGTGCTCATCGACAGCCGCACCGGTGTCAGCGACACCTCCGGTATCTGCACCGTCCTGATGCCCGACACCGTGGTGGACTGCTTCACCTTCAGCGCTCAGAACATCCGCGGCGGTGTCGACGCCGCCCGCGCCATCGCCGAGGCCGAGGAGCGGGCGATCCGGGTCCTGCCGGTGCCGATGCGGGTCGAGGACGCCGAGCAGGAGCGCCTGGAGGCCGGCCGCGACTACGCCCGCGAGGCCTTCGCCCCCTACCTCGGCCGCTGGCTGGCCGGCGACCGCCGGGCCGGCTACTGGGCTGACGTCGAGGTGCCGTACAAGCCCTTCTACGCCTACGAGGAGGTGCCCGCCACCGTCGCCGACCGGCCGCAGGAGGCCCGCAGCCTGCTCAACGCCTTCGAGCGGCTGGCCGGCTGGATCACCGACGGCCGGGTCCGCACCCTGCGCCCGCTCACCGCCGAGACCCGCCGCCGGCTCTACGGTGCCTACCTGCGCTCCGCCCGCGCGGTGCCGCGCCAGGTGTTCGTCAGCTACGCGCCCGAGGACCGGATGTGGGCCGAGTGGGCCGCCGGGACGCTCACCCGCTTCGGCTACCAGACCTCCCTGCACAACGCCGCCGAGCCGTACGCCGGTCCCCGGCCGCCGGAGGTCTCCGGGCCCGTCGACGGCCAGGGCCGGCTGCTCGCGCTGCTCTCGCCCGAGTACACCGCGCTGCCCCGCGCCGCCGAGGTCTGGCAGCTCCTCCAGGGGCGCGAACTGGCCTCCGGTTCACCGGCGTTGGTCGCCTTCCGGCTCCAGGACCCGGACGAGCCGGTGCCCCGCCCGTTCGCCGGGCAGCCCGTGCCCGACCTGGTCCGCTCCTCCGCGGTCGGCGCCGAGTCCCAGCTCTACGCCGAACTCGGCCCGCCGCCCGGCAGCAGCCGCCAACCCGACACCGACAGCGGAGAGTTCGCCACCCCTGCGCGGTTCCCCGGCACCGCCCCGCAGGTCCAGGAGGCGCCCTCGCGCAATGCCGCCTTCATCGGCCGCGGCAAGCTGCTGGAACTGCTCCGCAACCGCTTCACCGGCGGTCCCGCCGCCGTGCTCAGCCAGGTGCTCTACGGCTTCGGTGGCGCCGGCAAGTCCCAGATCGCCGCCGAGTACGCGCACCGCTTCAAGGCCGCCTACGACGTGGTCTGGTGGGTGCCCGCCGAGGAACCCGCCAACATCCCGCAGAAGCTCGCCGAACTCGCGCCCCGGCTCGGTGTGCCCACCAGCGACGACGTCGCGCACACCGCCGCCGCCGTGCTCGACGCGCTGCGCCGCGGCCAGCCGTACCGCCGCTGGCTGCTCGTCTTCGACAACGCCGGGACCCCCGAGGAGCTCGCCCCCTGGCAGCCGGCCGGCTCCCCGGGCGGGCACGTGCTGATCACCTCCCGCAACCAGGGCTGGGCCCGGCACGCCGGCCTGGTGGAGGTCGACGTCTTCCTCCGCGAGGAGAGCGTCCGGCTGCTGCGCCGCTTCAACGGCGGCCTCTCGTCGGAGGACGCCGACCAGGTCGCGCACCGCCTCGGCGACCTGCCGCTCGCCGTCGGCCAGGCCGCCGTCTGGCTCCAGGAGACGTCGATGCCGATCGCCACCTACCTCGAACTGCTCGACGAAGAGCTCACCGAGATGCTCGAACGCACCCGGCTGCGCGCCGCCGACTACCCGCACTCGGCCGCCGCGACCTGGCGCATCTCGGTCGAGGAACTGCGCCGGATGAACGCCCCGGCCGCCCAGATCCTGGAGATCTGCGCCTTCTTCGGCCCGGACGCCATCCCGATGCGGCTGCTCTACAGCCGGGCCGTCACCCGCGCCCTGCGGCTGCCCCCGCGCGCGCCCCGCGACAAGCTCGCGATCGGCGAGTTCCTGCGCGCCATCAACCGGTTCGGGCTCGCCCGCACCGACCAGGGCAGCGAGACCATCACCGTGCACCGGCTGGTCCAGGCGGTGTTGCGGGACCAGGTCGAGGAGGAGCGGCGGGCGGAACTGCGCAGCGTCGTCCACGCCGCGCTCGCCACCGCCAACCCCGGCGACCCGGACGTGCCCGTGAACTGGGCCGAGTACGCCGAACTCCTGCCCCACCTCTGGCCGTCCGGGGCGCTCGACAGCGCCGACGAGGACGTCCGGCAGTGGATCATCGACTCGGTCCGCTACCAGTGGAAGCGCAGCCTGCACGAGTCCGGGCGGGAACTGGCCGAGCGGACCCTGGATCACTGGCGCCAGGACGGCTACGGCGGGCCCGGCTTCGACGTCGACAACGACGCCCAGACGCTCATGCTGCGCACCCAGCTGAGCAACATCCGCCGCTCCCAGGGCGCCCTCCAGGAGGCGTACGAGATGGACCGGGACATCCTGGAGCGCTTCACCGCGACCCTGGGCCCGGAGCACTCGCACACCCTGGCCGTCGCCAACAGCCTCGGCGCCGACCTGCGCTTCCTCGGCCGCTACGACGAGGCCCGGGCGCTGGACCGCCGCACCCTGGACGCCGCCCGGCGCACCCTCGGCCCGGACCACCCGCGGACCCTGATGATCACCAACAACCTCGCCGTCTCCGACTACCTGGCCGGCGACCGCCGGGCCGCTCTGGAGCGGCACCGCAGCAACTACCTCCAGCAGCGCGACGCGCTCGGCGCGCACAGCCTCTACGCGCTCTCCTCGGCCTCCAACTACGCGCGCGACCTGCGCGAGACCGGGCGGCTGCGGGAGGCCCTGGACCTGCTGGAGGAGACCGTACGGATCTACCAGCAGACCATCGGCGACAGCCACACCGACACCCTGCGCGCCCGCAAGAACCTGGCTGTGGCGCTGCGCCGGGCCGGCCGGTACCACGAGGCCCTGGAGATCGACGAGGACATCTACCAGCGCTACCTGGACATCAACGGCGCCGAGCACCCCGACACCCTGGCCGCCGCCACCAACCTGGCCAGCGACCTCAATGCGCTCGGCGACACCGGGCGGGCGATACCGCTCGCCGAACGGGCGCTGGCGCGGTACCGCGACTACCTGGGCGAGACCCACCCGGTGACGCTGGCCGGTGCCAACAACCTCTCGGTGTACCTGCGGCTGGCGGGGCGCACCACGGAGGCGCGCGAGCTGTCCGGCCGCACGCTGGCGCAGTTCCGCACCGTCCTCGGCGCGCACCACCTCTACATCCCGATCGCGATGATGAACCACGCCAACGACCTGTCGCTGGCCGGGGAGCTCCAGGCCGCGCTCGACCTGGAGCTGGAGGCCGCGCCGCTGATGACCGAGGCCCTCGGCCAGGACCACTACGACTCCATCGGCATCAACTCCAACCTCTCGCTGTCGCTGGCCGCCCTCGGGTACACCGAGCGGGCCGCGGAGCTGCGGGCGGACTGCATCCGGCGGGCCCGGGTCACCCTGGGGGAGGAGCACCCGACGACGATCGCGGTGCGGGCCGGGACGCGGCTGGACTCGGACGTGGAGCCGCCGCACGTGTGACGGCCGGTCAGCGGAATTGCCCTAGGCTCGCGGTCATGGTGCCGTTCCGGCAGTTCCTGCTGAAGATCCACAGTCGGTGCAACCTGGCCTGCGACTACTGCTACGTGTACGAGGGGGCGGACCAGAGCTGGCGCGGGCGCCCGCGGCGGATGGAGCTCGTGACCGTCCGCCGCACCGCCCGGCGGATCGGCGAGCACGCGGCCGAGCACGGGTTGGACGAGGTGTCCGTGGTGCTGCACGGCGGCGAGCCGCTGCTCGTCGGTGCGGACCATCTGGACGCGCTGCTGGGAGAGTTGGCGGCCGTCGGCCCCCGGGTACGGTTCACCGTGCAGACCAACGGGCTGCGGCTGCTGGACGAACCGGCGCTGCTCGACGTGCTGCACCGCCACCGGGTCGCGGTCGGGGTCTCGCTGGACGGCACCCGGGCCGCCCACGACCGGCACCGCCGGCTGCCCTCCGGCGCGGGCAGCTGGGCGCGCACCGCCGAGGCGGTGCGGCTGCTCGGTTCGGACCGGCACCGGGAGCTGTTCGCCGGCCTGCTGTGCGTCGTCGACCTGGCGTCGGACCCGGTGGCCACCTACGAGGCGCTGCTGGAGTTCGCGCCGCCCCGGCTCGACCTGCTGCTGCCGCATGCGACCTGGCTTGAGCCGCCGCCGGGCGCCCG
>NZ_JAHSQD010000599.1 GCF_020103755.1 Streptomyces sp. LS1784
GGGCCGCGGCCGCGGAGGCGAGCGCCGCCCGGGCGTGCGGCAGTACCGCCTCGCCGGCCGGGGTGAGCCGCACGGTGCGGCCCGAGCGGTCGAGCAGCCGGTGGCCCAGCTCCCGCTCCAGCTGCCGGATCTGGGAGCTCACCCCGGGCTGGGTCAGGTGCAGCAGCTGGGCGGCCCGGGTGAAGCTGCCGTGCTGGGCGACGGTGACGAAGTACTGGAGCTGCCGCAGTTCCATAACTCCTGATCATAGGTGCCAGAAATTCCCGGCCTTGGACGGGTGTACGGTTCCGGTCGCAGGCTGGACGCATGGAAACCGTGCCGCAGAACCAGGACACCGGGCAGATCCACTGGATCCGTGAGCAGATCGCGGCCGAGCGCCGTGAACTCGCCGAGGTGTTCGCCGCCCTCACCCCGGAGCAGTGGAACTCGCCGTCGCTGTGCGGAGGTTGGCGGGTCCGTGAGGTGGCCGCGCACATGAGTACCGGCTTCCGGCATTCGACGGCGCGCACGGTCCTCGAACTCGCCTGCTCCGGCGGCAACGTCCACCGCATGGCCGACCGGATCGCCCGCCGCGACGCCGCCGCCATGACCGAGCGCGACCTCGCCGCCGCCATGGCCGACCACGCCGACCACCCCTGGCGCCCGCCCGTCGGCGGCCGCATCGCGGCCCTCGCCCACGACGCCGTCCACGGCCTGGACATCACCGTGGCACTCGGTCTGCCCGCCCGGTTGCCGGTGGCGCGTACGAAGGCCCTGCTGGCCGGCGTCACACCCCGCACGCTGCGGTTCTTCGGGGCCCGGCTCGACGGAGTCCGGCTGGAGGCGACGGACACCGACTGGGCGTACGGCGAAGGTCCGCTCACCGTGGCGGGGCGGGCGGAGCACCTGCTGCTGCTCGCGTACGGGCGCCGGGTGCCGCAGGGCCTGCTGGCGGGGCCCGGCGCAGGGCGGTTCACAGCGGGCGGTTCGTAGTGGTCGGTCCGTGGTGCACGGTTGGCAGCGGACGGGTGAGCGGTGCCCTATCGACGGTCGGTGTTCAGCCACCGGGTGAGGGTGGCGTGCAGTAGCTCGGCCTGGGTGCGGTCCAGGACCACCGTCGTCAGGGATCCCGGCTCCCCCGAGCCCTCCTCGGCGGGCCGGCCGAGCCCCAGTCGCAGGTACTCCACCGGAGCCGGCCAGCCGTCCTCGGGCTCGGGCTCGTCGCCGAACCGGACGTCGGGGTGGCAGCGGTTGGGGATCGCGCTGAGCTCCAGCCAGCCCCCGCGGGGGTGGTCGGCGGCGGGGTTGACGTGCGAGCCCTGGTAGAGCCTCGGGGCGGGGCCGTCGCCGTCATCGGCGTCGGCGAGGTACAGCCAGGTGGCGAATATGGACATCGGGTTCTCCTCGGGGGACTCGGGGGCGGGGCCGAAGCCTGGGGAAGGACCGGGCGGCCGTCATGCGGGTTTCCGGGGCCCGTGACTACGATCGGAAGAAGTCCTTCCGGATGGTGGTGAGACGGAAGCCAGGTCGCCGATGGCCCCGAGGTCCGTGAAGTGGCCGCCGTACGTGCGGGTCGCGCCGTGGTTGCTGACCGCCGGCGGGCTGGTGTGGAACGCGCTGGATCCCACCGACTACTGGGGCGATCCGCTGCTGGCGGCGGCCGCCGTGCTGGCGGGGGCGCTGCTGGCGCTGCGGGACACCCTCGCGGTGGGAGTGGCCAATGTGCTCGGCATCCTGGTGCTGTCCACCCAGGACGGGTCGATCGGGACCCGGGCCGGCCACCTGGAGCTGGCGAACACGGTGTTCGCGGCGCTGCTCGGGATCTGGGTGAACCGCGTGATCGCCCGGCACGGACGGCGGCTGGCGCGGGTGCGGTCGGTGGCCGAGGCGGCGCAGCGCGCGGTGCTGCCGGAGCCGCCCGCGCGGGTGGGGCGGCTTTCGGTCGCGGCCTGCTACCGGGCCGCCCAGGACGAGGCGCTGATCGGCGGGGACGCGTACGCGTTGCAGGCCACCCCGTACGGCGTGCGCGGGCTGATCGCCGACGTGCGGGGCAAGGGGCTGCACGCGGTGGGGGTGGTCTCGGTGCTCCTGGGTGCCTTCCGGGAGGGCTCCCACCGCCTGCCGGACCTGGCCGCGCTCGCGGACGCGCTGGAGGGTTCGCTGCTGCGGGAGAGCGAGCGGATGAGCGAGGAGCTGCGGCTGGAGGGGTTCGTCACCGCGCTGCTGGTGGAGTTCCCGCCGGGCGAGGAGAGCGTGCGCACGCTCGACTGCGGGCATCCCGGCCCGTACCTGCTCGGCCCGTACCCGCGGGGCGGGGCCGGGCCCCGGGTGCGCCGGCTGGACGCGGCGGACCCGGGGCTGCCGCTGGGGATGGGCGGGCTGGGTGTGGCGCGTCCGGTGCCGGAGAGCCGGCCCTTTCCGGCCGGGAGCACCCTGCTGCTGGTGACCGACGGGGTCACCGAGGCCCGCGACGCGGCGGGCGAGTTCTACGACCCGGTGCTCGGCCTGGCCCCGCTGGGGCCGTTCTCCGGGCCGGGGGAGGTGTTGGACGCGCTGGTGGCGGACGTCGGGCGGTGGACCGGCGGGCCCAGGGACGACGACATGGCGGTGCTGGCGATCACGCACCGGGCCGAGGCGGCGGCGGAGGCGGACTGACGGCCGGCGGGCGACGCCTGCCGGATCCGGAGCCGGCCTGGGACGCGGATCACCGGAGGGCCTGATGCGGGGGTGGCGGACCGGGCCGGTCCGGGGGCGGCCCGGATCCGCCCGGGACCCCCTTCTACGGCTCGCTCCGGTCACGCCAATATCACGATGAGGTGACGGTCGGGCTGCACTCCATGGAATCCGGTCAAGTTGAGCGCCGCCGTCCGGTGGCTGGAAAGGCGGAGTCCGGATACCGGACAGTGAAATGGACCGGCGGACCCGGAAGCGATCAGGGCGCCCGTCGGGCCGTGCCGCCTTGGCCGACGGGCGTTGCGGACGGTGCGGCAGTGCCGGGAGCGGCCGTAAGGGGCGCGCAAGGGCCGGCCGGGGGAGTGGCGGGTTTCCGCCGACCTGCGGTCCGTCCGGAAACGAACCTGGTGCTTGCCCCGTGTCGAAGAGGTGACCGAGAGTCGCACCGATGAACGAGAAGCCTCGCCCCCGCCAGGCCCGTCTGCTCGGCCACCGCGATTTCCGGCTCCTGCTGACCGGAGCCGCGGCGGCCCAGACGGGCAGTCAGGTCACCCTGGTCGCCCTGCCGCTGGTGGCGGTGATGGTGCTGGACGCCACGCCGTTCCAGGTCGGCCTGCTGACCGCCGCCGAGACCGCCGCCTTCCTGCTCGTCGGCCTTCCGGCGGGCGCCTGGCTGGACCGGATGCGCAAGCTGCCGGTGCTGATCCGGGCCGATGTGGTGCGCTGCCTGGCCGTGGGGTCGATCCCGCCGGCCGCCGCGTTCGGGGTGCTGACCATGCCGCAGCTGTACCTGGTGGCACTGGTCACCGGGGTGGCGACGGTGTTCTTCGACGTCGCGCACCAGTCCTTCCTGCCCGCCGTCCTGCCGCGCGAGCAGCTGATCGGTGGGAACGGCGCACTGGAGACGGTCCGCTCCTCGGCGCAGATCGCCGGGCCGGGCCTCGGCGGCGGGCTGGTCCAGCTGCTCGGGGCGCCGCTCGCCATCGTGGCCGACGCCTGCGGCTACCTCGCCTCCGCGCTGTTGCTCGTCCGGATCAAGGCCGAGGAGCCGCGGCCGGAGCCCGAACCGGGGCGCTCGCTGCGCGCCGAGGTCGGGGAGGGCGTGCGGTTCGTCCTCGGCCACCCGTTGCTGCGGGCGATCGCGACCGCCACCGCTACGTCCAACCTGTTCTCCGCCGTGCTGACCGCCGTGCAGACGGTGTTCTGGGTGCGGGTGCTCGACCTGTCGCCGGGAGCCATCGGCGTGCTGCTGTCGGTCTCCGCCGTCGGCGGACTGGCCGGCGCGCTGTGTGCGGGGCAGCTCGCCCGGTGGATCGGGCAGGCCCGGCTGATCTGGCTGTCCACGGTGGTGACGGCGCCGTTCGCGCTGCTGTGGCCGCTGTCCGGCCGCGGCGCGGGGGTGGTGCTGTTCGGCCTGGCCTCCGGGGTGGTGCTGTTCGGTGCGGTGGCGTACAACGTCGCCCAGGTGAGCTTCCGGCAGAGCGTCTGCCCGCCGGAGCTGCTCGGCAGGATGAACGCCACCATGCGCTTCCTGGTGTGGGGCACCCTGCCGATCGGCGCCCTGGTCGGCGGAGTGGTCGCCGACGCGGCCGGGCCGCGCACCGCGCTCTGGCTCTGCGCCGCCGGCTTCCTGCTGGTGCCGCTGCCGCTGCTGCTCTCGCCGCTGCGGCGGATGCGCGAGCTGCCGGGCCCCGACCGCACGGCCGGGCATGCCGCGGGCGAGGACGCCGCCGACGAGGAGAGTGCCGTGAGCCCCACCGCGTCCTGACCGGGCGGCCCGCCCGTACCGCCCGGACCCGAGCCCCGTACCGCCCGGACCCGAGCCCCGTACCGCCCGGACTGAGCAAGACCCTGGCCGATCCCCCGACCGATCCCCGATTCGATCCGCGACCGGAAACCGGAGACCGTCCCCGTGCACGCCAGCATCACCGCCGCCTACCTCGCCCGGTACCGCTCCGCCGCCGCCGAATCCCCGGTGGAGCTGCACCCGCTGACCGGCGCCCAGCGGCGGTTCCTGATCACCCGCCGGCTCGCGCCGCAGAGCCGCACCGACGTCGTCCCGCTGTTCTTCGCCTACCCGCGCGGCACCCTCGACCCGGAACGGCTGGCCCGCGCCGCGGCCGCGGTGGCCGCCCAGCACCCGGCGCTGTGCGGCGGCTTCGCGACGGTACGCGGCACGCCCG
>NZ_JAHSQD010000006.1 GCF_020103755.1 Streptomyces sp. LS1784
CGCGTGCGGACCACCGCGCCGGCCACCGTGCCCACCGAAGCCGTGGCCGTACGGGCCGCCCATCGGCCGGCCGGGGCCGCCACCACCGAACGGCGGGCCGAAGCCGCCGAACGCCTCCCGGCCCTCGATGCCCTCACCGGGCATCCCCCGGAACTCCGGGCCCGGGCCGCGGCGTCGACCGCCGCCGCGCGGGCCCTCCCAACGGAAACTCATTCCTTGACGTTCTGAGCGCATCGCGCCCACCTCCTCGGATCTCCGAGTCGAACGAGTCAGTCGAGTCACTGTCTCGATAGTTCGACGATATATCGGTGACTGTCGCTCGTCAACGGATTCCGACACGCCCGCGGAGCACGCCGCATCCCCCGTCCAGCCGCTACGGTGGCGGGCATGGCCGCAGAACGAGACCTTGCGACGCTGCTGCGCGGAATGAGCCCGCAGCTCAACCCGGGGCGGTACGTCTACTGCACGCTCCCCGCGCGGGTGCCCGCCGGCATGCGGCCGGTGGTGACCGTCGCCGAGCCCGAGGGGGTGACGATGGTGGTCGCCCAGGAGGAGGCGGACGCGCTCGGGCTGCGCTACGAGTACGTGGCGGCCTGGATCACCCTGCGGATCCACTCGGCGCTGGAGGCCGTCGGGCTGACGGCCGCCGTGTCCGGCCGGCTCGCCGAGGAGGGCATCAGCTGCAACGTGGTGGCCGGCTTCCACCACGACCACCTGTTCGTCGCCGCCGACGACGCCGACCGCGCCGTCCGCGCCCTGGAGGACCTCGCCGCCCGCTCCGCCTGAGGCCGCCCCGTCCGCCCTCCTCCGCCCGACAGTCCCCCCGGGTGGCCGTGGCCGACCGGCCCTTCGACACTGGGAAACGAGCCACCCCGCCCCGGGGCGGCCCCACCGGAAGGAGACGGCCGCCATGGCCATCTGCGTCACCTGCGGCAACGACTACTGGCTGGCCTTCGAGATCAAGACGGTCACCGGCGACACCTACACCTTCGACAGCTTCGAGTGCGCGATGGAGAAGCTCGCCCCGCGCTGCGAGCACTGCAACGTCCGCATCGTCGGCCACGGCGTCGAAGTGGCGGGCATGTTCTTCTGCTGCGCCAACTGCGCCCGCGTCAACGGCGGCCTCGGCGACCAGATCCGCGACGCCGTCGGCGCCCGCCCCGCCTGACGGGGCCCCGCGCCGGACGGCGGGAAGGAAAGGGGGCGGAAGAGTCGGCCTGTACGCCGGGTACAGGCCACACTCCCCCACATGCGGCCCCTTCCGGGAGTGGCGACCTGGGGAAACGCGGGAACAGCCGCGCTCTCTACGCCGCCCTGGGGAGCGGTTGGGGAGATCCGTTTCCGGCGCCCTCTCCGGGGAGCACTTCCGGTGCCGCAGGCGTCGACGCAATCCACCGGCCGAGGGCCGACAGCGCCTGCCGGCCGGCCTCCGGCAGGAAGTGGACATACGTGCGAAGCGTGAACGCAGGGTCGCTGTGCCCGAGCCACGCCGCCAGCGTCGTCACGGTCTCGCCGGCCTGAAGTACGACCGAGGCGAACGTGTGCCTGAGAACGTGGAATCCGTCGGAGCGCTCCATCTTCCAGGACACCCTCGTCCACATGACCTTCGCGCCCTGCACCTGCTCGCGCTCCGGCTCCGGAATCACGCCAGCCTTGACGAGCGCTGGCTTCCACGCCTTCTCATCCCACGTGGTCCGGTTGATGGCACCCCCGCCCTTACCGCTCACCCGGGCCGTCGTCACCAGGAGTCGCACGGTCTTCAGCGGCCTTTCCTCCCAGGGCAGGTTGGGCCTGTCCGGGTCGACCCAGGGCAGCGTGACCTCGACCGTGGGGAACTCCTCGGCGTAGGCGGCGACCCGCTCGGCCAGGCCAGGCGGGCAGGCCGTCACCCGGATCTTGTTGCCCTTGGGCGGCCCGAACGCAAGTTTGCCGTCGATCTTCAGCACCTGCCGGGTGACACGGATCTCTTGCCCGACGATGTCGTCCGGACTGAAGCCGAATGCCTCGCCCTGCCGCAGGCCCGCACCGACCGCTAGGTCGGGGAGGATCCGGTACCTGGGCGCCAGAGCCTCTCGCACCGCCAGGACGGTGGCCAGCGGCCAGGCCTTCGCCTTGCTGGCGGGAGCCGTCGGCGGCCTCAACTCGGGGTCTCGGAAGGGGTTCTCCGGGATCCGCTTCGCCTTGAATGCGGCCTGCATGATCGCGCTGAAGTGCTTCCAGGTAGTCCGGATGGTGCCGACGTCGATCGAGTTCTCCGCCTGCCTCACCCACCACTTGATCTGCTCGTCCCCGATCCGGATCAGCGGCTGTTCGCCCAGGTGCGGCAGGATGTGGTTCCAGATCCTGGGCCGCATGGACGACTTGGTGTTCGGCGGCTTGCGCAGGCTTGGCCACCAGTGCGTCTCGACGTACTCCCGCAGCGTGATCTCACCATTGCGGGGGTCGTAGAGGTTGCCGCGGGTGCTGTCCGTGGCGGCCTCGCGCAGCCACTTCTTCGCGTCTTCCAGGCCGGCGAACGAGCGGTCCCGGACTCCGGGAATGCCGGCCACGCGGTAGCGCTTGCCCTTGCCCCAGCGCTCGGTTCGGCGCTTCTTTCCGGTCGTCGGGTCCGGGCGCTTCGTCATCCACCGGTCTTCGATGTACCCAGCCACTGGGCACCCCCTTCCAGGTCGGCCGCACGGGTGCGGAGGATCCAGCCGGTCACGCCGAGCTCGGCGGCGAGCTCGGCCTCAGATGTTGCCCACTGCACAGCCGCGCAGAAGTCGCTGAGCGCAACCAGCTTTCGGGCGGCATGGAGGTCGGCGAGGCGTTCGGCTCGAAGGCCAGCCATGCCGCCGCAGCCGACGTCCCCGGCGAGGATGTGCTCGATCTCGTGCGCGAGCACGCAGCGTTCCTGAGTGGGACTGAGGCCCTGGGCAAGAATGACAACACGGTGCCGGGGAGACCACGCGCCCCAGGTGTCCCGCAGCCACTGGCGGATGACGGGTATGCCCATCTGCTCCAGCGTGGCGAGCGGGTCGTACTGCTGCGCTACCTCGGCGGCGTTGCCGACGGCTGTGGGCATGCCTCTCCCCCTGAGTCCTGACGTGTGGGAGGCATGCCGGAGAGCCGATTCTGGCATATGCGCGCGAGTAAACGTGAGGAAATACGCACGTAAAGTCACGCGTGTCGCGGGTGTGTCGGGGAGTTACGGCTGTTGCCGGCCCCGCTCGTACCCCTCGATGGCCTGGCGAATCCGCGCCGCATCGTCGTCCGGGACGCCCGGGTCGCCCTCCGCCCAGCCGTGCGGCCGGTACGCCGCGAGGCCGTAGGAGGTCTGCTGAGTGGCTGCTTCTCGCGGGATCGACTGAAGCAATCGGTCCGCGGCGTCTTCCAGCAGGTCCCGAAGCCTCGGATCGCCGCCGGCCTGGACTGCCGCGCGGGCAAACCGGCCAACCGCCGGAAACAGCTCAGCAGGAGACAGGCCGCTGACCCCTGGGGCCTCGGCGGCAGGCTCGATTGGTACTGGCTGCTCACCTCGCAGATAGCTGTCGACCCTGTCGGGGGTCCAGCCGAGGATCTCGCCAACCTTGTAGTAGCCGTCCGGAACCCGGTCAGCCCTGGCGGGTGCCCGACCGTTTTCGTAGTTGCTGATCGACTTCCGATCGAGGCCGGCTGCGGCACCAAGCTCCGACTGGTTCATGCCGCGCTTGATCCGCTCACGCCGAATCATGTGGCCGATCGCGGCCCAGTCGAGGTCAGCCTGCCTGGCTGCACTCATCACGGCCCCCGGGTTCCTGTCGATGGACAACGTTAGGCAACAGCATCGCAGATCACTGCCCATCGATGCGCGTCAGGTTCCCGCCATTTCCGCAGGTCGCAGCCATCATTGCTCACCATTACTCACCAGGGCTTGTCATTGCTCATCACTGCGCATAGTCTTCAGCTGTGAGAACGCGAGGCGCAGAAATCCGGCGAAGGCGCGAACTGGCAGGCCACGGCCTACGTAACTTCGCTGCTCAAGTCGACATCTCTGCCTCGCACTTGTCCCGCCTTGAGCGAGACCTGCGAGGCGCCCAACCCGAGGTGGTGAGGCGCATAGCCGACAAGCTCAACGCGGCCGTCTCGGACATCGCCGACCTATCAACCTGAGCAATGGAGGTAAGTGATGGGTGCCATTGAGGCATCGTCGCCCCTGCTCCCCCACGACCAGGCCGCTGCCTACATCGGACGCACTCCGAAGGCTCTGTACTGCCTGAACGACCGACGGATGGGCCCGCCGTCCTTCCGCCTCGGCGGCCGACGGATGTACCGCATCGTCGCCCTCAATGAGTGGCTCGCCGCACACGAGGCCCTCGACTCCCGGTCGAACCCCGAGTTGGACCCCACCCGCCAGGCCCCCGAGCCGCGCCGCGCCAAGCGCCGACAGCCGCTCGCCGCCTGAGCCGCCCCTGACATGGGTCGGGCCCCCGCCGGGATGCCGCCCGTACGAGAGCCCTCGGCCCACCCGTGCGTCAAACGATCACGAAAGAGAGGTGGACCTGTGTCCATCATCCACCACACGTCCCCGGAGACCGCAACCACGGTCCGGGTGACGGTCATCAACTCCGAATCCGAGCCCTGGCCCATCCCCGCCGACGTTGCCATGGTGCTCGACGGTGCGCTCGCGAAGTTGACCGCGCCGGCCACCCAGCTGGTGCTCAAGGACCCGTGGCTGGACCGGCTGTACGACGTGCTGGGCGGGCGGGCGGAAACCCCGCCGCCGGCGTGGTCCCCGGGGACCACCGCGCTGGTCGCCGAGTACGCGGCGCGGACGGGCGGTGCCCTGTGAGTACGGGTTTCTCGACGGGTCAGCACCCGTTGCAGTCACAGGCCGGTCTGCTGCGTGCGGCTCTGATGCTGGCGGAGGCGTTCCCGGAGCTGCCGGCAACGACCGTGGACGTGCGGTACGGCGAGATCGCGGTACACCTGCACCACGACGATGTGACCGCGTTCGACCAGTGGGTGGAGACGCTCGACCTGTCGGTGAAGGAGCCGCGGCAGTACGAGTGCCTGGGCCGGCTGCACGAGTCGTGGACCGCCGTGGGTGTGTGGGCCGAGGTCGAGCTGACGGTGAAGGCGTACCCGGCTGAACCGGTCGCGGCCCCGGCAGGGGTGGCGGCGTGATGGCGTCGGAACTGCCGGTGCGTCGGCCGATGGAGGCCGAGGTCGACCTGGCGACGGAGTTCCTGCTCGCGTACGGCGGTGACAGGCAGTCGTGGCCAGCTGAGGTTCGTCGGGCGTACGGGGCTGCGGTGGCCACGATGCGGTGGCGGTGGCTGCGGGGTGAGATCTGGTGACCGAGCCGAATGGCTGTGGCGTCTGCGGGGTGCCGCCCCGCGAGCACATGCAGCTGTGGAAGCTCCCGGCCGGCTGGCACCAGTGGTCGCCGCCCTCGAACGCTCAGATTCTCGCGCGGATGCAGGCCCGTCGTGCCGCCCGCGCCACCAACTCCCCGAAGGACGGTGTCTGATGCTCGGCACCCTGATCGCCCTGTCCATCGGCGCGTTCGCCCTGCTGCTGTGGCTGGACTGGCGGTCGCGTCACCGGGTTCGCCCGGTCCGGGCCGCTGAGGTGACGCCGGAGCAGATCCGGCACGTGGCCTCGCGGCAGCCCCAGGACGGTGACCAGTGATCGGCCACCTCCGAGCCCTGACCTCCCTCCGCATCGTGCGCGTCACCTGGCCGTACCCGGCCCTGGAGCTCGCCCGGCCCGACGGCCGCGGCTGGCTGATCTGCCCCCTCCCCACGAACTACCGCACGGAGAACGACCGATGACCGCTGAGATCGTCCGTACCGCCGCGCTGCCGGATCTCGTCCGGTACGCCGAGCACCTGGCGCACGCCGACTTGCTGCCCAAGCAGTTCGTCAACCGTCCCGCCAACGTCCTGTACGCCATTGAGTACGGCCGCACCCTGGGCATCACCCCGATTGCCGCGCTGACCGGCATCCACGTCATCGAGGGCAAGCCCTCGGCCAGCTCCGGCCTCATCGGCGGCCTGGTCCGTCAGGCCGGCCACAAGCTGCGGGTGAAGGGCGACGATCGGTCCGCGATCGCGCAGATCATCCGCGCCGATGACCCGGACTGGACGTACGAGGTCACGTGGACGCTGGAGCGGGCCGCGCAGGCGGGCCTGTGCCAGATCAAGAACGGAAGGCCGTACGCCCGGGACTACAAGGACCGGCCGACGGCGTGGGAGAAGTACCCGGCCGCGATGCTCAAGGCCCGCGCGATCACCGAGGTTGCTCGGGACGCGTGCGAGGACGTCCTGTTCGGCCTGCACTACACCCCGGAGGAGTTGGGGGCGTACGTCAACCAGGACGGCGAGCCGGTTGAGGCGCCGGTGCAGCCGCTGCGGGCGGTGCCTGCCGAGCCGGTGGCCGAGCAGCGTGACTTCCTGCACGAGGCGTACGAGGCGGCCACGGCGGCTGACGTCCGCCGGATCTGGCAGGAGGCGAAGGCGTTCGGCTCGTACGAGCCGTACTTGGAGCAGATCGCCGAGGTCGGCCGGAAGAAGGCAGCTGAGGTGGCCGAGCCGGTCGACGCGGAGATTGTCGAGGACGACGGGCGAACGGCTGCGGTGGACGCCCTGCGGGGCGCCGCGCTGGCCGCTGGTGTCGCGTCGAGCATCGAGCAGGACTTCGCCCAGTCGTACGGCGTGCCGATCACCGAGGCCTCGGTCGAGCAGCTCACCCAGATGACCGAGCTGCTGGCGGGTGCGGCATGAGCCTCGCCGATCTGGCCGCCCGCGAGGCGGTGTTGAAGGCCCTCGCCGACGCGATCGGCGACCAGCTCAAGGCCGTACGGGCTGACGTGCAGGCTGCACTGGATGAGTCGGTTGGCGTGCGGCAGGTGGCCGCCCTCCTGCCCGACGGCAAGCAGGTGGCGAAGGTGTCGCTCACCGACCCGGCCCCGGCCGCAACGGTCACCGACTCGGAGGCGTTCCTCGCCTGGGTCCGCGACAACCACCCCGACAAGGACGCCATCACCCGCCGGGTGGTGACCGAGGTCCGGCCGGCCACGCAGACCGCGTTGCTGGCGGAGATGACGGCCGCCGGGGTGCCGCAGTGGTGCGACACGGAGACGGGCGAGGTGCACACGGTGCCGGGTGTGGAGATCCGTGCGACCCGGGCCAGGAGCCACAGCGTTCGGTTCGACAAGGGTGGTCGCGACTTGGTGGCTGCCGCGTGGCAGGCCGGGGAGCTGGCGGCGCTGGTGCTCCCGGAGCTGACCGCCGGGGGTGCGGAGTGAGCAGGTTCTGGCACACCGAGCCGCTGGTCGGCTTCGACATCGAATCTACGGGCATCAACCCGGAGTCGGACCGCATCGTCACGGCCGCCGTTCTGCGGGTGGGCCCGCAGCGGTCGGACAACGCGGAGGACAACGCGATCCGCTGGAAGGCGGTTGACCGGTACGGCTGGGTCGCGGACCCGGGCGTGGAGATCCCCGAGGCTGCCGCGGCGGTGCACGGCATCACGACGGAGCGGGCCCGGATGATTGGCCGCTCGGCGCGGCGGGTGGTGCAGGAGATCGCGATCACCTTGGCCGAGCACGTCGACGAGGGCACGCCGATCGTGACCATGAACGCGCCGTACGACTTCACCATGCTGGACCGGGAGTTGCGACGCCACGGGCACCCCACGCTTGCCGAGCTGGCTGGCCGCGAGCCGATCGTGGTGGACCCGCTGGTCCTGGACCGGCAGGTGGACCGGTACCGGCGCGGGAAGCGCAACCTTGGTGCCCTGTCCGAGCACTACGGGGTCCGCCTCGACGGCGCGCACGAGGCCGCAGCCGACGCGCTTGCCGCGGTCCGGGTGTCGGTCGAGATTGCGACTCGCTACCCGGCGGTCCGGGAGACCCCGCTGGCCGAGCTGCACGTGTTGCAGCAGGGCTGGGCCCGGAAGCAGGCCGACGGCCTGCGCGAGTACCTGGCCGCGCGGGGCCGCGACGCCTCCGGTGTCCACGGGCACTGGCCGCTTATCCCTCGGCAGGGGGTGGCCAAGTGAGCGCCGAACAGCTCGGCGACACGGCTGAGCGCCTGCTGCCGATCGCGGCTGGCCTGGCGTGCATTGTTCGCGGTGAGGGCGGCCCCCGCGAGATCGCCCACATCCTCGGGCAGCTCGACGCCCGTGAGCGTGAGGTGATGATCGTCGTCCTCGCGGGCCTGGTCGACCCGGACCGGCAGGTGGCCGACGTGCTCGGCTACCTGACGTGGGACGAGCACGAGCAGCCCGTGCCGGCTCCGACGCTGACGAAGTCGCTGCGGGAGATCGCAGTCATGCCGCGGCTGTCGTCGCCGCTGATCAGCTGGTTCAAGGACGAGCAGCGCACCAAGGCCCGGATCCGCTACCACCAGCTCGGCGAGTTCCAGGGCGACATCGCCCGCGACCTCGGCGTGAACGAGCGGACCATCGGCCGCTGGGTCAACGAGGTGGCGGCGTGACGGCGAACCGGTACCGGGACCCGGCGGATCGGGCGGAGGTGTTCGGTGCCTCGTTGACGGCCACCGTGGTGCCCGAGGAGGGCCGGGAGAGCGCCCGCCGGTACGTGGCCCGTCGGGCCCGGGACGGCGCGGACGAGCAGCTGCTGCTGTCCGCCCTCGGCCTCGACCAGCCCTCGGCGTGACGTGCGGCCAGTGGCTGCCCGCGGTGCGTGAGTACTGCGGGCAGCCGGCCAGGCCCTACATCCCGGGGCCGCGTTGCCCCGACCACACCCCCGCCCGGCAGAACGGGCGCCCCGAACCACCAGACCCCAAGGACATGCGATGAGCGAGACGCCCACCGAGGAACCCTGCCAGCTCTGCAGCCAGACCCGCGTGCTCTTCACGTACGAGCACCAGGAGGTCTTCGACTGGGGCTTCGGCGACACCTTGATCTACCAGTTCTGCGTGCGCTGCTGGGAAAAGGTCGAGGCGGCCGAAGAGGCGGACAACCCGCTGGACCTGCCGTACCTGACCAACCAGGCCAAGCGGTACATCGCCGCGATGAGCCGGAACGCCGAGCGCGCCCTGGCCGTCCAGCCGGCCTGATCGGCCCCACCTGACTGCCTGGGGCGGGGTGACCGTCCCCCGCCCCAGGCCACCAACCCCGACCGCACCAACTGACCGGAGAGCAGCACATGGCCGAGAAGGACCGGCGCACTTACGTCCGTGTCCACGATGGGCTGACGGACCACCCGAAGATCATCGAGGTGGGCGGGGAAGCTGCGTGGCTGTACATCAGCGCACTCTGCTACTCGTCTCGTCAGCTGACCGACGGCCTGGTTCCGAAGCGTCTGATCCGCCGGCTGACCGATCTAAGCAACCCTGAAGCACTTGCTTCGGCACTGCTTCGCGTTGGCTTGCTTCACGAAGGCGAACACGACTGCTCGCGATGCCCTGTTGGCGGCCCCGATGTGTACGTCGTGCACGACTACCTGGAGCACCAGCGGTCCGCCGCCGAGGTCGCCGCACTCCGCGAGAAGCGTTCCGCCGCAGGTCAAAGGGGTGGAAGGCGCTCCGGCGAGTCCCGTCGGGCCGCTTCGAAGGGCGAAGCAAACGGTGAAGCACTTGCTTCGGATTTGCTGAAGCAAACGCGAACCAAAACCGAAGCAGAGACAGAGACAGAGACAGAGGTAGAAGAAGTACTACGTACTTCTTCACGTGCGCGCCGTGGAGCCGGCCACGATGAGCCGCCGAGGGCCGACGTTGAACGCGTCTGCCGGGCCCTCGCCGACGCCATCGAAGCCAACGGCAGCAAGCGGCCCACCATCACCAAGCAATGGCGGGACTCAGCCCGGCTGCTGATCGACAAGGACCGCCGCACGGTCGAGCAGGTCCTCGGCGCCATCGAGTGGTCCCAGAACAGCGACTTCTGGCGGCCCAACGTCCAGTCAATGCCCAAGCTCCGCAAGCAGTACGACCAGATGCGCCTCCAGGCCATGCGCGACAAGCCCAAGGCCAACCTGCCGGCCACCGCCAACGGCCACCTGCCCGGCACCGACAGCCGCGTAGCCGAGCACTACGACCTCATGAACGAACTCCTCGCCGAAGGGAGCAACTAGTGGACGCCGTCGAAGCCACCCGGCTCCTCGCCCACGCAGCCGCGTTCGACAACCGCAAGCCGTCCAAGGCCGCCAGCATTGCCTGGGCCGAAGCCCTCAAGGACATTCCCGCGGACCCCGACGCGTTCGCCGCAGTCGCCAAGTTCTACTCCCAGCCCAGCCGCGACGGAGACCTTGACTCCACCCGCTGGATTCAGCCCCACCACGTCCGCGCCCTCCGCAAGGAGATCCGCGACGAGCGCATCCCCGACGGCGCGTTCACCTACCCCCTGCCAGCCGGCAGCGAGACCGGCGCCGAGTTCGTCGAACGCCGCCGCCAGCAGATCGCCGCCATCGCCGACGGCCGCATCGCCGCCGAACCGATTCGTCAGCTCACCGGCGGGCCGCACCCGTCCGTCGCTGACGCCCTCACCGGTGTCGGCCGCATGCCCGACCACGTCCGCGAAGCCCTCGCCGATGCCCTCCCCGGCCGCAAGGCCCGCGAAGAGGCCCGCTTCCGCGGAGACGCCGACGCCCTCGCCGTCCCGTGCCCCTGGTGCCACTCCGCCGCCGGCGACCCCTGCAAGCGACGCCGAGGCGCCCGAGGCGACAAGCCCGGCACCTGGTTCCACCGGACCAGCCCCCACCCCGGCCGGGTCGACGCCGCGGCCATAGCGGCCCGGGCATGCCCCAGCTGCCAAGCACCCATGGGCGTGCCGTGCGCCTGGCCCGACGGCCGCTTCTACGACGGCGTCCACCCCACCCGCCAGACCACCCAACCCGCCGCCTGAGGAGACCTCGATGACCCGCAAGCCGTGGCCGCCCACCACAGTCGCCGGCAACCCCACCTGCCGAACCACCCACTGGACCCTCCCCGTTGCCTGCGCCCAGCCCCGCGGCCACCGCGACAACTGGCACAGCGGCTGGACAGGCCCCAGCGGCACACGCGGGCGGAAGCTATACCGCTGGCGCCGCACCGTCGGGGTCACTGAGCTTTCGGTCGGCAAGATCTGGCAGCCCACCAGTATCCCCGGCCCCAACCAGCCCCCGGCCGCCGCCGACCTGCCGGACTGCTCCATGACCACGCACACCTACGTCGACCCTGACGGCCACATTCTCCGCGTCACCGCTTACCCCGGCGCCCAAGCCGAAGTGCTGATCACCGTTCAGGGCCTCGACGACGGCCTCATGGTCGGCGCCAGCATCACCGCCGAAGCCGCCGCCCCCATCGGCGCCGCCATCCTCACCCACACGGACATGGGTGACCTGATCGCTGAGGTCAAGGGTCTCCGTGCTGCGTACCAGCGCCTCCAGTACACCGCTCGATGCGCCTCCGCGATCCTTCGCGAAGTTGACGCGAACGCCAACACGGGGCGGCCCCAGAACATCGGGGCCATCCGGTCCGTCGCCGACGCGCTCGACACCGACTCCGCCTGACCGTCCCGGGCGGCCGGCACCCACCGGCCGCCCCGTCGCCGGCGGCGCCCACCCCAGCCGCACCGGCGCCTGGATCGTCCACACCACCCAACCCGCCGCCTGAGGAGACCCCCGTGACCGACCAGCCCACCGAGTGGGTCCTGACGCCCGAGAACCTCTATCGCCTGTGGACCACCATCGGCCACAGCAAGGTCCACAACCGGTTCGACGCCGGCCACGTCGTCCCCGACGGCCTCACCATCTGGGCCCACAAGAGCCAGCCCCGGACTTGGGCCCGCTTCGGCGACACCATCACCCGCCAGCCCAACGGCACCTGGACCGTCACCCACGCCGAAGCGAACGCCTGATGGCCACCCAGCCCGTCGAGGCCCGGTGTGCACGCTGCCAGCAACGCCGCGTCGTCCACCCCGCAAGCCCCGCCTGGGGCCACGCCCCCACCCCGCTCTGCACCCACTGCTGGCAGCAGTACGCCGACGCCCGCGCCGCCGGCGACTACGTCGACTGGCCCGACGCCCTCCGCAACGCCGACGACGACCAGCTCACCCGCGCACTCACCACCGAGGAGACCACCCAATGACCCAGCCCGAGCCGTTCACCGACCCCGGCCTTACCGACCTCGCCACCAACTGGGTCGCCACCCGCCGCAACCCTGCCGACGCCCTCACTGCCGCACGACACGGCCTACGCCGCTTCGGCCTCCTCGGCGGCTTCCACATCGACATTGCCCGCTTCGAGGCCGCCATCCGTGCCGACACCCAGGCAGCCCTCCTCGACCGGGTCCGACAGCTGGAGACCGAGCGGGACCGCTACCGCACCGCCTGGCACTCCGCCAAGACCCGCGCCAGCAACCTCCGCGAACGCCTCGACAACGCCGACCACGGTCTCGCCTGCACCGGCGAGACCATCGAACAACTCCAAGCCACGCTCGACCAGATGCCCCGCTGCAACACGCCCCACCCCACCGTGGACGAAGCCTGGTGCGAGCTGATCATCCAACACCCCGGCTGGCACGCCGCCCAGGTCGGCGCCTGGCCCCACGCGAGCTGGCCCCGCGACCCGCAGTCGTAGAGGCCCCGTACGCGGCCAGGACCGGACCGACAACGGCCGCGCACGGCCCCAGGCGCCCCGAGTGCCACCCCACTGCCCACAGGCCCCCACAAGAGCCGCCACGCCAACCACCACGGAGACCCAGGTGACACCGCCCCGCATCGGCAGCCTCTTCAGCGGCTACGGCGGCCTCGACCTCGCCGTCGAAGCTTTCTTCGGCGCCGAAACCGCCTGGCACTGCCAGTACGACCCCGAAGACCCCCACCAGTACGCCGCCGCCATCCTCCGCAAGCACTGGCCCGACGTCCCCAACCACGGCGACATCACCGCCGTCGACTGGGACCAGGTCGAGCCCGTCGACATCCTCACCGGCGGATTCCCCTGCACCGACGTCAGCCTCGCCGGCCACCGCGCCGGCCTCAACGACCAGACCCGCTCCGGCCTGTGGGCCCACATGGCCCGCGCCATAGCCGCACTCCAACCCCGACTGGTGGTGATCGAGAATGTCCGTGGACTCCTCTCCGCGCCCGCCCACAGCGACGTGGAACCCTGCACGTGGTGCATGGGAGACGGGCCTGACGAGCCTGTTCTGCGAGCACTCGGAGCTGTACTCGCGGACCTGGCCCGCCTCGGGTTCGATGCGGAATGGCTCGGCCTACCAGCGTCCGCCGTGGGCGCTCCGCACGAGCGCTACCGCATCTTCGTCCTCGCGTGGCCTGCCGACACCGAGGGCCCGCGGCTGGAAGACCGGCGGCAAGGACGGCCTGGACGAGGCGTTGAAGCTCCTTCCGACGCCGACCAGCTCGGAGCACACCGGCCCCGGGCACGCAGCGCAGGGCGGGATGAACCTGCGAACCACGGTGTCGCTGCTGCCGACGCCCACGGTGGCCGACTCGCGGAACACGGCAAACTTCCGTCCGGACGGGACACCGTACGGGGCGGGCTACGGTCAGACGCTGGTCGACGCGACGAGGCTGCTGCCCACCCCTGTGGCGGCGGACAGCGCCCGGCAGAGCACCACGTACAGCCGGGGCAACCCGACGTTGGTAGGCGCGCTCCTGCCGACACCGCGAGCCTCGGACGGGGCGAAGGGCGGCCCGAACCAGCGCGGCTCGGCGGGGGACCTGACGTTGCCCTCGGCGGCGCACCGGATTGGGGCATCTACGGTGCGGCGGTCCGCCGCTGGGAGCACGTCACCGGACGGCCTGCTCCCCGGCCAACTGACGATCGAGGACGCCTCCACCCCGCCTTCGTCGAGTGGATGATGGGCCTCCCCGCCGGCTGGATCACCGACATCCCCCGGCCGGACGGCATGACCGCCTCCAAGGCCCGCAACGCGCAGTTGAAGGCGGGCGGTAACGGTGTCGTCCCGCAGCAGGCCTACGCCGCGCTCACCGAACTCTGGCACCGCGCCACCGCACCTGCCGTCCCTGCGGCCGCCTGACCACCTGACGCCCGACGCCGCCCGCAACCCGCGGGCGGCCCAACCCGAGGAGCACCCGTGGCCCGGTACATCACCAACCCCACCGTCGTCGACGCAATGCAGCTCACCGAAACCAACCTCCAGGCCGTTGCGGAGTGGTGTCAGCAGTTGGGAGCCACCCCCGAGACCCAGAGCTACCACTTCCAGCCCTGGGCTCTGAACTTCGACGCAGAACACATGACCAGTGGCCAGATCGACTCGGCCAGCGAAGGCGACTGGGTCCTTCACCACGAAGACGGCAAGTTCGAGGTCATGAACGAGAACCAGTTCGAGATCACCTACACCGAGTACCGCAACTGACCCTGCCCCGGCCTGCCGTCACCCAGCGGCAGGCCCCACCTACCCGAGGAGCACACCGTGACCGACCAGCCCGCCGACCTGCTCACCGCCGCAGCCCAGCGGCTCCGAGACCTCTACGCCTCTGCCGCCACCCACGGCAGCCCCCACTGGACCTACATCCAGCGGCGCGACAGCCCCGAGTACGGCGGCTCCGGCTCCGTCTGCGCCCAGGACGGCAAGACCATCGCGGGCACGCGTGCCTCCGTCGGCGGCCACACCCGAGTGCCCGCCATCATCCGACCGTACGGCGAGTGGATCGCCA
Source organism: Streptomyces sp. LS1784 (assembly GCF_020103755.1). Classification (GTDB taxonomy): domain Bacteria; phylum Actinomycetota; class Actinomycetes; order Streptomycetales; family Streptomycetaceae; genus Kitasatospora. Next base: position 14,607 of record NZ_JAHSQD010000006.1, read on the forward strand.
CCATGGACCCCGCCACCGGCCTCGCCATCGCCCGCATGCTCGACCAGGCCGCCGAAGCCCTCGCCGGGCAGGACATCCCCGACGACGAGCCCGCCCTCGCGGTGGCCCGCGCGGTGCTCGGCCAGGACGGCGGCCAGAAGTGACCGCCACCGCGTTTGCCCCACCACCCATCGGCGCCAAGGTCATCATCACCGCCTGGTGCGCCACACATCACCGTGCCATCGGCCACGAGCGCTTCACCTGGACCGAGGGGCGCCACGCCTTCCAGTTCGTCGGCTGCGGCCAATCGAACTGCCGACTCGGAACGACCACCACCTACACCAGAACCGCCACCGCGTGACCGTGTCCCCGTGGCTGGTCCTGGCCGGCGCCCTCCTCGGCGCCGGCCTCGCAGCCGCCCTCCTCGCACTCCACCCCTGGAGGCGCACATGACCACCAACCTGGCCGTCCTCGCTACATGCAGCCCCCTCATCCTCTGGTGGGCCTGCCGCATCGCCACCCTCCGGAGGCTCCCCATGCCCGACCTGCCCGACGACATCGGCATCACCCCCGCCACCGGCACACGGCCCCCCATCCTCTGGGCCCGCTACGGCAACACCATCGAGTACTACGCGGTGCGGCCCGCCGTCCACGGAACCCAGCCGGACCACGAGGAGCCGCAGCCGTGACCAGCACTCCCCGCACCAGCCACCGCATCCACGGTCCCACCCTCTGGGCCGCCCTCGACAAGAAGCGACGTGCCGAGGGCCTCTCCTGGCGTGGCGTCGCCCGCATCACCGGATGTACCACTGGCGCGCTCTTTACCCGGCTCCAGCGCGACGACATCGGCCTCCACTCCCACGCCCTCGTCAGCCTCCTTGTCTGGCTCGGCCGGGACGAGCAGATCCGCGACCTCATTGTCGACGCGTCGCCCACCACAGGCGAAAGGGGGCGTTTCACCGCTGTCGATCGGCTCGCCGCGGCACTCGCCGACGCCACCGCGAGCGACGTGCAGGAGGCGTTCCACCGGATGGGAGCCACGGTCCATCTCGTCGAGGAGCCGCAGCCGTGACCCGCCTCACCGAACGGCAGCGACAGATCCTCACCCTCGCCGCCGAGGGACTCACGTACGCCGAAATCGGCGAGCGCCTGTTCATCGCCGCCGCCACCGTGAAAGTCCACCTCAACGGGGCCAGCAGCCGCCTTGGCGCCAACGACCGGGCCCACGCCGTCGTCCTGGCCTCCCGCCTCGGCGAGATCGACGTCCTCGGCAACGCCACCCAGGAGGCCGCCGCCCGGGTTCGCGCGCTCTGCGCCGCAGCCGAACCAGTCACCATCCAGGCCGGCCGTTCCACAGTCCCCGTGGGCTGGACGCTCGACCCGGCCGCCGTCGAGCGGGCCCTCAGCCCCAGGAGTGTCGCATGACCAGCGCCTACCAGCAGCAGCTCGCCAAGCAGCTCCACGCCGCCGAGGCCCGCATTGCCGCCGTCCGGGCACTTCACCAGCCCGTCACCGGCTACACCGGCTGGGGCCCCGACGACGACCCCACCCCCGGCGCATACGGGCCCATCAGCCAGGCATGCACCACCTGCGGCTCCGAGGACGACGCCGTCCGCTGGCCCTGCGGCACCATCCGAGCCCTCAACACATCCCGCTCGTCTGCCGGAGACCTCCTTGCCGCGCTGACCCACTCCGTGCGGGCCGCACAGGACTACGACCGCGCCATGCAGAAGCTCGCCACCGAGCTGGGGTTCGGGGCCGAGGCCCAGCCATGACCTGCCCCGACGACGTGGCCGACTACCAGCTCACCCGCTGAACCCACCACCCGCACAGCGCCAGGAGACCGGCATGCTCCCCACCCCGCACCTCGACCGCCTCCGTACCCAGCTCGGCCAGCTCCCCGAGCTGATAGTCCTCGCTCACCTCGCGTTGCAGCCCGGTTCCGGCCGGCGTGGGGCCCGTGTCTCCGGCGCCACCCGCACCGCGCCCCTGCCCTGCCGGGTCGACGTGCTGTCCCTCATCGGCCCCACCGCCGAGGCCGGCGTGCACGACGACCACGGCGACCAGGACCAGACCCCCGGCCTCGACCTCCTCGTCGATTGGGCCCGCACCGTCCTCGAGGACCGGCAGGCCGCCAACGACTGGTCCGGCTGGGTCCGACCCGCGGGCCACGACTGGGAGCGGACCGTCAGCCGCGCGGTGAAGGTGCTGCTGTTCCACCTCGACTGGGCCGCAGGCCGCCCGTACGCCCGGGACCTCGCCGACGAGATCGGCCAACTCCACGACCACCTCAATCGGGCCGCTGGCCAGCCCATAGCGGCCCCCGCCCGGCGGCAGGTCTGCCCCACCTGCCAGCACCTCACCATCACCATCCGGGCCGACGGCATGCGCGAGTGCACCAACGACGACTGCCGCTCCGTCCGCAGCGAGCAGGAGTACGCCGACCGCGCCGAGCAGGTCCTTGAGGAGCTGGCCGCGGCCTGAGTTGCCAATGATCGCCGGGCCAACCAGCGTGATGCGCCGGTGATGCGCGGCGGATGCGCCGCAGGTCAAGGGCATGAAGCGGCCCCGCTCGGATACTCCGGGCGGGGCCGTGATGCGCGGTGATGCGTCAGGACTGCGGCTTCGACTTCGCGCTGACGACGGTGCGCTCACGTAGCGGGGGGACACCGCCGGCTTTGCCGATCCGGCCAACATGCTGGCGTTCATAGGGGACAAGGCGGGTGACCTCGGAAGGCCCGAGCGTGCGAGCCATGAGCACGTCCACGATGCCGGCGTTTAGCGCTTCGCGGGCTTCCTCCAGTTTGGCTTCGGCCTCCGTGTAGGCAGCACTGAGCTCGGCGAGCCGGGCGCGTGCCGCCTTTTGGTCATCAGTGCTGGTCATGCCCCGATGATGCCACGCCCTGTTCCGTCGCTGATAGAGCCGACACATGCCACCTCGTGATGCATCTTGACGTTGCAACTTCATGATGCAAGTATGGGCGAAGGCAAGCAGCAGCGCCACCCCCAAGGGGAGGAACCCGATGCGCACCACCGCCAAGACCCGCACCCGCAACACCAACCAGGCCCGCCAGGCCGGCCGCCACATCCAGTGCGCCACCCTCAACGGCCGCTACCAGGCCGCCCTCGACCGCGGCCAGATCATCCGCACCGGTGACCACCTCACCCGCCTCGGCATCCAGCTCCCCGACGGCCAGCAGTCCTGGTACGGCCGGCATGTCGCCAAGGCCCACCGCGCCGTCACCGGCCACGACGCCCACCGCGCCTGGGTTCAGCACCGCACCACCAACCGCTGGATCGCCGTGTACGTCTACGCCCCCGACGCGCCCGCGCTCACCGCCGGCCTCTGGTCCTACAAGGCCACCAGGCCGTACGCCGCCGCGCTGTTCACGGAGGCCGCCTGATGCCTGCCGCCACCGCCGACCTGCTCAGCCTCATCACCGCCGACATGCTGGCCGGCTGCCCGCACACCGACGCCGCTGAGCCCAACGAGGGCCGCGAGTCCGAGTGCGTCGACTGCCGGGACCGGCTCGCCGACGACACCGCCGAGTACCGCGCGTACGCCTACCACTGACCGCCCCGCTTCCCCGGAGCACACCAACATGACCACCACCCCGCCCGACTGGGCCCGGACGGCCGCCGCCAACATCGGCCGACACGCCGTCATGGCCCTCGTCCGCACCGCCGCCGCACTCATGGCCGCCTGGTCCCTCTACGCCGTTGCCAGGCACTACGGCGTCCCGAAGGAACTGGCCGTCGCCGCCGGCCTCGTCTTCGACGGCATCGCCTACCTGTGCCTCAGGTCCGCCAGCGACGCCATCCGCGCCGCCCGCTCCGCCGCACCCAGCATCCTCGCCACCCTCGGTATGGCCACCACCTCCGTGTACCTCAACCTGGTCCACGCCGACATCACCCACGGCGGCCGCCCCGCCCAGGTCCTCTACGCCTCCCCGGCCATCGGCCTGCTCGTCGTCTCCGCCCTCGCCTGGAACGCCGACCGGGCCACCGCCCGAGCCGCCCGCGGCGAGGACGCGTTCCGCCTCCCCTCCTTCGGCTTCTGGGGCTGGGCGCTTGCTGCCGAGGAGGCGACCACCGCAGTCCGTGAGCGGGCCGTTGCCCACGTGACCAGCGGCGCATCCGCCACGCATCAGCCCGCATCAGCCCTCCCGGCTCGCACTGCCGAGGACGACATTGCCGCCGAGTTCGCCGAGATCGGCCCCGCCGCCGCCGTCCACCGCGTTGCCGCAGCCAACCCCGACGCCACCGACGAGGAGATCGCCGAGACCCTCGCCACGTACCAGGTCACCGTCACCCCGCCCCAGGTCGCCCTGCTGCTCGACCGGGCCGCCGTACCCACCGTCCGGCTCGACCGCGTACCCCAGCCCGCGGCCGTCGAGGAGCACCCCGCACTCGACCCCGCCCGAGCGATGCGCCGTGATGCGCCCCAGGTCAGCGGCATGGTTCTCGCCGACGCGATCGCCACCATGTCTCGCCACCTCGACAACGGTGGCCTCAAGGCCGAGCCCAAGAAGGTCGTCCAGGCCCTCGCCCTTCAGGGCATGGCAACGGACAACGCCTACGTCCGTACCGCCCTGGGCCGTGCCCGCAAGGCCGAACAGAAGGCAGCAGCCGAGGCCGCCACGCAGACCGAGCGGCAGCGCGCCGAGTACGAGCGCCGCCACGGTAACGGCGGCTACGCATGACTGCCGCTATCGCATGGTCGGTCACCGCCGTGCTCGCCTACGCCGGCCTCTACCGGTGCGCGGACCAGACCGAACGCCTCACCCTGCGCCTGATCGGCGCCTACGCGCTCAGCGCACTCACACTCGCCCTCCTCACCTGGAGGTAGCCATGGGCCTCTGGTCCAAGCTCACCGGCGGCCAGTCCGCCAGCACCACCCCGACCGGCCGAAGCGCCCGCGAACAGGTCCGCCGCAACGCCGAGATCCGCCGCATCGACGCCGGCACCGCAGCCTGGCTCCGCCGCGGCGGCATCGGCCCCCGGAAGGACCGCTGACCATGACCATCCCCCCGCCCCCAAGCGAGCCGCCCACCATCGGCGCGCTCGGGCCCGATTCCGACCCCGTGGTCGGCGAGTGGTGGCGCAAGGATGGCCCCGTCTACACCCCGGTCCCGATCGGCACCGGCCACGGCCAGGCCGTCCAGGCCGCCTCGGTCGCGGCCGCTGCCGAGGCCTTCTGGGCCCCGGCCCGCGAGATCTTCGCCGAGCAGGCCACCACGATCGCCTCGGCGGTCGGCGAGACGATCGACCAGCTCTTCAACGAGACCCCGGCCCAGCGCGCGGCCCGTCAGCAGGTCGAGTACGAGGCCATGCTCGCCGCGCAGCGCGCCCGGATGGACGCCGCGCTCGGCAAGGTCGGGGAGACGCCGAAGGAGAAGACCGAGCGGCACCGCGTCGAGGACATCCTCACCCCGTCCGCCCCCACCCAACGGGACGACCTCGTCGGCCTGGTCGACCTCCTCGCCGACCGGCTCTCCGAGACCCCCGAGGACCGGGCCGCCCGCCAGGCGACCCAGCGCGAGGTCGAGAAGCAGCGGGCCCGCGCCCGGGAGGACGCCCGCCTCGCCGCCGCCGGGGAGACCCCCGCCCAGCGCGCCCTGCGCCACCGTCAGCAGCAGCTCGCCAACCAGCGCGAGGCCCGCGCCCGGGCCCGCCGCCAGCGCCTGTGGGCCGCCCGCGCCAAGGTCGGCGGCTCCGCCCGGTACCGGCGCTTCAGGCGCTGGTGCACGCTCACCGCGATCAGTGCCGTCGGCGGCTACAGCCTTGGCCTTGTTCCGCTGCTCGGCACCGGGGGACCGGCCGTCGGCGCCCTGGCCGCCGCCTTCGGCTGGGGACTCGACCTCCACACCCGCGACAAGGGCCGCCTGCGCGTGAGCGAGGTCCGCGGCCCCGGCCCCCTCCTGATCCTGACCGTCCTGCGCATCCCGGTCGCCTCCGGCCTCGCCGTCGCCCTCGGCCTCGGCCCGCTCCTCCCCTCCCTCCACCTCTTCAACTGACCCCAGGAGCCACCCCATGAGCAGCCTGATCGCGTTGGGCAGCGGCGGCGCCGCCACGGCCGCCACGTTCTACCTCTACGTCGGCATCCGCGGAAAGAACAAGATCGACGTGAAGCCGGACCACGTGCCCTACTGGTCGTACGGCATCGGGCTGCTCGCGTCCAACGCCGGCGCCGCATTCCAGCAGCTGCCCAGCATCGGCCAGCAGTTGAACGACGCGTTCCAGGGCAACCCCGCCGTCGGGGAGTGGAAGCCCGGCGCCACGGCCGCCCTCGCCACCATCGCTGTCTTCGGGCTCGCGCCCCGCGCCTGGAAGGACGCCCTCCTCGGCGCCATCAGCCCCAGCCTGTTCGTCTACGCCGGGGGACTGTGGGTCATCCCCGGCTCGTTCCTCACCAGCCTGCTCACCTCGGTCGTGGTCTGAGCCATGGAGAAGCTGATCCCAGAGAAGCTGTTCCCCACCGAACGGGCCGTCCCCGGCCACCGGATGCGGATCGTCGCCACCCTGGTGTGGCCGGTCACCGGCCTGCTCACTGGCACCCCCGTCCTCGTCCGCAAGCTGACGGCCCCCCAACGCGAGCGCCGCACCAAAGCCGCGGCTCTTCGGGCCCGGCAGACCGAGCTGGACGCCCAGGCCGCCATCGACGCCGAGGCCGCGTTCAGGAAGAAGCTCGCCGAAGCCGACCCCGCCAAGCGCCCCTCGATGATCCAGGCCCGGGAGGCCTCCGCCGTCGCCGCCCGCCAGATCGAACTCGACCTCGCCAAGGCCGCCCGCAAGGAGGCACGGAGCCACTTCGGGGACTCCGCCGGCGCGGCCGCCCTGCTCCTGGTCGTCGGAGGCCCCCTCGTCTGGTCGCTGGCCCGTGACCTGATCGAGCCCGGCATCGGCCTCGCCATCGGCGGGTGGTGGATCGCCGCCCTCATCCACGCCCCCACCCCCGGCAAGAAGGCCGCCGAAGAGAAGGAGGAGGGGGCCGAGCGAGGCGCCGCCGAGGACGTCGCGGAGCAGCCCTCGCCGACCCCCGATCAGGCCCCCGCCGAGGCACCCGTCGAGACCCCCGCGGCGACCGCCCCGACCCCCGCCGACGCCCGCCGCACGGTGGCACTCCTCGGGGCCGACGGCACCCACGTCGCCCTCACCATCCTGACCGCCCACCTGGCCGCCGAACACCCCCTCTGGAAGCGGTCCGGGAGGGCCGTCCGGGCGCTCCTCCAGGAGGCCGGCATCAGGGTCCGCGACGGGGTGAAGGTGGCCGGCGTCAGCGTGCCCGGCATCCACCACGACGACGTGCCCCCGCTCCCCTCCCCCTCCGAGAGCGCTCCCGGCCCCGTTGTTGTGCCAGGTCAGAGCAACAACAACAACCACAACAACGCCACCGAGTGGTCCACCCGAGAGGGGTTCGTCATGCGCGCCGACCCCGACAACCCCGCCCGGACGATCATCGTCCGCCCGGTCGGCGCCGCCTGACCAACCGACCCTTCAACCGTCTACCAGCCCGACCAAGGAGAACCCCATGAACAAGGCCGAAGCCATTGAGGCTGCCGCCCGCGAGGTCCTCGACCACAGCGGACCCGACTGCCTGACCGACCGCCTCACCACCCTCCGCGCCGTGGACGACGCCATGGCCCTCGGCATCACCGAGGACGAGATCCGCGCCGCAGCGATTGCCGTTGCAGAGGGCCGCCTCTCCCAGCTCCAGCAGGCGTTCGTCGACGAGGCCTACGACGCGGCCAAGCGCCGCCTCCTGCACCAGAAGATCCGCGAGACCCGCGCCCGCATCGCCCGGCTGTACGAGCTCCTGCCGGCCTGACCACACCTCGCAGCAACCCAACCACCACGAACCCGAGGAGAACCCCATGGCCATCACCACCACCGCCAAGTACCCCACCAGCAACGGCGGCACCGTCTACATGCGCCAGGACGACCGCGGCAACGAGGGCTACACCTGCACCGGCTGCGACACGCTCATGAAGATGGGCAGCGACGCCGACGCCCGTGCCCACGCCGCGGCCTGCACCGGCCGCTGACCACGCCCCGGGGCGGCCGCCACAGCCTGCCAGCCCAGCCGGCCGCCCCGGGCCTCCACCACCCAACACAGAGCAGGGAGACCAACATCATGGCCTACGCCAACGGCACCGACCAGCAGCCCGACCAGCCCGAGCCGATCGTTCTCTCGCGCGGAGGCGGCGAGAGCACCATCTGGCCCCAGCCCGCCCCGCAGCCCCAGCCCCAGCCCGAGAACTGAGAGGACGCCATGTCATATCACTGGGTCATCACCCTGCAGCACACGTCTTCAGCTAGCCTGCGGCAGCTCAGCGCAGAGGGCGAGATTGTGCCCGGCCCCCGGCAGACCCGTCAGGATGTCTACCGACAGGTCCTGTCCAAGGTGTTGCACGATCACGGCCTGTCGGTCCAGAACATCGTGACCGTGTTCTGGTCGCTGGAGCCCATGCGGCTGACGTAGCCGCTCGCACAAGATCGGCGCTTGTGCAACGCTGGCGACAGCACCACAGGTGCGTCCGCATCACGAAGGGCCCGACACACGTCGGGCCCTTCGGCATTCTCGGGGAGGCCGCATGGACGTCCTACTCACCGGCCCTGAGGCCGCCGCTTGCGCTTGATCGCCGCCCGTCGTAACCTGCGTTGCAGCAGGTAGCCCCTGCCCAGAAACGCCCCGAAGGCCCCGCAGACCAACGTCGCGGGGCCTTCGTGCTGCCCGGGGAGGTGCCGTGGTTCGCTACCCCAACCCGCCGCTCGCCGACATCAACCCGGCTGACCTCGCCGACCGGGCCGGCACCGCCCAGGCGTTCGGCATCAGCGAGTCCGCAGTGAAGAAGTGGGCGATGCTCGGCCTGATCGAGGCCCTGCCAATCCCCGGCGGCCCCCACCTCTACCACCTGCCCACCGTCGCCAAGGCCGAGCTGCACACCTGGCAACGTGGCGCCGACCGGCCCGCACGCGGCGGCCGCCGACCCGGCTGGCGACCCGGACAAGCCGCAGCCTGACCACCGAGGACGGAGCCCCATGACCACGCCCGCCCCGTACAGCCCCGACACCGCATGCGCCCTCGCCATCGGCGCCACCAGCAACGGATGGGTCGACGGGCCCGACAGCATCCCCTGGGACCACGACCTCGCCAGCTACAACACGCGCGCGATCGAGCAGCGCACCACCACCCTCCTCGCCGACCTGCGCGACAACCTAGCCAACCTCCGCGCCACCATCGCACCGCCCACCGCCACCGTGCGGATCATGTGCGTCGGCGACAGCATCACCCAGGGCATCGGCGCCGCCGCCGGCGCGAGCGGACAGATGGACGCCTACGGCAACGGGCAAGGTGGCCAGGGCTATCCCACGTGGCTGACCGACCTCCTCGCCCGCCGCCGCATCGCCACCCAGATCACCAACATCTCCGAGGGCGGCAAGACCCTGCGGATCACCGCACCCCGGGCACTCGCTGCCCTGCCGGCCGCCCAGCCCGACATCGTCCTCGTACACCTCGGCACCAACGACATCGGCACCGACACCGGGGACTGGGAAGCCCGCTACGGCACGTTCGTCGACCAGCTCCTCGCATCCACCCCGACCGTCCGCGTCGCCTGCGCCCGCCTTGCCCACTACCGCAACCCTGCGTTGGACGCCGGCACCGGCCAGATCAACGGGTGGGTCGACAACGTCGTCGCCGCACGCCAGAACACCGGCCGGGTCGTCGCCGCCGACATGCGGCCCATCAGCACCCACTGGACCGCCGACGGCACCCACCCCCTTGACGCCGCCTACCTCACCATGGCCCGGCAGTGGATCGGCGCCATCAACCCCTGGCTGCCGCAAGGCTGACACCTGACCCCCGAGGAGGTGACCGTGCCCGGACGTAACCTCGGCCCCGTCACCGACGAGGTCCGCGCCGAGATCCTCCGCCTCCAAGCCGAGGGCCTCAGCCGCAACGAGATCATGCGCCGCGTCGACCGATCCGCCCGCGTTGTCACCGAGACCGTCCACGCTGCCGGGCTCGGCTTCGAACGATCCGGCCAGGTACAGGTGGCCACCGAGGCCCGTCGCATTGACCTCGAAGCTCGGCGCGTTGACCTCGCCCACCAGCTCCACGAGGACGCCGAACGGCTCCGTGCCCAGCTCTGGGAACCCGCCACGGTGTACGCGTTCGGCGGCCGCGACAACGAGTACAACGAACACGAGCTGTCCGAGCCGCCGCCCGCCGACAAGAAGGCCCTGCTCGGCGCCGCAGGCATGGCCATCGACCGCTCGCTGAAGCTCGTCCCCCCGAAGGCCGGCACCGGCGCTGAGGAAGCCCTGTCCATGCTCGGCTCGCTCGCGGCCGGCATCGCGCGCTACGCGGAGGAGGACACCGGCGAGGAGGGCTGATGCTCGACCAGCTCCCGCTCTCCCGTAAGCAGCTTCGCTCGATCGCGCAGGCCACGGCCCGCATCAACATCTGGTCCGGGGCAATTCGGTCCGGTAAGACCATCGCCTCGTTGCTGGCGTTCCTGATTGCGATCTCCACCGCGCCGACGGCCGGCCTGATCGTGATTGTCGGCCGCAGCTTGCAAACGATTGAGCGCAACGTCCTCGACCCGCTCCAGACCATCGAGCTGTTTGGCCCGCTCGCCCACCAGGTTCATCACACCCGCGGCGCCACCACCGCCACCATTCTGGGCCGCACGATCCATCTGATCGGCGCCTCCGACGCCCGTGCCGAGGGCCGACTGCGTGGCCTCACCGCCTCACTCGCCTACGTGGACGAGGCCACCCTGCTGCCCGAGGGGTTCTGGAACCAGCTCCTCGGCCGCCTCAGCGTCCCGGGCGCCCGGCTGTTCGCCACCACGAACCCGGACAGCCCCGCCCACTGGCTGAAGCGGAAGTTCCTCGACCGACGGGCCCAGCTGGACCTGCAAGCGTGGCATTTCACGCTCAACGACAACCCCTCGTTGGCACCTGCCTACGTCACCGCGCTGAAGTCCGAGTACGTCGGGCTCTGGTACCGGCGGATGATCGACGGTGCCTGGGTCGCCGCCGAAGGCGCGGTCTTTGACATGTGGGACCCGGAGCGGCACGTCGTTCCGGCCGGCCGGGTACCCGCAATGCAGCGCCTGCTCGCGCTCGGCGTCGACTACGGCACCACCAATCCGTCGACCGGACTGCTACTCGGCCTCGGAGTAGATCGCCGCCTGTACCTCGTAGACGAGTGGCGCCACGACCCGCAGCAAGGCCACCAGCGGCTGACCGACGGCCAGCTGTCCGCATCCCTCCGGCAGTGGATGGCCGACCAACGACACACTCCCGAGTGGGTAGTCGTCGACCCTGCCGCCGCCAGCTTCCGTGTGCAGCTTCACCAGGACGGCGTGACCGCGCAGGAAGCCGACAACGACGTCTCCCGCGGCATTTCGCTGCTGGCCACGCTCCTTGCCCAGGGGCAGCTCCTGGTGTCCGACCACTGCCAGGGGTTCATCAACGAGGCGCCTGGCTATTCGTGGGACCCGAAGGCAACCGAGGAGGGCAAGGACAAGCCCATCAAGGTCGCCGACCACTCGCTCGACGGCGGCCGGTACGCCATCACCACCACCGAGGCACTGTGGCGCCCGCACCTGATCACCCCGCTGGAGATGGCGGCCTGACGTGAGGAGGCGGCCGTGACAGCCCAGAGCTACGAGGAGTACGAGGCCGCCTACGCCCACGAGCACGGCCTCGAACAAGCCCGCCAGAACTGCCCGCCGTACATGCGCTACATCGCCGCTCAGTTGCGGCAAATGGCCAACGAAGAGGCCAACCCCGTAGGGGCTGAAGCACTGAGACGTCGAGCCGACCGGATGGATCCCGACCTACGCCGAGACCCCAAGGAGGCGGCCGATGCCCCTGCCGGATGATGACGACATGTGCTGGCCGCCGAGGCGCATCACCCCCGCCCTCAAGGCGATCAACGAGTGGGACACCTGGTGGTCCGGTGACCCGCAGCGGCTCACCGCCCTCTACGGTGGCGGCGGCACCTACGGCATGCCCGACCCGAAGAACAGCCAGTACCGGGGCGGAATGCTCGGCCGGATCTCCCGCTGGTGGTGGGGCACCCCGCCCGCACCCGGTGAGCTCCGCTCCCACACCCACATTCCGATCGCCGGCGACATCTGCTCCGCCAGTGCCAACCTGCTGTTCAGCGAACCGCCCAGGGTCAGCGTCACCGACTCCGAGGCCACCCAGGCCCGCATCGATTCGGTGTGCGGGGACCGCTTCCACGCGACGCTCCTGCGCGCCGCCGAGCTGGCCGCAGCCCTGGGCGGGGTGTACCTGCGACCGGTCGCCGACGTCACGCTCGCCGACGCCCCGTGGCTCGACATCGTTCACCCCGACCGGGCCCTGCCCGAGTTCACCTGGGGAAGGCTCAGCGCCGTCACGTTCTGGCGGGTCGTCGAGTGCGAGGACGGCCAGGTCTGGCGCCACCTCGAACGCCACGAGCCCGGCGTCATCCTCCACGGCCTCTACCAGGGCACCGACGACCGCCTCGGCCACCCCGTGCCGCTGGAGGACCAGGAAGAGACCGCCCCGCTCGCCGCCAAGGTCGACGACCAGGGCCGCATCCCCACCGCCTACCCGCGGCTCGGCATCGCCTACGTCCCCAACCAGCCCACCCGCCGCTGGCGCTCCCTGCCGCTGCTGTCCAACCTCGGACGCTCCGACCTCGACGGCATCGAAAACCTGATGGACGACCTCGACCAAGCCCACGCCTCCTGGATGCGCGACCTGCGCCTCGGCGCCGGCCGGGCCGTCATCCCGAACGCCATGATGCAGTCCCTCGGCCCGGGCCGCGGCGGCTACTGGAACCCGGCCCAGGAGATGTACACCGGCCTGGACATGCTCACCAAGCCCGGCGAGAGTCCGCTGACCCTGGTCCAGTTCGACATCCGCGTGCAGGAGCACAAGGACACCTGCGACGACCTAGTGAAGAAGATCGTTCGCAGTGCGGGCTACTCAGAGCAGACGTTCGGCTCGGACGGCGAAGTGGCGGTCACCGCAACCGAGGTCAGCGCCAAGGGTCAGCGGAGCGAGACCACCCGCGGCAACAAGATCCTGTCCTGGCGGCCGGGCCTGGGCGACGTCATCCAGGCCCTGCTCGCCATGGACGCCGACCTGTACCGCTCCGGTGCGGACTGGAGCCAGCGCCCCCTCGTGGAGTTCCAGGACGGAATCCAGGAGGACGCCCTCACCTTGGCCAACACTGCCGAAGTACTGGAACGGGCCAAGGCTGCGAGCACCGAGACCAAGGTTCGCATGCAGCATCCCGAGTGGGACGACACACGCGTGCAGACCGAGGTCGCGGCGATCCACGCCGAGACCGGGCAGGCCGTGCCCGACCCGATGCAGACCGGCCTTATCCCGTAGGAGGCCAGCATGCCGGTATCCCCGGACATGGCCGAGGATCTCGCCCGTACTGTCGGCTCCCTGTACGAGCAGGCCGAGATTGCCCTCCTGGAACGCCTGCGTACGGACCTGGCTGCGGGCATCGACAGCCCGATGTGGGTGAACCAGAAGCTCGCCGGCCTCGGCGACTTCCAACAGGGCATCCGCACACTGCTGGACGGACTCCAGACCGACACGGACGGCGCCCTGCGAGAGGCCATCTCACAGGCGTACGAGCGCGGCCAGCAGGCGGCCGTTGCCGAACTCGGCGCCCTGCCGGTCGGGCAGACCGCTGCAGCGGCCGAGGCCCTGCCCGGGGCGGCCGTCGTGGACCGCCTTGCCGCCGCGGTCGTCGGCGACACCGGGCCGGTGTACCAGCGAGTGCTGCGGGTCAGCGTAGACGTGTACCGGCAGACGGTGGCCGAGGCTGCCGCCTCCGCGCTCACGGGCGCTGAGACCCGCCGCCAGGCCGCCGCCCGCGCGCTCGCAAAGTTTGCCCAGCGGGGCGTGACCGGGTTCGTCGACAAGGCCGGCCGCTCCTGGGACATGGCCTCGTACGCGGAGATGGCCACCCGATCGGCCGTCGGCAAGGCTGCCGTCCAGGCGCACACCGACCGGCTGGAGGCCGCCGGCCTCGACCTGGTCGTCGTGTCCGATTCACCCGAGGAGTGCCCGCTCTGCCGCCCATGGGAGCGCAAGGTCCTCTCCATCGGCGGCTCGGGCGCCCGAACCGTCGAGGTGCAGCACGCCACCGCCGACGACCGCACGGTGACCGTGCACATTGCCGGATCCCTCGCGGACGCCCGCGCAGCCGGCCTGCAACACCCCAACTGCCGCCACCGGGTCAGCGCCTACCTGCCCGGCGTCACCCAGCGCCCGCCCGCCCAGGAGGACCGGGCGAGCTACGAGCAGACCCAGCAACAGCGCTACCTCGAACGGCAGATCCGCACCTGGAAGCGTCGGGCCGCGGCCGCCATGGACGACGACCAGCGCAAGGCCGCGAACGCCAAGGTCCGCGAGTACCAGGGCCGCGTACGTGACCTGCTCGCCGAGACCGACGGCCTGCCACGCAAAAGCCACCGCGAGCAGACGGGCAGCGCCCGCTGAGCTTCCGGCCGCCGGGTGCGGCCGGGTGAACCACGGCCCGCCAGGAGCGGGCCACTCCAGGCCGGCCAGGAGTCGGCCCCGACGCGCCCCAGGAGGGCACGATGCGACGCTCCACTCTGCCCCGCACCGGCTGGGCCCACCCCTACGGCCACGCCCCTTTCTCCCCGTTCCTCTACGCGGACGGAGGGGACGGCGGCGACTCCGGCTCCAACGGCGACGCCACCGGCAGTGAGACTGCCAGCAGCGGATCCGATGCTGGCGGCAGCGGGACCGAGGGCGACGGCACGGACAGCACCGACGACAGCGCGAAGCCGAAGCCGCCGGCCAAGGGCGGGGCGGGTGACGATCAGGCGGCGGAGATCGCCCGGCTCACCAAGGAACTGACCGATGCCCGCAAGCAGGTCGGCAAGGAGCGCAACGACGCCAAGGCCACCGCGGCCCAGGAGGCCCGAACCGCCCTGGTGCAGGAGCTCGGCAGGGCCCTCGGCCTCGTGCAGGACGAGAAGGACACCCCGCCCGACCCGGCGAAGCTGACCGCGGAGATCGAGCGGGTCACCTCTGCCCACCGCGAGACCGCCGTCGAACTGGCGGTCTTCAGGGGGGCCGCGACGCACGGCGCCGACCCGGGCGCGCTCACCGACTCCCGGGCGTTCATGGCCCAGCTCGCCAAGCTCGACCCCGCCGACGACAAGTTCACGGCGAAGGTCGGCGAGGCCATCAAGGCCGCCGTCGCCGACAACCCCAAGCTGGCCGCCGCCCCGGCCAAGACCGACAGCGGCAGCACCGACTTCAACGGCTCCACGGGCGACAAGCCCAAGTCCACCAGTTCCAGCGTCGAGGCCCAGCGCGAGGCGTATCGCAAGGGCCGGCGCTGACCCCTAGATAGGAGGCCGTCGTGGCCAACACCTTCCTCACCCCGAGCATGATCGCCACGCGAGCGCTCGCGACCTTGTACGAGAACACGGTCATGGCGAACCTCGTGCACCGCGACTACGAGGCCGACTTCCAGGGCCGCGTGGGCGACACCATCACCGTCCGCAAGCCGGCCACGTTCACCGCCTCCGAGTTCAATCGCTCGACCGGCATCGTGCCGCAGAACATCACCGAGTCCGGCGTCGCGGTCACCCTCAACCACATGCCGGACGTGTCCGCGGTCGTCACCACCGAGCAGCTCGCCCTGAACATCAACGACTTCGGCACGCAGATCCTCGACCCGATGATGAAGGCCATCGCTGAGAAGCTCGACAGGGACCTGCTCGCCCTGCGTTCCGACGTCGTGCAGACCATCGGCAACGCCACCGCGAATGCCGCGGGCGAGGACTATCAGGGCTACAACGGGGCGTACCCGTGGTCGGACTCCCGCGTCCTCATCCAGGCCGGCGAGGTGCTCGACACCAAGAACGTGCCGATGGACGAGCGGCGTGTCGTGGTCGGCCCGCGCACCAAGGCCCGCTGGATGGCGGAGAAGATCTGGCGGTCCGCGGAGAAGCGCGGCGGCACGGTCGGCCTGGAGCAGGCCCAGTTCGGCTCCACCGCCTCCGGGTTCGACCCGTACATGACCCAGAACATCGCCGGACCTGCCGGAACCCCGACCACCGGGCAGCCCACCACCGAGGTCGACCTCGCGTTCCACAAGACCGCGTTCGCCCTCGTCACCCGAACCCTGGAGATCCCGCCGGGCGCCCAGGACGCCGCGATCATGTCGTTCGAGGGCTTCGCCCTGCGCGTCGTCTACGCCTACGACATCAAGTACAAGCAGACCACGGTCAGCGTCGACACCCTGTACGGCACCAAGACGTTGGACCCGAACCGCGCCGTCCTCATCCAGGGCCCGCTCGCCCCCTGACCTGAACGGAGCCCCTGGTGACGTACGCGTACTGGAACCAGAACACCGGGCAGATCGCCCGGTCCGACGAGCCGAACCCGCGGCTGGAGCTGCTGGACAACTGGCACCCGATCGATCCGGCCGTCCCGGACGAGGACGCCCCGAAGGCTGCCACTGGCGGGGTGTTCCGGCCGGTCGAGCTGCCGCACATCCCGCTGCCCGAGCCGCAGGCCAAGACCGCGCGCAAGCCCGCCAGCAAGGGAGCGGCCGATGCCCAGGACTGACCTACCGGCCGCGCAGCAGGTGAACGCGTCCACGCCGATCTCCACACTCAACCTCACCGCGGTCGACGGAACCAACGGCAACCAGTGGACCTACCGGGGCCGTCAGCTCCTCGTGGTCCGCAACGGCGGCGGTGCCAGCATTACCGCCACCATCAAGTCCGCAACCACCGTGGACGGCCTGGCCATCCCGGACCGCACCGTCACAGTCGCGGCCAGTGCGACCGCCGTCATCCTCGAAGCCCAGGTTGCCCGGCAGCCCGTCAACGGCAAGGTCTACATCGACTGGTCGGCCGCCGCCTCGGTGACGGCCGGGCTGATCGACCCCGCGTAGACCGGAGGGAGGTGGCCGTGGCCCGCGTGTACGCCACCACCAGCGACTACCAGGCCGTTACCGGCCAGGCACCCGGAGCCGATACCGAACGGCTGCTGGCCGACGCCTCCGAGATGCTCGACGCCCTGGTGCTACGGACAGCCTGCTACCAGGTCGATAGCACGGGCATGCCGACCGATCCGGTCGTCATTGAGGCGCTCCGGCGGGCCACCTGCCGTCAGGTTGCCTGGTGGGGCCTGGTCGGGGACTCGACCGGCGCGTCGGGTGCGGGCTGGGGCAGCGTCTCCATCGGGTCGGTGTCGCTCGGCCGCGGGGCGGGCTCCAGCGGTCTGCCGGACGGCTCCGATTCGGCAGCCCGGCAGGTTGCCCCGCAGGCCTGGGACGCCCTGCGGTCACCGGATCTGACTCCGGACCGGATGCTGTTCGGGTCGGTGTTCGCTCCGTGAGCGGCCTGCCTGGCTGGCTGTTGCAGCACTCGATCACCGTGGAGCCGTATGAGGGCACCGGCGCCTACGGGCACGTCTACGGGCTGCCCGCGGTCGTGCGGTGCTTCGTCGATGAGCAGACGCGTACGGTCCGGTCGGCGGCCGGCGATCAGACCACCAGCAGCGGTACCGCCTACGCGCCGTTGGCGACGGTGGCGCCACCGCTGTCCCGGGTCACCCTGCCGACCGGCCGGACCACCGTCGTCATCCAGGCCCTGCGCCGCGACGGCGGGACCCTCCCGGTGCCGTCCCACCTGGAGATCCAGCTCGAATAGAGGAGGCCGCTGGTGGCCGGACGCGTCCGTCTCACGCTCAACCTCAACCAGGTCACCTCGGAGTTCCGGGCCGCGGCCGCGCAGGGCCTCATGGACGGCATGGAGCACGTCCTCGCCCAGTCCACCGCACTGGTGCCGCTGGACGAGGGCCCGCTACAGCACTCCGGTACCGCCTCGGTCGATCCGTCCTCACTGCGGGGCGCCGTCTCCTATGACACCCCGTACGCGGTTCGCCAGCACGAGGACATGACCCTGCGGCACGCCTCCGGCCGGCAGGCCAAGTACCTGGAACAACCCCTCAACTCGGAGTCGTCCACCGTGTGGGAGCTGGTGGCGGCCCGGATTCGGCGGGGGCTGCGATCGTGACCGGCCCGTCGACCACCACGCTCCTGACCGAGGGCCTCGCGGTGATGCTGGCCGACGCCGGCCTCGGCACGTGGCGGCCCACCGGCGCCTACACTGCGGCGGAAACCGGCATCACAGTGACAAAGATGCCGCCCGAGCCGGACTGGGCGATCTGCCTCACCCCGTACCCGGTCACCGACGGACCGATGACCGAGGCCGTGGTCGGGGTGCAGGCCCGCATGCGGGCTGGCACCGACCCGCGGGCGGTCCTCAACCTCGCCGACGGTGTCTTCGATCTGCTCCACAACCGCGCCCACGCGGTGGTCGGCGGCATCAAGTGCCCACTGATCTGGCGCAACTCCCAGGCGTGGATCGGCGCCGACTCGCGGGACCGCATGGAACTGACCGCGAACTACTACCTGAACGTCTCGCGCCCGGCGGGCGCGAACCTCGACCCCTAGGAGGGGACCGTGGCCACGGACACCACCGCACTCGCCCGCCGCTGGCGGCTGGAACTCAACGCCGGAACGACCGCAACGCCGGACTGGCAGCAGGTCTTCGGCATCTCGGAGTTCACGGCGAAGATGCCCCCGAACATCGAGGACAGCTCGACCTACGACTCCGGTGGGTGGAAGGAGAACACCAAGACCGGCCAGGAGTGGAGCATCGAGCTCACGATCAACCGCAAGATCGATGACACCGCGAAGACGTACGTGCCGACGCACGAGCAGCTCCGCCTCGCCGCGTTCGCCTCCGGCAGCGCCTCCTACGTGCAGCTCCGGTACATGGACCGCAACGGCCTGCCCGAGGCCTACCAGGGCCGCGCGCTGGTCACGTGGGAGCCGCAGGGCGGCGCCTACACCGACCTGGACACCGTCAAGGTGACCCTGACCGGCGACGGCCCGCTCATCCCGATCACGAACCCGCTCGCCTGATGGCGCGCCAGTTCGCCGCGCTGGACACGGCACTCGACGACGCCATCGAACTACCCGCCGGTCCGAACGGCGAGGTCTACCGCATCGAGGGCCCCTCCGCCGAGGACGGCCTGCGCATCGAACGCATCATGACCCTCGCCACCCGGCTCGCCGCCGGAGGCGAGACGCCCGAGGCCGAGGTACTCGACGACGACGCCGAACTCGACCTGTACAAGGCAGCACTCGGAAGCTCCTACGACCAGCTCCTCGCCGAGCTGTCCTGGCCCCGCTTCAAGCACGTCGCGATGACGGTCGTGTTCTGGATCACCGCCGACCTCGACACCGCCGAACGCTACTGGGCCTCGGGCGGCGACCCTTCTCGCATGGCCCCGAACCGGGCGACCCGTCGCGCTGGCACCCGGTCCTCGGGTACGGCGGCGGCGAGCAAGACCCCGCGACGGGGCTCTACGAGTGGTACGAGCACCCGCACGGCCAAGCCCCGGGCCGCGAAGGCCTGACCTGGCAGGCGCTGCTGGAGCAGTGGCCGCTGGTCGAGGCCGACCTCCACCAGGTCTACGGCATCGACCTCGGCACCCCCGGCCTGCTCCGTGAGCGCTCCTGGCGCTGGCTGAGGGTCCGCATCCTCGGCCTGCTCAGCGCCAAGTCCCGCCTCCAAAGGCACTTCTTCCCGCCTGACCAGGCTGGCTGACCTGCTCCGAGGGGAGGTGCCCTATGGCGCTGACCGTCGGAGAGCTCACCGGCTACGCAGACCTCGACGACTCCCGGTTCACCTCTGGTGTGCAGCGGGTCGGCCGCGGCATGGAGACCCTCGCCAGCGAGGTTGAGCAGGATGCCGCGCAGGCGGGCCAGGCCGGGGGTGAGGCCCTTGGCGAGGGTCTCGCCACCGAGGCCGAGCAGGGCGCCGAGAAGGCCGGAAGCCGCATCGGCACCGCACTCAAGGCCGTTGCGGTCACCGCCGCGGCGGCCGGGCTCGCCGCTGGCGCCGCCCTCATCAAGGGCGTCACCGGCGCGATGGAGCAGGAGAAGGTCGCCGGGAAGTTGGGCGCCCAGCTCGGCGCGACACCGGAGGTGGCCCGCCAGTACGGGCAGATCGCCGGCCGCATGTACGCGGATGCGGTCACCGAGGACGTCCAGGGGGCCGCCGACGCGGTTCGCAGCACCATGTCGGCCGGGCTGCTGCCGCCCGGCGCGACGAACGACCAGATCCAGCAGATCGCCACCCGGGTCCATGACTTGGCGGACACCTTCGAGCTAGACCTCGGCCAGTCCGCGAACGCCGCCGGGCAGATGATCAAAACGGGTCTGGCGAAGGACGGTGCCGAGGCGCTGGACGTCATGACCCGCGGTATGCAGGTCATGGGCCCGAGGGCCGATGACCTGGCCGACACCTTCAACGAGTACAGCACCATCTTCCGTCAGATGGGCCTGTCGGCGACCCAGGCCACCGGGCTGCTTGCGCAGGGCATGGCCGCGGGCGCCCGCGACACGGACGTCGTCGCCGACTCGCTTAAGGAGCTCGTTCTCATCACCCAGGGCGGCGGAGACGCCGTCAACGAGGCGTTCGCCAAGATCGGCCTGTCCGGCTCGGCAATGCAGAAGGCGTTCGTGGAGGGCGGCCCGGCCGCGGCCCAGGGTCTCGACACGCTGCTTGACCGACTCCGCGCAATGAAAGACCCGGTCGAGCGGCAGTCCGTCGCACTCACGCTGTTCGGCACCAAGTCGGAGGACGTCCAGCGCGCCCTGTACGCGCTCGACCCGTCCTCGGCAACTGCGGCCCTCGGCGATGTCGGCGGCGCCGCCCAGCGCATGGGCGACTCCCTGCGCGACAACGCCTCCACCCGTATCGAGCAGTTCAAGCGCAGCATCGAACAAGGCTTGACCGAGGTCGTTGGAGGCCGGGTTCTGCCCGTCCTGGAGCGCGTGATCGGCGTGGTGGAGTCCCAGTTCGGACCGGCGTTCAGCGCAGCCTCCAGCTGGATCACCGGCACTGCGGTGCCTGCCGTTGTCTCGTTCGGACGTGCATTGATCGAGACGGTCGTGCCGGCTGTCACCCGGATCGGCAGCGAACTCGCCGACCGGTTCGGCCCGGTGGCCGCCAAGGCCGGCCAGGTGCTGCGGGACGATTTGGCGCCTGCGGTGACCAAGCTCGGCCGCTTCCTGCGGGACGACGTCGTCCCGCCCGTGAAGGATGCGGTGCGGTGGCTTGGCGAGCACCTCGTCCCCGCTGCCGCCACGGTTGCGGGCGTACTTGTCGGCACCGTCATTCCGGCCCTCGCCGACACTGCACGGTGGCTGTCCGACAACCGGACCACCATTGCGGTGGTGGCCGGGGCCATCACCGCGGTGCTGCTGCCGGTCCTCATCACGACTGCCGTGGGCTACGCGCAGGCCGGAATCGCCGCAACAATCAGCGCAGCCCAGCAAGTCGCCGCGTGGGCCACCTCGGGCGGCGCCGCCGTCACCAACGGCGCGATGAGCGTCGTTGCGTCCTACCAGACCGTGGGCGGGTGGATCGCCGCCGGTGCCTCCGCCGTCGCGTCCGGCGCCCAGCAGGTGTGGGCGTGGGTGACCTCGGGGGCCGCGGCCATCGCCAGCGGTGCCCAGCAGGCTGCCGCGTGGATCACGATCGGAGCCCGCATCGTCTGGGGCATGGCCCTCCAGGCCGCCGCCGTGGTCGAGATTGTGGCCGGCTGGGTCATGATGGGCGCCCAGTCCATGCTCCAGGCGGCCCGCATGGCCGCGGCCTGGGTCCTCGCGATGGGCCCGCTCGGCTGGGTGATCGCCGCTGTCGTGGCCGTGGTCGCACTGGTCATAGCCAACTGGGACACCGTCCGAAACGCCACGGTCGCGGCCTGGAACTGGATCAGCAACCTCGTCGTCAACGTCGCCAACAGCATCCGAAACTTCTTCTCCGGCTGGGACATCGCCGGTGTCCTGTCCCGGATCTGGGGCTCGGTGTACGACGGTGCGGTCAACGGCTGGAACGCAACGGTCAACTGGATCAAGGGGGTTCCGGGCTGGATCAAGTCGGCCCTGGGCGACCTTGGGGGTCTGCTCGTTTCCGCTGGTGGTGACGTCGTCCGCGGCTTGTGGGCCGGCATCAGCAGCATGGGCAGCTGGCTCAAGGGGCAGCTGATCAATTTCGCGAAGTCGGCGATTCCGGGCCCGATCCGCGACGCGCTCGGCATCGCCTCACCGAGCCGCGTGATGGCCGAACAGGTCGGCCGATGGATCCCCGCTGGCATTGTCTCCGGCATCCAGGCCGGAACCGGCGAACTCGACGCCACGATGCGCTCCCTCGTCCAACCACCGCCCGTACCGGCCATGGCTGGAGCAGCTGTCGGCAGCGCCGGCTACGGCACGGCGGCAGGTGGCGGCGGGTTCCACATCACCAACTACTACGAGTCTGACAGCGGATCAGCGGCGGCCACCGCCGAGGACCTGCTGTGGCTGTCCAAGGGCAGGGGGTGACCTTGTGCCCTCGGTGACCTGGCTCGGCTCGCAGCCCGGCCATGTGCAGTACGGAGATCTCCTGTTGGGCCCCGGGACCGGCTGGAGCATGGCCGCTGACCAGCCGATCCAGGGCTGGGAGGAGACCGTCCCGGTCGACTCCGGCACCGTGCTCCGCAGCCAGCAGCACGGCGCCTGGCCGGGGCGCCTCCTGAGCCAGGCCCGCACGGTGACACTCACCCTGATCGGCCGGTGCGAACCGGGCCAGGCATCGGCGGCGGCACGGGCGCTGGCAGCAAAGACCCCACCGGACAGCACTGCCGAGCTACCGTTCGTTGTTCAGCTCGACGACATGCCGATGCTCGCTTGGGGCCGAGTCGTCCGCCGGTACGTTCCGCCAAGCACCGCAAGCCGCAACGGCCTGATCAAGGGTGCCTCGCTGCAGATCGTGTGCAGCGACCCGCGCCGCTACGTCGTCACCGAGTCCACGGCTTCGGCCGTATTGCCAATCGCGGAGACAGGCCTCAGCTTCGGCAGCCCAACCGAGACCGGCCTCAACTTCGGCTCGCCAACCGAGGTGGGACTCGACTTCGGAACGCCCGGATCCACCGGCGACCTCATCGTCACCAACTCCGGCACCACTGCCGCTCACCCGGTCGTCGAGATCCGCGGCCCGGTCACCACGCCGACTGTCACCTTGGGCGCGCTCCGCCTTGAGTACGACATCACGCTCGGTGCGGCCGACACCCTCATCGTCGATACCTGGGCCGGGACGGTCACTCTGGGCGGCCAGGACCGCCTTTACACCGCTACCAGCCGATCCGCGCCCGAGGGGCTGTTCACGGTGCCGCCGGGCACGAACACCATCTCGTTCCGGGCCGATCCCAGTTCCACCGACCCCGCCGCGCAGGCCACCGTCCGGTGGCGCTCCGCCTACCTGTAGGAGGTCCGCCATGGCCGTGTACGCCGCGTGGAACGGCCTGACGGGCCTGACCCGCGTCATGATCCGCCTCGCCACGACCCTGATGACCCCGACCGGCTCGCTGACCGTACGCTCCGGGGTGATCCCGGGCGGCACCCCGTTGCTGCTGACCGGCTCCGGCATGACCGGCTCCGTCGCGCCCGGCCGGGCCGTCGTCCAGGGCACGTCCGCCCAGGGCGCCTACCCGGCCGTGGTGGACGCCGCGACCAGCATCACCGTTGCTCCCGGGCACGCGTCGCTTGCCCGGATTGACACCGTGTGGCTGGTCGTCCTCGACACCGACCACGACTCGTCCGGCACCAGGGCGGCCCAGGTCGTCTACCAGCAGGGCACCGCCGGTTCGGGCTCCGCCCCGACCGCCCCGGCGTCCGGCACGGCCTACCTGAGGCTGTGGGACATCAACGTAAAGGCCGGCGCGTCATCGGGCGACCCAATCAACTGGGGCACTGCGCTGACCGACCAGCGGGTCTACACGGTGCCGGTGGGAGGCATCACACCCGGTACTGCGGCCGGTTCCTACGCCGGGCAGTGGCGCGACGCTGGAGGCGTGGCCGGCATCCTGGAGCGCTACACGGGCGCCGTGTGGGAGGCTGCGGTCCGCCTCGGCAACGCCGGCGTGCTCGGTCTAGGCGATGTCACGATCACTCGTTCCGCGACGGCTACCGCGCAGGTCAACGGCAACCTGTCCGTGACCGGGGTGGGGCAGGTTCTCCACGCCCGCAAAACCAGTGCAACCCAGCCTGTGACGTCGTCGACCACGCTAGTCCCTGCCACCGACTTGTCCCTGCCGGTCGTCGCTGGTGCCACCTACGAGATCGACGGCTGGGTTGTCTACGACGGGCAGTTCAATGCCGGCGATCTCAAGCTCGGATGGTCCGTTCCGGCCGGCTCCACCGGGACGTGGTCGATCAACGCGCCCGGTACGGGCGGCACCTTGACGTACAGTCCCAACACGGTTGCGATCGCGGCGACGACCACGGCAGGCACGTATGGCGCTGGCGGCATGGTGAATGCCGCCGTTCGCGGGTACATCACCGCCGCCAACTCCGGCAACCTGCAGCTCCAGTTCGCCCAGAACTCCGCCCAGCCCACGCCGACCAGCATCTACCCGGGGTCCTGGCTGCGGCTGCACAGGGTCGCCTGATGGCCACCTATGAGCTGCTGGTATGCGACCTGCGTACGGACAGGCTTCTCGACCGGATCCCGGTCCGCGACGTGTCCTACGACGCCTACATCGGCAAGACCGGCTCGCTCAGTGCGACGATCGATGTGCCGGACAGCGCCATGGCTCGGCGGGTCCGTACTTCCGTGCTGCCGGGGCGGACCATGCTTTACCTGGAGCGCTGGGATGCGGTCGCGGGCACGATCGTGTGGGGCGGCATCCTGTGGACCCGCACGCCGTCTAGAGATGCTCGCGGCGTCTGGACGTGCGCCATTCAGGCGGCCGGCCTGGAGTCGGTCCTCCGCTCGCATCGCATGCTGACCGACAGCATGACCTCGACCGGCGTAGACCAGCTCGACATCGCCCGGCAGCTCGTGGCCTACGCCCAATCCGCACCCGGCGGGCACTTGGGCGTAGAGATCGACTACGGCCAGACCAGCGGCGTCCCACGCGACCGGGTGTACTCCCGCTACGACCTGCCGTGGATCGGCGGCCTCATCGACCAACTTGCCGCCGTCCAGAACGGGTTCGAGTGGATCATCCAGTGCTACCGGGACGCCACCGGCGCTCGGCACCGGGCCCTGCGGCTCGGCTACCCGCGCCTCAGTGTCGGCGGTGGCGACCTCGTGTTGTCCAGCCCGGGCCCGATCACCACCTACTCACTGCCCGAGGACGCGACCAGGCTCGCCAACGCCTGGCAGTCCCGGGGCGCCACGGTCAACAGCAACTTGGCCGCCGAGTCGACGCCGCTCATGTCCGCCCTGCTCACAACTCCGACTGACATCGCGGCCGGCTGGCCGCGGCTGGACGGCACGTCGGACTACTCAACGGTGATCAGCCAGGACGTGCTCGACCAGCACGCCCAGGCCGACCTCGCCGCTGCCCGTCGCCCCTCGCTCATTCCGTCCGTTGCGTACACGGGGAGCGGGGTTGACCAGCCCCAGCTCGGTTCGTACGTGCGGATCCGGATCACGGACGACTGGTACTACGACGGGCTGTCCGCCCGGTACCGGGTCGTCGGCCTCAAGGTCTCGCCGGAGCAACGCGGGCGGCCGGAGTCCACCGAGCTCTACCTGGAGGCTGCCTGATGCCTGATCTGCCGTTGGACATCCTCGACCGCATCCGGCAGCTGGAGGACCAGGTCCGCCTGGTGATGGGCCGGGCCCAGATGCGGCCCGCCATGAACCAGGTCCTCACCGGCAACGTCACTGTCGGGCAGGGTGGTCGCTTCTACGTCACGGCGCCCAATGGCAATTCGATCTTCTACATTGGCGACATCGACCCGCCCCACTCGGATGGATCGCGTCAGACCGGCATGATCCTCTCCCGAGAGGACGGCAACATCGCCATGACTCTCTGGGCTCCCGACGGCGGCCAGCAGAATCCGATTATTTGGGACCGGACCGGACACGCGATCTTCTCCGAGGATCGCACCACTGGGCAGGGTCTTGCCCGGCCGTTCATCGGTGGTGGGACTTGGTTTGGCACCACGGAGGTGCCTCAGTTCACCACGACGTCCACATCGTTCACCACGCTGATGCGGTCGCCGTGGATCAAGCAGCAGCCTCGCGTTGCGGCGTGGTTCCTGGTCCGTTGTTCGGATGGGACTACGTCGGGCGAGATCCAGCTCACGGACGACAACGGCACGCCGATCAGCTCGGTTGTGTCTGTCGGTGCCGGGGCATTTTTCTATGGCGGTACCAGTGGTCTGGTTGCCGGTGACCACGAATCTCAGGGCTACCTGAACTGGCGGGCTCGCGTGCTGCCGGGTAGCACCGGCAACATTGGGGTACGCGGGCTCGCCGTGTACGGCATGCCGGCCTAGAAGGGGTTCTGGGCCGTCTGGGACGGGATCGGCACACCGGGGCCGCGGGTCGAGTACGGGCCCTGGTCGACCGTGCCGCTACCGCCGTTGTTCCGGTTGTCCGGGTTGCCAGTGGATGCCGGGGGCTGCGTGGCTGGCGGGGTGTCAACCGGGTCTGCGGGGGCGATCTGCTTCGGCTGTTGCACGGTGCTGTTCTCCTTCGTTTTGCTGCTGGGTTTGGCCGTGGCGGCCGGGCTTGGCGTGGTGTGTGCCGGTGCGGCGGTCGTCGGCGTGGGCAGCGCGCTCGGCACGGCTGTCGGTGAGGCCTCGGCCGGTGCGGTCGGGCTGCTGGCGTCCGTCGTGGTTGGTGTTGGGCTGGCCTCGGCGGCGACCTGTTGCTGCGGCGTCGGCTTGTCGTCTTCGCTGGTGAGCGCGGCTGCGGTCACGCTCCCGCCTGCGATCACCGCCACGCTGCCGATGATTGCCCACGTCTGCCGTCTCAACGCCTGTACCCCCTGGCCTGTTTGCGGTCCCTTGACGGTACCGGCACCACCCGACACATCGCCATCACTTGCCCCGAGCCGCCCGGCCGGGGCTTCTTCATGCCCAGGAGGCGCCCCTATGCGTGACGAGTTCGTGTCCCTGCTCACCAGCCAGGAGGGCTACCACGAGGGCCGCGACAGCAGCGGCGCGTGGAACAACCACCAGAAGTACTCGCCCGCCGTCCCCGGCCTGGAGTGGTCCCAGGACCAGGCATGGTGTGCGACGTTCACCGCGTGGGGCGCCACCCAGACCGAGGGGATGGCCGACCGGTGGCCGATCACCGCCTCGTGCTGGAACGCCGTGCAGTGGTGGAAGGAGCACAGCCGCTTCACTGAGTACCCGGTACTGGGCGGCCCCTTCTACATGGGCACGTCCGGGCAGGACCACGTCGGCGTGGTCACCGGCTACGACCAGAACACGATCTGGACCATCGAGGGCAACACCAACACGAGCGGCTCGCCCCAGGGCGACGGGGTGTACGTCCGCCAGCGGCCCCGCCGCGGCCCGGGCAGCCCGTACGGGTACGGCGTGCCCGACTACCCCGAGGGCACGATCAGCGCGGACCCGGCGCTCGGCGGAGTCCCGGCCGCTCGCGTCGGCGTCCCGCAGGTGCCGGCCGAGCCCGTCCCCGCGCCGGCCCCGGCCCCGGCCCGCCACCAGACCACCATCGGCGGCCTGTCGTACGGCTACGGCGCCCAGGGCGACCAGGTGACCGCCGTCGGCGCGGCCCTGGTCGCGGCCGGCTTCGACGACCACTACCAGGAGGGCCCGGGCCCGAACTGGACGGACGCCGACACCGAGAACTACGCCGAGTACCAGCGGAGTCTGGGCTTCACCGGGGCGGACGCGGACGGCGTGCCGGGCGAGGCGTCGCTGCGGCAGCTGCTCGGCTACCTGCCCGGGTCCGCGCCCGACTTCCCCGGCCGGCAGTTCTTCGGCTCGGGCCAGAACAACGACTACGTGCGCCAGCTCGGCGAGCAGCTGGTCCGCAAGGGCTTCGGCGGCTCGTACCGGGTCGGCCCCGGCCCACAGTGGAGTGACGCTGACCGCCGGGCCGTCCAGGCCTTCCAGCGCTCCCGGCCCGAGCTGGCCGGCGACGCCGACGGCTACCCGGGCCCCCTGACCTGGCGCCTGCTCTTCTCCTGACCTATCCCCACTCACAGATCGGACATCACATGCCCAGATTCATCCTCGACCTCGCCGAGCGGACTGCCGCGACGTACGCGGTGGCGTTCCTCGGTCTGCTGCTGGCGGACGGCTTCGACCTGACCTCGGTCGGCGCGCTGAGGGCGGCTGCGGTGGCGGCGCTGCCGGCCGCGCTGACCGTCCTGAAGGGTGCGATCAGCACGTTCGTGGGTGACCCGAACTCGGCGGCCCTGCTGGCCCGGAGCCGCGAGTGACCGGCCCCGCCCCGGATGCCGGGATCGTGATCACTGCTACCCAGATGTACGAGGAGGTCCGGCGCGTGGGCGATGGCCTGATCCGGCTGGAGGCCAAGCTCGATGCGCTCGGCGCCGCTGATCGGGACGTCGACACCAGACTCGCCGACCACGAGGGGCGCCTGCGCCGTCTGGAGGCTGGCCGGTGGCCACTACCTGCCGTTGGGGCCCTGACCGGCATAGCCGGCCTGATCGCTGGTGTCGCCCCGCTCATCTCCCGCTGAACCAGCACGCCCCCGCTCGGCTTCGGCCGGGCGGGGGCGTTCCGTCGTTCAGCTGGTCCATGCCTTGATCTCGGCCGGATTCCACAGCGGGGTCCGGCCCACCCGTCGAACGGGGGCGGGAGCTTGCCCTCGTGCAACGTAGGAGCTCCACGTCCCGGGCGCGATTGGCCTGCCCGCCGCGCGCAGGTAGTCGAGCACCTGCTGGCGGGTCCATCCGTCATCTGCTGCACCGGCCGCATAGGAGGGCACCGGGGTGCGAGGGTGGGCGCCGACAATGGAGTAGGCAGGGTTGATGCGACGGGCCTGCTGTTCCAGGTAGTCGTGCGGGTCCATCTCGGAGTCGTCCGGGTAGGCGGACCAGGCGGACCAGGGAACGAAGACGGGCTCGCCCAGGTCGTCGTCGGCGTGCCACTGTTCGGCGTCCGGGATCAGCGAGCGAACCGTGCCGAGAGCGCACCAGATCACGCCAGCGGTGGCGAGGCTGCGCTGTTGGACGGCCTCGGCCAGCGCGCGGGCACGTGGGGAGAGCTGGTCGAGGTCGATGTCTTCGTACCGGGCGTGGTCGCACTCCGGGGCCGCGCGCAGGGCGAGGCGGGCAATGGTGGGCATCAGGCACCGTCCTCGGCAAGCCTGTCAAGGCGCTCGTCCTCAGCGTCGACTCGGGCCTGCATGTCCAGCAGCCGCTGGGTGCGGGCTGCCTTTGCCTGCCGGTACGCCTCCGCGATGCCGGGCGCGTCGTCCAGTCGCTCCATGTCGATCAGGTACACCGCGAGGCGCTCGCCCTTGTACGGGCCGCCCTGCGAGATGAACTCCTGGTCGAGGCCGATTCGCTGGAGCGCCACCGCGTCGCGGTCGAGGTCGAAGGTCTCGCGGGTGACGCCGAGGTAGACCCGCTCCCCGGTGAACTGCTTGCCCGTGATGGTGACCTGCTCTCCAGCTGCATAGGCGGCGGCGAGCACCTCGGGCCTGCCAACCGCGCCAAGCCCCAAGTGTTCCGTGGTCCGGAGGTTCTTCGTGATCCCGATCGGGACGTCCATACCCATTCCCCTTTTTGGTGGCTGCGTGCCGACAGCAGAAAGCTACAGCCTCACGCTGTACAGCGTCAAGCTGTATTCGGGTTGCGTCACGCCGCCTGCCACGCCGGATACGATCTGGCACATCGGCCCCACCCCAGCGGGGATGGCTCGACGGTTGCCCAACTTGGCACAGTCGACCTGAGGCAGGCCCCGCATTCGCGGGGATGGTTCGTGGCCCTGTTTCAACGGCTCGTTGCGCCCGCGCTCGCGGGCAACAGAACGCCCCCGCTCTCCTTCAGGAGGGCGGGGGCGCTTCGCCGTTCCGTCAGACGGCGGCCTGCAGTCCCTGCGCCTGGTCGGGCGTCAGCAGCTTCGACACCCTGACCAGCACCGGGCCGCGCACGTAGTCGTACTCCATCAGCGCGGGCATGCCCTTGACGATGCCCTGGATGTAGTCAGCGCGGGTTTTGGCGTCGGCTTCGGTGGCGAACACCTCGATGGCGCCGCCACGGTTGACCGAGTCGTCCTTCTCCCCTTCGACGTCGGCGGCCTTGATGCGCGAGTCCGCGAACGTGACCTTGGACGTGTACTGGCCCGGCCGTCCGAGCAAGTGGTTCGGGTCCGACTCGGCGGTCACCGGCGCGCCCGCCTTGACGGACTTCACGGTCGCGGCAAGCTTCGCGAGGACGGCTGTCGCATCGGCTGCGGGGGCAGGTGCGCTGGGTTGTGCGGGAGCGGCGGCTCCGCCGGTCTGAACTGCGGCCGCACCGGTCGGGGCTGCGGCGGCCGGCTTGTCGGCCGAGTTACTGCTGGAGCAGGCTGCGGTTGCGGCGAGCAGGGCAGCGGCGGTGAGGCTGAGGGTGGTGCGGCGCATGGTCCCCCCTGGGACACGGGTTTGTGGTGAGGGGACCGTATCGGCCGGGGACGTCGGGTTTGGCCGGGTTAGCCGACCTGTGACCTAACGGGTCAGGCCTCGGCGCCGTCGAGCGCCTTCTTCGCGGCCTGGAGGGACTGCTGTCACGCCTTGTAGTGCTCGCCTGCCTGCCGGGCCTGCTCCCAGTAGGGGTGCTCCTCCAGCGCCGCGGCTGCGGCCAGGTAGGTCTCGCGTGCGGCCTCGACGTCGCCGCCGACCTCCCGTGCCGCAGTCATGCCCCGGTCCGCCGCCAGCGCGGCAGTGTGGAGAGGCAGCAGGTCATCGGGGAGCGCGAGGTCGGCCATGCAGACATCGTACGACCAGGTTCGAACAAGCCGAGGCAGGTAGGCTCACGCCATGCGCTCCGTGGTGTTCGACATCGGCGAGACCCTGACCAGCGACACTCGCTACTGGGGTGACTGGGCCCGATGGCTCGATGTCCCAACACACACGATGTCCGCGCTGGTCGGCTCGGTGCTGGCCCACGGCCGCGACAACGCCGACGCGATCCGGATCATCAGGCCGGGCGTCGACGTGGCTGCCGAATGGCAGGCCCGGCAGGCGGCCGGCCAGGGCGACTACCTCGACGAGTCTGACCTCTACCCGGACGTGCGCCCGGCACTGTCCCGGCTGCGCGAGGCCGGGCTGTGGGTGGGCATCGCGGGCAACCAGAACGCCGCGGTCTCGGCCCTGCTAGCCGATCTCGCGCTTCCGGCAGACGCCATCGCCACCTCGGCCGAATGGGGAGCGTCCAAGCCATCGCCGACCTTCTTCGAGCGGGTGATGGAGTGGGCGCCCGGCGAGCCTCACGAGATCGTGTACGTCGGCGATCACCCGGCAAACGACGTGGCGCCTGCCCAGGCCGCCGGCCTCCGGGCCGTGCATCTTCGCCGCGGCCCGATCGGCCTCACAACCAACGCGCCGGATGCGGACTGGACCGTGAACTCGCTGACAGAGCTGGCCGAGCTGCTGGCTGGCCTGTAGCAGGACCGCCCCGGCAGTCACGCCGCCGGGGCGAATCCGCCCAGTGCCCGCACGGGCGCCGGTACCGTTCCGAGTGCGACCACGGAACGGAGCCAAACTATGCCCGGCACGACTGCTGCCGCACTCGGTCAGCGGATCGAAACCGCCCGACACGCAGCCGGACTGACTCGGCACCAGGTGTTCGACGCGTCCGGCGTGAGCGTCAGCATGCTCCGCAAGGTTGAGGGTGGGGAGCGTTGGCCCTCCGACTCCGTGCTCGATGCCCTGGCGCGGGCAGTCCAGACCACGCCGGAGGAACTGCTGGCGGGGCCCCGCCGTACGGACAGCCGGGTTCACCAGGCCATTCCCGAGCTGCAGCGCGTGATTGCCGCCTACGACCTGCCGGAGGACGGCCCGGTCCGGCCGCTGCCCGAACTGGCGGCGGCTGTCGATCGGGCGGTCGAGGACCGGGTGCAGTCGCAGTACGCCCGGCTCGCCGAGCAGATGCCGCGCCTGCTGGAGGAGTTGTTCCGTGCGGTCGACCGGGCAGGCGGCGCCGACCGCGCGCAGGCCGCCCGCTACCTCGCGCTGGTCATCCGGTCAGCGGACGCGGTGGCCTACAAGTACGGCTACGGGGATCTATCGGCCAGGCTGGTCGAGTTGATGCGGTGGGCTGCATCGCTCGCCGCCGACCCAGCTTTGGAAGCCGCGGCAGCCTACGTTCGCATGGAGACGTTCTTCTCTGCTGGCCAGCTCGGTTCTGGATTGCGGTCGCTTCGGGTCGCTGTTGACCGGATGCCGGCACCCAGCACAGAGCCCCTCATGGCTGCGGCGGCGGCGTTGCACATGCGGGCTGCGGTTGTGGCGGGCCGGATGCGTCGGCCCGACGAGGCCCGGACTCACCTCCGTGAGGCCGAGGCGCTCGCCGTCCGGGTCCGCGAGCGGCTGTACGACGGAACAGCGGTGGGCCCGGATTCGCTGGAGATTCATCGGCTGGCGGTGGCGGTCGAGCTGGGCGAGTCGGGTGATCTGCGGGAAGCGGTCGATGCGGCGGCGCGGTGGGCGCCGCCGCGGAGCCTGCCGGCTGAGCGCCGGTCGCACTACTACATCGACCTCAGCAGGGCTCAGGTGCAACTCGGCCGGCCGCAGCATGCTGCGGAGTCGCTGCTGGTGGCGCGGCAGATTGCGCCACAGCACGTGCGGGAGCACGGACAGGTGCGGGCCGAGCTGGCAACGATGGTGCGGCTGACCCGAGGGCGTGACGCCCGGGTGATGGCGCTTGCTCGGTGGGCTCGGGCTGTGTAGGTGCCACAGGTTGTGACACTTCCGGGGGTAGCGGTCGGGGATCGTAGTCGGCGTGACAGGGACACCGAACCCGATCGCTATTGACCCGGCAACGATCAGCCCCGCGCGACTCCACGGAGAGGCATGCGTGGCATGCGGCTCCCCGGAGCCACCGCTGATCCCGGCCGGCCATGTCTACACGCCGACCGGCGAGGACTCCGCCCCGCTCGGCTGGCCTGTGGTGGCACACCCGGACTGCACACCCAAGGAGAGTGCCTGATGCACCCCAACGACAAGCCGACCTACGAGGCGATCGACCCGCAGCAGCTGGCGGCCATCGAGGCCAGCTTCGACGAGCTCGGCGCGCACATCCGTTCCCTCCCGGCAGCCGATGAGGCAGCACCGGCCGAGGCCTCGAAGGCGGATCGGTGAGCGGCACCCCGCCGCCGGCCGACCTGTGTAGCGGGTACTGCGTGGTGTGCGGTGAGTACGGCCGCGGCACGTACAACGCCCCGATCAACAGCCACTCGGACACGATCCGCGACCACGTCGGCTGCGCTGGCACCGCCCCGGACGGCGTCCGCAGCCGTCACCTGCCGCACGGTATCCGCTGACCTCCTGGCCGGCCGTACGGCGGCGCGGCCGGCCGGGATCACTTCTCGCGGAACAGCCGCCACAGCGGCACACCGATCGCCCGTGCGATCGCGCCCAGCTGATCAAGGGTGGCTGGTACGAGCCCGTTCTCTAGCCGCCCGATGGTCCGCCGATCAAGGCCTGCGCGTTCCCCGAGCTTCTCCTGCGTGAGGTCGGCTTGTCGTCTGAGCGATAAGATCCGCGCCCCTACGTCTCTGCGGTCACGGATCTGCTGGTCATCGGGTTGGTACGGGGCTGGCACCCCTTGACGCTGACCGGATCATGATCAAAAGTCTGTACCGGTATGCCGCCATTTATCGTCCACCAGTTCGATGCAGCCGACCCGCCGCAGCCCGGGGGGACCTGAACCGGGAGCACCTGTGAGCTACACCATCACCGTCGAGGGCCTCACGGAACCCTCCACCCACACCACATTGGCGGCCGCCGTGGCGGCCCTGCGGACACTACTCGCCGAGCTCCCCCTGGACCCGGCCACTGCCGAGGCCTTCGACCTGTTCCTCGCCGATCCCGACCGGGCCGCCGACTACATCCGGCGCGACGGCCGGATGAGCCTGGAGTTTGCGGCGGCCGGCCGGGCATTCACTGCGGTCATCGCTTCAGGCCATCAGCCCGATCAGACCTGATCACAGTGCAACCCATACCAGTACATAAGCTGGGCAATGTTGCGCGATCCAGTGGCCTCGCGCAGTTCTGACAGCCGGTTCGCGACGGTTCGCCGGGAAACGTGGAGTTCGGCTGCCACATCCTCTTGTTCGAGGCCGCGGCCGATGCCCTCCAGGATGTCCCGCTGTAGCTGCGTAAGCGTGACGCCCGCGTCAACCCCGTCCCACGGCTGCGCTCGGGCCCAGTCCCGTTCCCAGGCGGCTACCAGTAGCTGCACAACGGTCTCATCTGTGATGAAGACTGCACGGTCGACTGCCACCGGATCGGGCTCGCCTCGCGTCAGAACTGACGTGACGGCAAGCCTTCGATCGATGATGATCATGCGACTGAGGTGGCGGGATGTTCTGATTTCCGCCCCGCGCTCAGTCACCGTGCGGGCCCACCTTGCGGTGGGCTCATCCCCGCGAACCGAGGGCAGGTAGATCGTCCGCAGCACCAGCCCGCGTTCGAGTGCGGCCATGTCCTGCACGTAGGACGCGGCCAGGACGTGCGCCGGCCGTGGGCCGGACGCCTGGGCGCTGAGCAGCTCCTCGCTGGCCCCGCGTACGGCCGCGGCGATTCGCTCGTTGATGGCCTGCGTGCCGGTGACGTACTCGACTGGCGCGATCTTCGGGCGAGACCTTCGGTAGGCATCACTTAGCTCTCGCAGCTGAGCCGGCACCAACTGCGCCTCGGCCAGGAACTGGCCTGCCATGGTTTGGAGTGTGGCCTGCCACTGATGGATGACCATGTCGACGTCGGCAGGCTCCCACTCGCCTGTGTCCGGATGGCGTTCCACGAGCTGGGACTGGATCAGAAGCTGGAGGGCGGCGTTATCAGCGGAGGCTGGTTGACCGTCAAGCAGCCGAAGATAGAGGTCTTTTGATGCACTCGTGAGCAAAAGTCGACCATCATCGACGTCCAGTTTAACCCTGCTTGTCACACTATCCCCCGAGTGTCTGAATGCACTTGAGTGCAGGGTTTCGAGAGTATCGCGTGAACGGGTTGATTCAAGAGAGAACCAACTGGACCATGAGTGCACGGGGTTTTCGCCCCTGACCACCCACACCACAGGCTACCGAGCAGCAGCAGCGAAAGGGGTGCTTGCATGTCCAAGTACAAGACGCCGCGCCGCGCCGCCGTCATCGGCGCCCTGGCCAGCATCGGCCTGGCCGTCGGCCTCGGCCTGACCGCGGGGACGCCCGCTCAGCGCCAACCGGCAACGGTTGCAGACACGATCTGGGGCGCCGTCCCGTCGCAGCCCAGTCCCACGCCCACGGTCACGGCGAGCGCCGCAACGCTCGACGACACCATCTGGGGCTGACAGTCAGGGCCGGCCGCATGAAGGCGGCCGGCCCTGCCTCATGCTCCCGCCGCGCAGTGCCCGCTTCCATCGGGCGCTGACCGGCGGGATCCCTGGGGCCGGTAGGAGACCCTCACGCCATGGGAGGCATCCGGAATCCTACCGACCCACGAAGCCGCCCCGTATCCCCCATGTGGAGGGTGCGGGGCGGCTTACGTGCGCCCCGAAGCGGGAAGATCTGGGGAGTTTCCGGGGAGTGGGGAGTCCCTGGGGAGCCCCAGATCGAGCACTCATGGGAACACGTGAGAAATCCTGAGGAAACTGAACCCCCAGATCAGGCCGCTTGTCGCGGTCCCGACCTGGAAGGGGGCGGAAGAGTCGGCCTGTACGCCGGGTTCTGTCTCCCGGGTTGCTTGCGCGGCCCGGGGAGGCGGCCATCCATCTAGGGCTGCCGTTGCCGACAGCCTCGTGCGGTCCACCCGCGGACTCGGGCGAGCAGCCTTCAAACGTCCGCGCACGGCGCCCGAGGGCACCGATCTTGACCTTGCTCCAGGTGGGGTTTACCTAGCCGGCCGGGTCACCCCGGTCGCTGGTGGTCTCTTACACCACCGTTTCACCCTTACCCACCGCGAAAAGCGGTGGGCGGTCTGTTTTCTGTGGCACTGTCCCGCGGGTCACCCCGGGTGGGCGTTACCCACCACCCTGCTCTGTGGAGCCCGGACGTTCCTCGGCGGGTCTGGGACCCGTCGCGACCGCCCGGCCGGCTCTTCCGCCGTAGTGGTCATCGTAGCCGCTCGGGCGGCGCCTCCCGTACACCGGACCGGACGGCCGGCGGCTCGGAGCCGAGGCGGGCGGCCACCCGGGCGGCCGTCGTGCTCGCCCAGGCGGTGGTGGTGACCAGGCCGAGCGCGAGGACGGCACCGCCGAGACCGACCAGGATCCACCAGCCGGCGTGGCTGGCCGGGGCGAAACCGGTCGCGACCGGGCCGACCACGGCCGAGGTGACGACCGTGCCGATCACCGCCACGCCCAGCGACTGGCCGACCTGCCGGCTGGTCGAGGCGACCGCGGCCGCCACGCCCGCCTGGGTGCGCGGCATGCCGGCGACGGCGGCGTTGGTGATCGGCGCGTTCACCATGCCGAAGCCGAAGCCGAACAGCGCGTACGCGACCAGCAGCAGGGCCGGCGGGGAGTCGGCGGTGAGCCGGGTGAGCAGCAGTCCGCTCGCGGCGAGGCCGAGCCCGGCCGCGACCAGCGGCAGGCGCGGGCCCCGGCTGCCGACGATCCGTCCGGACAGCGGCGCGCAGACCAGCATCATCCCTGCCATCGGCAGCGTCCACAGGCCGGCCTCGACCGGGCCGTAGTGGCGGACCTCCTGGAGGTAGAGGGTGTTGAGGAAGAGGAAGCCGCCGAGCGCGGCGAAGGCGCAGACCGCGGTGACGGTCGCGCCGGTGAACGGCGCGCTGGCGAAGAACCGCGGGTCCACCAGCGGCTCGGCCACCCGGCGTTCCCAGAGCGGGAAGGCGATCAGCGCGGCCAGGGCGGTCGCGGCCAGGGTGAGGATCAGCGGGGAGGTCCAGCCGTTGGCCGGGCCCTCGATGATCGCGGCGGTGCCGCAGCCGAGCAGCACGATCATCAGCAGCTGGCCCACCGGGTCCAGTCGGCGCGGCCGGGGCGCGCGGGACTCCGGGACGTAGCGGGCGGTCAGCGCGATGGCGGCGAGCGCCACCGGGACGTTGATCAGGAAGATCGACGGCCAGCCCGCACCGTCCACCAGGAAGCCGCCGAGCAGCGGGCCGAGCGCCATCGAGATGCCGACCACGCCGCCCCAGACGCCGATCGCCCGGGCGCGTTCCCTCGGGTCGGTGAAGGTGTTGGTGATGATCGACATCGCCACCGGGTTGAGCATCGAGCCGCCCACCGCCTGGAGCGCCCGGAACGCCACCAGCCAGCCCAGGCTCGGCGCCTGGCTGCACAGCAGGGAGCCGAGCGCGAAGCAGACCAGGCCGGTCTGGAAGACCCGGCGGCGGCCGAAGCGGTCGGCCACCGAGCCGAACAGCATCAGCAGCGAGGCCAGCACCAGGGTGTAGGCGTCGATGATCCACTGCAGCCCGGACGGTGGGGCGCCCAGGTCCCGCTGGATCGACGGCAGGGCGATGTTCACCACGGTGTTGTCGAGGCCGACGATGAACAGGCTCAGGCAGCAGATCGCCAGGACGAGCAGGCGGTGGCGGCGCCCGAGCGCGGGCCCGGGGGCGGGCGCGGGCACGGCGGCGCGGGACTGGAGGTCGGGCACGGATCGATCCTCCCACCGCGGGGCGGGACCGGGCAGGTGGGCGGTGCGTCCGGGTGGCGGAGCGGGACCGGACGGGGACGGACGGGGACCGAACGGGGACCGAACGGGGCCGGACGGGGACCGAACGGGGGCCCGGACGGAGGCTCAACGCCCCAACAGGGACCTCAGGTCCTTGGCGGCGAGGGCGATCGTGTCGTCGTAGCCCCCGGTGGCGAGCCGGAGCATGAACGCCACGGCGTCGTCCGGGTGCGGGTCGGTGTACGGCTCGCCGTTGTAGTCCAGGAACAGCAACATCGCCTCGAAGGCGGTGCGCTTGTTGCGGTCGACCAGGGGGTGGTTGCGGGCCAGGCTCTGGCCGAGGGCGGCCGCCTTGGACCAGAGGTCCGGGTAGGCGTCGTCGCCGAACAGGCTCGCCTGCGGGCGGGCGATCGCCGACAGCAGGCCGCCGAGGTCGCGGACGTTCTCCGGCCCGCCGGCGAGGTAGGTGACGTCGTCCAGGTCCAGGTACTCGGTCACAGGTCCTTGAGCCTCTCCAGCGTCTCGGCGTTGGCGGTGCGGATGCGGGCCACCATGGCCGCCCGGCGTTCGGCCCTGCTCTGCTGACCGGTCTGCTCGGTGAGCGACTTGGGGACGTCGGACTGACGGACCTCGAAGGCGACTTCGGCGGTGTCCGCGCCGTCCGGCGCCCCGGTCACCCTGACCCGCCCGGCCATCACCGCCTCGGCCGCGGCTCGCACCGCGAACTCCAGCGCCTGCCGGGTCTCCGCCGGCAGCCCGGCGGGCAGGCGCACGGGCAGGGACTCCTCCACGGCGTCGCCGTCGCCGGGCACCAGGTCCAGGGGTCGCATGGTCATCGTGTTCACTCTCCTCGCCGCTCACCGTAGTGGTGAACGGCGCAGCGGCCCACCGAATTGCCGCGGCCTCCGGGGCGCGGTGTAAGCACTCGTACGGTGGGGAGCGGGTGACCGTTGACGAAGGGAGTTCGTGGGCGATGGGCGGGATCAGGGCGACCGGGGCGGCGGTGTCGGCGGCGCTGGCCGCGGTGGGGGCGCTGCACGCGGTGTGGGCGGTGACGCCGTGGCCGCTGCGGACACCGGAGGAGTTCGCGGACACCGTGGTGGGGGCGGGCGAGGGGGTGCCCCCGGCGGCGGCGTGCGTCGCGGTGGCG
>NZ_JAHSQD010000060.1 GCF_020103755.1 Streptomyces sp. LS1784
GCCGCCGACCGGGCCGCGGGCGGGCTCGCTGCGTTCGATCCGGCGCGGGCGCGGCCGCCACTCCTCGGGACAGGTCCCGGCCTCGGAGCCGTCCGGGGCGCCGAAGCCCACCAGCAGGCCGCCGGAGACCAGTTCGCCGCCTCGGATGCGGACGGCCTCCTGCCGGAACTCCCCGGATGGCTGTGCCACGTTCTGCTCCGCATCGTGCTCGGCCGACGGCGTCCCGCGCCACCCGGCTGACGTCCCCGGTCGCGGCCGTGGCCGGGCTGGAGGCAGCCCGGCGGCCGTCTTCTGACGGGCAGACTCTTGCACATCCGGCTCCGGCCGTGCAGAGCGGTCCACGGCCGACGCCCGGTCGGCCCCGCTGACCAGGGACGTTGCGCGGTGGGGTCCGGGGGGTGCGCAGGCGCGCGGTGCGGCGCGCGGTGCGGCAGGGGTTACAGAGCGACTCCGTGCGCCTCGGTGACGCCGTCGACGGTCAGGATGCGGTGCAGCTTGGTGGCCACCAGCAGCCGCTGGAGCTGGGCCGGGACGGAGCGCAGCACCAGCCGGCGGCCGATCCGGCCGGCCCGCCGGTGGGTGCCCATGATCACGCCGAGCCCGGTGGCGTCCCAGAACTCCAGCCGGGCGAGGTCGAGCACGAGGTCGCCGAGGCCGCCGTCCACCGCCTGGTGCAGCCGGGCCCGCGCGTCGGCGGCGGTGCGCACGTCGAGGCGGCCTTCGATGGCCAGCGCCGTGTGGTCGCCGGTGATGCGCATGCTCTCCTCCTTCGCCTGGACGGCCTGGTGCGGGGCGGGTCCGCCCCGGCCGCGCCGGGTGCGGGAGCGGGGGGTGCATCCGGGTGGGCCGCAGCCCCACATCCGGGCCCGGGCGGAATGCCGGGTTCCCTCATCTGACGGCGAACCGGCTCCGCAGGTTGCTGGTTCCGGCCAGATCTGAAGCGACTTCACCCGTCCGAGGGAATATACGCAGGTCGGCCCCACACCTATGCTCGATTACCGCCCAAATCACCCGTCTGCGGCACCCGGCGTGAGGAAACTCACCCGAGCCGGCGGAGCGGGCCGTGCGATGCGCGATCGCACGGCCCGCCGGTCGTTCAGCCCTGCCGGCTCACTTGCCCTCGTACGGGTAGAAGCCGCGGCCGCTCTTGCGGCCCAGGTCACCGGCGGTGACCATGCGGGCCATGATCTCCGGCGCGGCGAACTTCTCGTCCTGGGTCTCGGTGTAGATGTTGCGGGCGGCGTGCAGCAGGATGTCCACACCGGTCAGGTCGGCGGTCTGGAGCGGGCCCATCGCGTGGCCGAAACCGAGCCGGCAGGCGGTGTCGATGTCCTCGGCGGTGGCCACGCCCGACTCGTACAGCCTGGCGGCCTCGACGACCAGTGCGGTGATCAGGCGGGTGGTGACGAAGCCGGCCACGTCGCGGTTGACCACCACGACCTCCTTGCCGACACCCTCGGCGTAGGCACGGGCGGCGGCGAGCGTCTCGTCACTGGTCTTGTAGCCGCGGACCAGTTCGACCAGCTTCATCATCGGGACCGGCGAGAAGAAGTGGACGCCGACGACCGACTCCGGGCGCTGGGTGGCGGCGGCGATCCGGGTGATCGGGATGGCGGAGGTGTTGGAGGCCAGCACGGCGCCGTCCTTGGCGAGCTTGTCGAGCTCGCGGAAGACGCCCTCCTTGACCTCCAGCTTCTCGAACACGGCCTCGACCACGATGTCGGCCTCGGCGACGGCGCCCAGGTCGGTCGTGGTGGTGATCCGGCCCAGCGCGGCCTCGGCGTCCTCGGCGCTCAGCTTGCCCTTGGCGACGAACTTCTCGTAGGAGGCGCGGATGCCCGCGAGACCGCGCTGCAGCGCCTCCTCGGTGACGTCCCGCAGCACCACCGGGTGGCCGGCCTGCGCGGACACCTGGGCGATGCCGGCGCCCATCAGGCCGGCACCGATCACGGCGATCTGCTTGCTGGACGCATTGCTCATGGCTGGGTCTCCCGATGCCGTCGCCGCCCCGCGGGCGGGCCCTGAAGGCGGCTCAGGGCAGGGGTCACCGCCGTCGAGCCGCGCCGCTCACATCTCCTGCCTCGCTCGCGCTCGGCAGTCGCGATCGCGGAGCTCGCCCCTTCTTCGGTTCGCTCGCTCCGCTCGCTTACGGCGGGACTCTAATGCCCAAATCCGCCGTGCAATAGCAATCGAGAGTGTGATCTGCAACCGACCTGGTCAGGCGATCAGACCGTCAGCCCGAGGTCCTGCGCCAGGATCGCCGCCTGCACCCGGCTGCGCAGCCTCAGCTTCGCCAGGATGCGGCTGACGTGCGTCTTGGTGGTCGCCTCCGCCATCTCCAGCCGGGCCGCGATCTCCCCGTTGGACATCCCGGCCCCGATACAGGCCAGCACCTCCCGCTCACGGCCGGTCAGCGCCCCCACCGCCGCCCGGGCCTCCGGCCCGACCGGCCGCTCGGGGCGGGCGAACGCCCCGATCAGCCGCTTGGTCACCGAGGGCGCCAGCATCCCGTCCCCGCGCGCCACCGTGCGGATGCCCTCGATCAGGGTGTCCGCCTCCAGGTCCTTGAGCAGGAACCCGGACGCCCCGGCCCGCAGCGCGCCGTAGACGTACTCGTCCAGGTCGAAGGTGGTCAGCACGAGCACCTGGCCGGCACCGGCGGCGACCACCTCGCGGGTCGCCGAGACGCCGTCCAGCCGGGGCATCTGCACGTCCATCAGCACCACGTCCGGCCGCAGCTCCAGCGCCAGCCGGACGGCCTCCTCGCCGTCGGCGGCCTGCCCGACCACCTCGAACCCCGGCTCGGCGCGCAGGATCATCACCAGCGCCGCCCGTACCGCCGCCTGGTCCTCGGCCACCAGCACCCGGATCGTCATGCCCGCCCCTCGTTCCCCTGGGCGCGCGGCAGCACCGCGCGCACGCTCCAGTACCCGTCCCTCGGCCCGGCCTCGAAGCTGCCGCCGAGCAGCCCGGCCCGTTCCGCCATGCCCACCAGTCCGGCCCGGGCACCGGGCAGTTCGCGGCCCGGCCCACCCCGGTACGGACTGTCGACGGCGACCCGGAGTTCCTCGGGCGCGAACTCCAGCCGCAGGCTCACCAGTCCGGGCCCGGCGTGCTTGAGCGCGTTGGTCAGCGACTCCTGGACGATCCGGTACGCGGCCAGCCCGACCGGCACCGGCACTTCGCCGCGCTCGCCGCGCTCGTCCAGTGCGAAGTCCAGGCCGACGTCCCGGCCGGCCGCCCGGGCCTTGGCCAGCAGGGCGTCCACCGCGGCCAGGTCGGGCGCCGCGTACGACTCGTCCACCTCTCCCCCGCCGCTGTCCCGGAGCAGTCCGATCATGCGACGCATTTCGGCCAATCCCTGGACGCTGTTCTCCCGGATCACCGCCAGCACCTCCACCAGAGGATCGTCCTCGGGCAGGTTCCGACGCCTGGCCACCGACTGCGCGCCGGTGGCGTGGATCGCGATCGCCGACAGGTGGTTGGCCACCACGTCGTGCAACTCCCGTGCCATCCGCGCCCGTTCGGCGCCGACCGCCTCGCGCCGGTCCATCTCCGAGAGCAGCGCGGTCTGTTCCGCCCGCAGCCGCTCGGCCTCCGCCTCCTGCCGGTGCTTGCGCACCACGTCGCCGGTCCACACCGGGCCCAGGAAGACCAGCGAACTGACCACCACCACCAGCAGCGCGGCGGAGGTGCCGCTGTAGATCGCCGCCAGGGTGGAGAGCGTCAGCACCGTGGCCCCGCCGGTCAGGTGCAGCACCCGGGACATCCGCGGGCTGCCGTAGATCACCGCCGCGTACAGCAGGTCGGTGTACATGATCAGCGTCGCCACCAGGCTGCCGGCGAACAGGCTCCCCGCGAAGGCCAGCCCGCCGACCGACACCGCCAGCACCGGCCGCGTGCGCCGGACCAGTTCCAGCCCCGCCATCACCAGCATCGGCGCCAGCACCGCCCACAGCGGCACCCGGTCGGCCCGGTCGTACACCTTGAAGACGATCAGCACCGTGCCGCCGAGCAGCCCGGAGAGGGCGATCAGCTGGTCCTGCCGGCGCGGGGGGAGGACGGGGAACGGGAGGGGCACGTGCCCCATCCCACCATCCCGGACGGCCCGCCCGTCTCCGGTCCGCGGAGGAGCCCGCTACATCGAAAGATGCAGTCCCGGACGGCACCGCGCGACGACGACACCGGCGCGCCCGCGCGCCAGCCTGGAAGCACCACCGAATCGTCCGGGAGCAGAACGTGATCGTCACCCTCATCGTCGCGGCCGAGGTCTCCTTCTGGATCCTGCTCGGCCTCGGGCTCGCCGCCCGCTACCTGCTCCGGTGGCGCCGCACCAGCACCGCGCTGCTGATCGGCCTGCCGGTGGTGGACCTCACCCTGTACGCGCTCACCGTCCTCGACCTGCGCGGCGGCGCCACCGCGAGCTGGACGCACGCCCTGGCCGCGAGCTACGCGGGCTTCTCGATCGGCTACGGCCCCTCGCTGGTCCGCTGGGCCGACCGGCACTTCCAGTACCGCTTCGCCGGCGGCCCCAAGCCGCTGCCCTCGCCGAAGTACGGGCCGGAGCGGACCAGGTACGAGTGGCAGGTCGCCGGCCGGACCGTCGTGTCGGCGGCGGTCACACTGAGCCTGATCACCCTGCTCGTCCCGCTCTCCGCGGGGGCCGCCCACTTCGGCACCTTCGCCCAGTGGTACCTCAAGCTGGGCCTCGCGGCCGTCATCAACGTGATCGTGGCCGGCTGCTACTCGCTCTGGCCCAAGGAGGCCCCGGCCGGGGTGGTGGTCGAGAACGGCCGGGTGGTCACCGAGCGGACCCTCGCCGACACCGCCCCCGCCCGCACCCCGGCCGAACGGCCCTGAGGCGCCGAGGGCCCGTCCCCGGACTCCCGCGGGGGAGCGGTCCGGGAACGGGCCCTCGGTCTGTGCCCTGAGCGGCGTCCTAGCGGTTCTCGCCCGGGACCCAGAGCACGTCGCCGCGCTCCTTGTTGGCCACCCGAGCCAGGATGAACAGCAGGTCGGAGAGCCGGTTGAGGTACTTCGCGGTCAGCGGGTTGACGCTGTCGCCGTGCTCCGCGATCGCCGACCAGGTCGAGCGCTCGGCCCGCCGCACCACCGTGCAGGCCAGGTGCAGGTGGGCCGCCCCCGGCGTGCCGCCGGGCAGGATGAAGCTGCGCAGCTTCTCCACCCGCGCCAGGTACTCGTCGCAGTCCGTCT
This sequence comes from Streptomyces sp. LS1784, assembly GCF_020103755.1. GTDB lineage: Bacteria > Actinomycetota > Actinomycetes > Streptomycetales > Streptomycetaceae > Kitasatospora. Next base: position 5,215 of record NZ_JAHSQD010000060.1, read on the forward strand.
CCAGCCGGTCGATGTAGGACTGCAGCACCCGCAGCGGCGGGTACTTCGGGTCCTCCACCACCGGGGTGGACAGGTCGGCGCCGACGTCGAACAGGTCGTTCTGGACCCGGACGAGCACCGCCGTCATGTCCTCCGGCAGCTCCCCGACGGCCAGGGCCACCCCGATCGCGGCGTTGGCCTCGTTGGCGTCCGCGTACGCGATCAGTCTCGGATCGGTCTTGCTGGTCCGGCTCATGTCGCCGAGCGCGGTGGTGCCGTCATCGCCGGTACGGGTGTAGATGCGCGTCAGATTGACCATGCGGCCAGACTAGCCGCCGGGTTAGGCGGCGTTAACCCCACGTCCGAACGCCCCTACGCGGTATCGACCCTCCCCCGTCCCGAGGGTCTCGTCGCTACGCGACGTTGACCCTCCCCCAGCCTCCGGCCGGGGGCGCCCCCATCCCGAGGGTCTCGTCGCTACGCGACGTTGACCCTCTGCCCGGGCGGGGCCGCCTCCAGCCAGGCCAGGAAGCCGGTCAGCGCGTCCTCGCTCATCGCCAGCTCCAGCGGGGCCCCGCTGTGCAGGCAGCGCAGCACCACCGAGCCGGACAGCAGCGCCAGCTCCTCCTGGCCCTCCGGGTAGCGCCGGCCGAGCACCTCGATCTCCCGGCGCGGCAGCACCTTGCGCGGCCGTGGGGCGTACGAGAAGACCCGGAACCACTCGATCGAGTCACCGCTGTAGCGGCCGATACCAAAAACCCACCCCTTGCCGTCGGTCGGGGGGACCGGGGCGGAGGTGGGCTTGCCGTTCTCGTCGAGGTCGGGCTGCGTCGAGGCGTCGGCCGGCATTTTGAGGCGGTAACTGCAGTCGAAGGTGCCGCCGACCCGCTGGATCAGGCGGCGCCGGACGGCGAAGGCCATCAGCCCGATCACACCCAGGGCCACGACCGCCGCACACACCACAAGCGCGAGGACCATGCTCACCTACCTCCTCGCTACCCGCGTTCCCCGTAACGGTCGTATCAAGCGACCGCGCTGACCTACCAACTACGACGACAGTCCCGGGGTCACGCTCACGCGTCCCCGGGACCGTCGGTCGACCCCGCTAAGCCGGGGTCCGGCGCACTCAGGCGTGGGCCTTGAGGCCGCGCGCCGCGAACAGACGGACCTCGGCACGCCGCTCGGCGTGCGCGTCCAGGTCCGCCTTGGCCTTGTCCAGTGCGCGCTCGGCACGCGCGACATCGATCTCGTCCGCCAGCTCGGCGATCTCCGCGAGCAGAGACAGCTTGTTGTCGGCGAAGGAGATGAAGCCGCCGTGCACCGCGGCGATCACGGTGCCGCCGTCCGCCGTGCGGATGGTGACGGGACCGGTCTCCAGCACGCTCAGCACCGGGGTGTGGCCCGGCATGATGCCGGTGTCACCGGAGGCCGTACGGGCGACGACGATGGTGGCCGCACCGGACCACACCTTGCGGTCGGCTGCGACCAGCTCGACGTGCAGCTCAGCCAACGTGGGCTCCTAGGCTCATGCAACGCCCGATTACTCGGGAGTTTCGGTAAGAATAACGGCCCCGCGCCTCCGGCATGAAACCGGCGGCACGGATTTGACCGGAATCACAGCCGATGCGACGTGAGGGGTGGGTCCCAGGGCTGGGGCCCACCCCTCACGGTCACGCACAGCTGCTACCGGCCGCGATTACTTCTTCGCCAGCTCGGCGGCGTTCTTCTCGAGGTCCTCGATGCCACCGCACATGAAGAAGGCCTGCTCCGGGACGGAGTCGTACTTGCCGTCCGCGATCGCGTTGAAGGCCTCGATGGTCTCCGACAGCGGCACGGTCGAACCCTCGACACCGGTGAACTGCTTCGCCACGTAGGTGTTCTGCGAGAGGAAGCGCTCGATGCGACGGGCACGGTGCACCGTGATCTTGTCCTCTTCGGACAGCTCGTCGATACCGAGGATCGCGATGATGTCCTGGAGGTCCTTGTACTTCTGCAGGATCCCCTTGATACGGATGGCCGTGTCGTAGTGGGTCTGCGCGATGTACCGCGGGTCGAGGATGCGGGACGTCGAGTCCAGCGGGTCGACGGCCGGGTAGATGCCCTTCTCCGAGATCGGACGCGACAGAACGGTGGTCGCGTCCAGGTGGGCGAAGGTGGTGGCCGGCGCCGGGTCGGTCAGGTCGTCCGCGGGGACGTAGATCGCCTGCATCGAGGTGATCGAGTGACCGCGGGTCGAGGTGATGCGCTCCTGCAGGAGGCCCATCTCGTCGGCCAGGTTCGGCTGGTAGCCCACCGCGGAGGGCATGCGGCCGAGCAGGGTCGACACCTCGGAACCGGCCTGGGTGAACCGGAAGATGTTGTCGATGAAGAGGAGCACGTCCTGCTTCTCGACGTCACGGAAGTACTCCGCCATGGTCAGCGCGGACAGCGCGACCCGCAGACGGGTGCCCGGCGGCTCGTCCATCTGGCCGAAGACCAGCGCGGTCTTGTCCAGAACGCCCGAGTCGACCATCTCGTCGATGAGGTCGTTGCCCTCACGGGTGCGCTCGCCGACACCGGCGAACACCGACACACCACCGAAGTTCTCGGCGACGCGGTAGATCATCTCCTGGATCAGAACGGTCTTGCCGACACCGGCACCACCGAACAGACCGATCTTGCCACCCTGGACGTACGGGGTGAGCAGGTCGATGACCTTGATGCCGGTCTCGAACATCTCGGTCTTGGACTCGAGGTCCTTGAACTCGGGGGCCTTGCGGTGGATCGGCCAGCGGACCTCGACCTGCTTGTCGAACTCCGCCTGGTCCACGTTCAGCACGTCACCGAGGGCGTTGAACACCTTGCCCTTGGTGATCTGGCCGACCGGGACGGAGATCGCGGCACCGGTGTCGGTGACCTGCGAACCGCGGACCAGGCCGTCGGTCGGCTGCATCGAGATGCCGCGGACCATGCCGTCGCCGAGGTGCTGGGCGACCTCAAGGGTCAGGGTCTTCTTGCCCGTGCCGTCGGGGTTGTCCACCTCGACGTGCAGGGCGTTGTACATGTCCGGGATCGCGTCGACGGGGAACTCCACGTCGACGACCGGGCCGATGACCCGCGCGACGCGGCCCGTCGCCGTGGTCGGCTCAACAGTGGTGGTCATACTCATTCGCTCCCGCGGCTCGCGTCAGCGAGCGCGTTGGCGCCACCGACGATCTCGCTGATTTCCTGGGTGATCTCGGCCTGGCGGGCCGAGTTGGCAAGCCGCGTGAGCGACTTGATGAGCTCGCCGGCGTTGTCCGTCGCGCTCTTCATCGCGCGGCGGCGGGCGGCGTGCTCGGAAGCAGCCGACTGCAGCAGCGCGTTGTAGATCCGGCTCTCGACGTACCGCGGCAGAAGCGCGTCCAGGACGCCCTCCGCCGACGGCTCGAAGTCGTACAGCGGGAAGATCTCCGACTTGGCCGGCGTCTGGTCGCTGAGCTGGACCTCGTCCAGCTTCAGCGGCAGCAGCCGCGCCTCCACCGCGTTCTGCGTCAGCATGGACACGAACTCGGTCGAGATCAGGTGGAGCTCGTCCACGCCGCCGGTCTCGGCCGTGAAGGCCTCGATCAGGTCGGCCGCCACGGTCTTCGCGTCACCGTAGGTCGGCTTGTCCGAGAACCCCGTCCACGAGTCCGCGATCGTCAGACCGCGGAACGTGTAGTACGAGACGCCCTTGCGGCCGATGATGTACGTCACCACGTCCTTGCCCTCGGACCGCAGGCGCTCGGTGAGCGTCTGGGCGGCCTTGATGGCGTTGGTCGAGTAGCCGCCCGCCAGGCCGCGGTCCGCCGTGATCAGCAGGACGGCGGCGCGCTTGGCGTCCGGGTTCTCGGTGGTGAGCGGGTGCTTGGCGTTGGACCGGGTGGCCACCGCCGTCACCGCCCGGGTGAGCTCATCGGCGTACGGAGTGGAGGCGGCCACCGCGCGCTGCGCCTTGACGATGCGCGACGCGGAGATCATCTCCATCGCCTTGGTGATCTTCTTCGTCGCGGTGACAGAGCGGATCCGGCGCTTGTAGACCCGAAGCTGTGCTCCCATGGGTCGTTACGTCCTTTCCCTCGCTACCGGACTCAGGCCTGCTCGGAGAGCAGCTTGCCGTCAGCGGTCTGGTAACCCTGCTTGAAGGCCTCGATCGCGCTGGTCAGCGCGTCGACGGTGCCGTCGGCCAGCAGACCGGTCTCGACGATGCCGGCGAGCAGGTCCTTGTGCTGCAGGCGGACGTGGTCCAGGAACTCGCGCTCGAAGCGGCGGATCTCGGCGACCGGGACGTCGTCCATCTTGCCGGTGGTGCCGGCCCAGATGGAGACGACCTGCTCCTCGACCGGGAACGGCTGGTACTGGCCCTGCTTCAGCAGCTCGACCATGCGCGCACCGCGCTCCAGCTGGGCCTTGGAGGCCGCGTCCAGGTCGGAACCGAAGGCGGCGAAGGCCTCCAGCTCACGGTACTGGGCGAGGTCCAGGCGCAGACGGCCGGCGACCGAGCGCATGGCCTTGATCTGGGCGGAGCCACCGACGCGGGAGACCGAGATACCGACGTTCACGGCCGGGCGGATGCCGGCGTTGAACAGGTCGGACTCCAGGAAGCACTGGCCGTCGGTGATGGAGATGACGTTGGTCGGGATGTACGCCGAGACGTCGTTGGCCTTGGTCTCGATGATCGGCAGACCGGTCATCGAGCCGCCGCCCAGGGCGTCGTTCAGCTTGGCGCAGCGCTCCAGCAGGCGGGAGTGCAGGTAGAAGACGTCACCCGGGTAGGCCTCGCGGCCCGGCGGGCGGCGCAGCAGCAGGGAGACGGAGCGGTAGGCCTCGGCCTGCTTCGACAGGTCGTCGAAGATGATCAGGACGTGCTTCCCGTCGTACATCCACTCCTGGCCGATGGCCGAACCGGTGTACGGGGCGAGGTACTTGAAGCCGGCCGGGTCGGAGGCGGGAGCGGCCACGATGGTGGTGTACTCCAGCGCGCCGGCCTCCTCCAGGGCGCCACGGACGGACGCGATGGTGGAGCCCTTCTGGCCCACGGCGACGTAGATGCAGCGGACCTGCTTCTCCGGGTCGCCCGAGCGCCAGTTGTCGCGCTGGTTGATGATCGTGTCGACGGCCACCGCGGTCTTGCCGGTCTGGCGGTCACCGATGATCAGCTGGCGCTGGCCGCGGCCGATCGGGGTCATCGCGTCGATGGCCTTGATGCCGGTCTGCAGCGGCTGCTTGACCGACTTGCGGGCCATGACGCCGGGGGCCTGCAGCTCCAGGGCGCGGCGACCGGTGGCGGCGATGTCGCCCAGGCCGTCGATCGGGTTGCCCAGCGGGTCCACGACACGGCCGAGGTAGCCGTCGCCGACCGGAACCGAGAGGACCTCGCCGGTGCGGCGCACGGTCTGGCCCTCTTCGATGCCGCCGAACTCACCGAGGACGACGACACCGATCTCACGGGTGTCGAGGTTCAGCGCGAGGCCGAGCGTGCCGTCCTCGAACCTCAGCAGCTCGTTCGCCATGACCGAGGGCAGGCCCTCGACATGCGCGATGCCGTCCGCCGCGTCAGTGACCGTGCCGACCTCTTCCACAGAAGCGGCGTCCGGCTGGTACGACTGGACAAAGTCGGCCAGCGCGTCCCGGATCTCCTCCGGACGGATCGTAAGCTCCGCCATCAGGCTTCCCTGCTCTCCTAGTTTGCGATCCTCGGCCCGCCATTGAGGGCCGCAAGTATTCGACTCTCGGCCGGGTCTTCCGAACCGGCCGTACGATGTGCCGGCTCCTTGGGGAGCCGGTTTCCCGACCGAGGGTCGGATGTGCTGCTTCGGTGCTCAGCCTTCGAGCGACTGGCGAGCGCCCTCAAGGCGGCTCGACACGGTGCCGTTGATGATCTCGTCGCCGATCTGCACCCGGACGCCGCCGACGACCTCGGGGTCGACGTCGATGTTCAGGTGGACCTGGCGGCCGTACATCCGGCCCAGAGCACCGGACAGGCGCTCCTTCTGGGTGTCCGACAGCGGCACCGCACTGGTGACCAGGGCCACCACGCGGCCGCGGCGCGCGGCGGCGAGCTTCGAGTAGGACTCAAGGCCCTGCTCCAGGCTACGGCCACGCGGCACGTTGACGAGGGCGGTGACCAGCCGGACGGTGCCGGCGTTGGCGCGGCCGCCGAGCAGCTTCTTGATCAGCTCGGCCTTCGCGACGGCACCGGCCTTCGGCTCGGTCAGCGCGGCCCGCAGCTCGTGCGAACCGCTCACCACCCGACCGAAGCGGAAGAGCTCGTCCTCGACGTCGTCCAGGGAGCCGGCCTTGTCCGCGGCGATGATCTCGGCGTACGCGGCGAGTTCCTCGGTCGCGTCCACCAGGTCGCGCGAGCCCGACCAGCGGGACCGGACCAGACCGGAGACCAGGTCGACGGCCTCGCCGGAGACCTGACCGGTCAGCAGCGAGGTGACCAGCTGGGCCTTGTCCTGGCCCGACCGGGACGGGTCGGTCAGGACTCGGCGCAGCGACACCTCACGGTCCAGGACGGCCGTGACGGCGGTGAGCTCCTCGGCGAGCTTGGCCGCGTCCACCGAGGTGGAGTCGGTCAGGCTCTCCAGGTTCTGCCGACCGGCGGCGAGGGCCTCGCGGCTGGCGCCGATCACTTGGCCGCACCCTGAGCAACGGTGGCCTTGGCCTCCAGCTCATCCAGGAAACGGTCGATCACACCGCTCTGCCGGGCGTGGTCCTCCAGGGACTCACCCACGATGCGGGACGCCAGCTGGGTGGCCAGCGAGCCCACGTCCTGGCGCAGGGCGGCAGTCGCCTGCTTCTTGTCAGCCTCGATCTGGGCGTGACCGGCGGCGACGATGGCCTCGCGCTGGCGCTGGCCCTCCTCGCGCATCTCGGCGAGCTGGGCGGCACCCTGCTCGCGAGCCTGCTCGACGATGCGGGCAGCCTCGTGGCGCGCCTCGGCGAGCTCGGCGCGGTACTGCTCAAGCAGGGCCTGGGCCTCCGCCTGGGCGGCCTCGGCGCGCTCCATCCCGCCCTCGATCGCGTCCCGGCGCTCCGACAGCACCTTCTCGATGCTGGGGAGGAGCTTCTTGCCGAGGATCCCGAAGACGATGAAGAAGCAGAGCAGGCCGATGATGATCTCGGGCCATGCGGGCAGAAGGGGGTTCATGATCTCCCCCTCCTCCGCGAGGTGAGCCGCGATGCTCATATCTGGACCTTCCTCGAAGGGTCTACGGCGGGAATTACTTGGGGCCCTGGCCGAAGACGAACGGCATGACGATGCCGATGAGGGCGAGCGCCTCGGTCAGCGCGAAGCCGATGAACATGTTGGAACGGATCAGGCCGGCGGCCTCGGGCTGACGGGCCATGGCCTGGACACCGTTACCGAAGATGAGACCGACACCGATGCCGGGGCCGATCGCGGCGAGGCCGTAGCCGATGGAAGCGACGGAACCGTAGACGCCGACCTCAGCGAGCATGCTCATTGCAATGTGTCCTTTGCGGGGATGGTGATCCGGTGGTGATTGGCCACCGGGCGTTCCGGGGGTGGTTCAGGAGGGCCGCAGCCCCTGGCTCAGTGCGCCTCTTCCAGGGCACCGGCGATGTAGCTGCTGGCCAGCATCACGAAGATGTAGGCCTGCAGGAACTGGACCAGAAGCTCGAAGGCGGTCAGGCCGACGGCGACGATGAAGGAGGCCGAGCCGTACAGCGCGCCCAGGGTCGGGCTGAGCAGGTACCAGGAGGCGATGGAGAACATCACGATCAGCAGGTGGCCGGCGAACATGTTCGCGAAGGCTCGGACCGCGAGCGTGAAGGGGCGCACGAAGATGTTCGAGAAGAACTCGATCGGCACCAGGATGAACATGACCCAGCCGGGGATGCCCGAGGGCCAGCAGAGGTTCTTGAGACCGCCGACGAAACCGTGCTTCTTGAAGGTCAGCGTCATGTAGGTGATCCACACGACCGCGGCCAGACCGGCCGGGAACGCGATCGCCGCCGTCACCGGGAACTGGGCGAACGGGATGACCGACATGATGTTCAGCAGCCACACGAAGAAGAACATCGAGACCAGCATCGGGACGTACTTCTCGCCCTTTTTGCCGATCGTCTCCAGCACGATGGAGCGCTTGACGAAGTCGTAGCCGATCTCACCGACCAGCTGCAGCTTGCCCGGGACCAGCTTCGGCTTGGCGAACGCGGCCCAGAAGAACACGACGACCAGCGCGGCCACGATGATCGAGAGCAGCATCGGCTTGTTGAACTCGAAGCTGCCGATCGAGAAAATCGGCTCGAACTGGAACTCGTTCAGGCCCGGGGCCGGGAAGCCGCAGCCAGCGTCCCCGAAGTGGCAACTGCCTGAGGCGAGGGACGTGAGTTCAGCACTCACCACGGACTCCTTCGTCGTGACGCATGGTTACGGCAACCTCGCTGTGTCGGCGTGGCCTGCGACCACGGAGCGGCACTGGAACTTGATGGGTTTCTCGCCGACCCCGCACGTCAGTGCACTGCACCGAAGCGGGATCATCGAAGACTGCGCGGATCCGGGGGGCGATCGGTCCGCCGTGCGGACAGACCAGGCCTCTTCCCGTACTCCGTTGTTGCGACGGACGATAGCAGCCCGTCAGCGCGGCATAAACACCGCCCCCCTCGTTGGGGGGACAGTTGGGCCTCGTCACTGTTGACGCCCCTTGTCGGAGGGCTTGTCGCCCTTCTTTTCGGAGGCGTCGGGGTCGACGTAGAAGGTCTTGGCCTTGAGCGCACCGCGCACCTGGAAGCCCGTCCAGATCAGGGCGCAGCCGAGCAGGGTGAACGCGAAGGCCTGCCGGTTGAAGAGCTCGGTGTTCTTGAAGACCGCGAGCACGATGCCGACCAGCAGGATCTGCGTGGTGTACACCAGGAGCGCCGCGGCCATCATGATCTGCGGGTTCGACCTGGTCAGCCGGTCGAGCGCGACCTGGCCGGAACTGAAGAAGGCCATCACGAGCAGCACGCCGAACAGGGCGCCGAGCAGGCCCTTCCCACCGGCGACGGCGAAAGAGATCGCCATGGCGATGATCCCGGCGGCCGCAGTGGGAATCGCGGCGCCTCGGAGGATCCGGGCGTCGGTGGACGGCATGTCGGCAGCTCCGGCGGCATGTCGATGTGGCGGGGGGACGGGCACAGCGGTGGCGGGGTGACACCGACCGAGGCGTCGCCGCGGGCCGCCCGCTGGAGCGGCGGGCCCGGGGAGGGAGACCGACAGGGACGGAAGTCATCCACCTGCTAGGTCTTTCGGCGTGTTCTCGGTACTCGTGAACGGTATCACAAACTATTTGATGCGAGCTTTACCATGAATGTGTGGCACCTGTCACACCAACGGCGCAACGGATCCGCCGTTCGGGTGAAGCCGATGTGAGCGAACATCAACTCCTTTGTCAGCGGCGGCCGGTGGCCTTGTGGTGATGGCCGGTCGCGGTGGAGCCCATGCCGGAGTCCCGGCCGGCTTCACCGAGGAGTTGCTTGTCCTTCGCCGACAGTTCGGCCATCGGACCGGTCTGCTGCCGGCGGTAGCGCGGGGGGACGAAGGACTGCACCGCCCGCGGGGCGCGCGGCCGGAACCGGGGGGTGAGCAGCACCACCATGCCGACCAGGCAGAGCCCGGCGAGCGTCAGGACGACGGTGCGGCCGGTGTTGGTCACCGAGAAGGCCACCGAGCCGAAGGCGATCAGCGCGGCCCAGAAGTACATGATCAGTACGGCGCGGCTGTGCGAGTGGCCGACCTGGAGCAGCCGGTGGTGCAGGTGTCGCTTGTCCGCGGCGAACGGGGACTGGCCGGCCCAGGTCCGGCGCACCACCGCGAGCAGGAGGTCGGCCAGCGGCAGCGCGATGACCGTCAGCGGCAGCAGCAGCGGGATGTAGATCGGCACCAGGGCGTGCACGGTGGCGGTCTGCGAACCGGTCTCGTTGTTGATCAGGTCCGGGTCGACCCGGCCGGTGATCGAGATCGCGGCGACGGCCAGCATCAGGCCCAGCATCATCGAGCCGGAGTCGCCCATGAAGATCCGCGCGGGGTGCATGTTGTGCGCCAGGAAGCCCAGGCACATGCCGATCAGCAGCACGCTGAACAGCACGGCGGGGGCCGCGTCGGAGATCGTGTAGCCGTACCAGAGCCGGTAGCTGTACAGGAAGAAGGCCATCGCGGCGATGCAGACCATGCCGCCGGCCAGGCCGTCCAGACCGTCGATGAAGTTCACCGCGTTGACCATGACGACGACCAGGGTGACCGAGATGACCATGCCCTGGGTCGGGCTCACCGCGACCGGGCCGACGCCGGGCACCGGGAGGGTGATCACCGTCACGCCCTGCCAGACCATCACACCGGCGGCGATCATCTGGCCGCCGAGCTTCACCAGCGCGTCCACGCCCCACTTGTCGTCGAGCACCCCGAGCAGGAACATGATCCCGGCGCCGGACAGCAGCGCGCGGATGTCGGTGCCCTGCGAGAACACCTTGCTCAGGTTGTCGAGCTGCGAGGCGACCAGGATGCCCGCGCACAGCCCGCCGAACATCGCGATGCCGCCGAGCCGCGGCGTGGGCTCGCGGTGCACGTCGCGGGCACGCACCGGCGGCATGGCGCCGGCCGCGATGGCGAACTTCCGGACCGGGCCGGTCAGCAGGTAGGTGACCGCGGCCGTGCAGAACAGCACCAGCAGATACTCACGCACCACTGGCCTCCTGCATCACTGTCGAACGGGGAAGTACCGAAGGTACTCCCCTGCCTTCCCGGGGTTCGAGGTGCGTCGCCACGGCACACACCTTATTGAGTCGGACGCCGGGACCGTGCATCGCGGTTCGCCCTCCCGGGTAGGAGATTCCGATACCCGCGAAGGATCTCCGTCAGGCCCGGCCGGCGAAGGACAGCGCCAGTTCCCGCACCCGCGCCGCGGCCGGGGCGACCGCGCCCCCGGCGAGCACCCGCGCGATCAGCCCGGCGATCTCGGCCAGCTCCGGCTCCCCCATCCCCTGGCTGGTCACCGTGCCCGTGCCCAGCCGGATGCCGGAGGCCTCGGCGGCCGGCGCCGGGTCGTACGGCAGCGCGCACTTGCCGAGCAGCAGCCCGGCCGCCGCGCAGCGCCGCTCGGCCTCCGCGCCGGTCACCCCGAGCGGGCTCACGTCGGCGGTCACCAGGTGGGTGTCGGTACCGCCCGTCAACGGGTGCACACCGGCCTCTGCGAGCCCTTCGGCGAGCACCCGGGCCCCGGACACCGTCCGCTGCGCGTACGCCCGGTATTCGGCCCGGGAGGCCTGCGCGAGGGCCACCGCCTTGCCGGCCACCTCGTTCATCGCCGCGCCGCCCTGGCTGAACGGGAACACCGCCCGGTCGATCCGCTCGGCCAGCTCCGCAGTGCACAGCAGCAGCCCGCCGCGCGGACCGCGCAGCAGCTTGTGGGTGGCCGCCACGGTGACGTCCGCGTACGGCACCGGGGAAGGCGCCACCCCGGCCGCGATCAGTCCGGTGGTCTGCGCGGCGGAGACGATCAGGTAGGCGTCCACCTCGTCGGCGATCTCCCGGAACGCCGCCCAGTCCGGGTGCCGGGGGTGCGAGATCGAGCCCGCCACGATGGCCTTGGGGCGGTGCTGCCGGGCCAGGTCACGGACCTGGTCGAGGTCGATCAGCCCGTCGTCCTCGCGCACCCCGTAGCCGGTGAAGGCGAACCAGCGCCCGGAGAAGTTGGCGCGCGAGCCGCAGCTGAGGTGGCCGCCGTGCTCCAGCGACATCGCCAGCACCCCGTCGCCGGGCCGCAGCAGCGCCGCGTACGCCGCCAGCATCGCCGAAGTCACCGACCGCGGCTGGACGTTGGCGTGCGGGGCGGCGAACAGCTCGCGGGCCCGGTCGATCGCCAACAGCTCGGCGGCATCCGCCAGCGCGCAGCCGGTGTGGTGCCGGCGGCCCGGGTAGCCCTCGGCGTACTTGTCGATCAGCGGGCCGGTGAGCGCCGCCAGGACCGCGGGGGTGGTCAGGTTCTCCCCCGCCAGCAGCTGGATCGTCTCGGCGCGCCGCTCGGCCTCCGCGGCCAGCAGGTCGGCCAGCTGCGGATCCGCCCGGTGCAGCGCCTCGGACGCCCACGGGCGCCCGGTCGTCGTGGTCGGGCCGGTCTCGGCATCGGTGACGGTCATGGCGGGGCTCCCGGGCGCTGCGGGGACTGTGTCACCCAGCGTAGGGCCGCTGCCGCCGCCCGGCCCGTCGAGCCGCGGCCGGACGGCCCCGTTCGGCGCCAGGACTCGTCCGGCCCGTCAGCGCGGCGCGGGAACCCCGGTGAGCGCGGTGACCACCGGGTCGACCGCGTGGAATATCTCCTCGCCGCAGTTGCGGAACATGCCGATCGGCGCCCCGTACGGGTCCTCCAGCTCGTCCGACTCCGGCGTGGCGGCCAGCAGCCAGCCGCGCAGCGCGGCGGCCGCCCGGACCAGCGCGCGGGCCCGCTCGGTGACGTCGGCGCCGCGCCGCGGGTCCGGCAGGGTGCCCGGGTCTATCGTCCGCACCAGGCGGGTGAACTCCTTCAGCGTGAAGGTGCGCAGCCCCGCCTCGTGGCCCATCGAGATCACCTGGGCGCGGTGGTCCAGCGTCGCGGTGAGCACCAGGTCCGCCTCGACCACGTGCTCGTCCAGCAGCTCGCGGCCGGTGAAGCCGCCGCTGTCGGCGCCGTACTCGTCGAGCACGGTCGCGGCGTGGTCCTCCATCGGCGCGCCCTCGTGGCCCCAGGTGCCGGCGCTCTCGACCAGGATCCGCCCGGCCACCCGGGGGCTCAGCCGGGTGTCCAGCTCACGCCGGGTCAACCGCTCGGCGATCGGCGATCGGCAGATGTTCCCGGTACAGACGAACAGGATCCGGAAGTGGTCCAGCGGCCTGGGGCCCACGCTCAGGTACGGCGCTATGCCCGGCCCGGCGTGGAGCGAGGCGGTGGGCGTCAACTGCCGGCCTCCAGGTCGGGGACGACCTCCCTCAGCTGCTCGACGCTGATCGCACCGGCCCGCAGCAGGACCGGGACCTTGCCGGTGACGTCGACGATCGACGAGGTGGCGGAGTCCTCGGCCGCCCCGCCGTCCAGGTAGACCGAGATCGCGTCGCCGAGCTGGGCCTGCGCCTCGTCGCAGGTCAGCGGGGCGGCCCCGCCGATCCGGTTGGCGCTGGAGACGGCCAGCGGGCCGGTGGCGTTCAGCAGCTCGATGGCGGCCGGGTGCAGCGGCATCCGGACCGCGACGGTGCCGCGGGTGTCACCGAGGTCCCAGCGCAGCGAGGGCTGGTGCCGGGCGACCAGGGTGAGCCCGCCGGGCCAGAAGGCGTCGACCAGCTCCCAGGCCTGCTCGGAGAAGTCGGTGACCAGGCCGTGCAGGGTGGTCGGCGAGCCGACCAGCACCGGCGAGGGCGTGTTGCGGCCGCGGCCACGGGCGGCCATCAGCTCGGCGACGGCCTCCGGGGAGAAGGCGTCCGCACCGACCCCGTACAGGGTGTCGGTGGGCAGTACGACGAGTTCGCCGCGTCGGATGGCCGAGGCGGCCTCGCGCAGACCGGTGGCGCGGTCCCCGGCATCGGCACAGTCGTAGCGGCGGCTCATCGGTGCGGTCCCCTTCCGGAGTGGCTCATGGCGTTACAGCGCAGCCTTACGCGCCGTCGTACGGTGCTCGGTGTTCACGACCCGACCCTCCGGGCGGTCGTACGGTGCTCGGTGTTCACGACCCGACCCTCCGGGCGGTCGTACGGCGCTCGATCCTTCACGACCCGACCCTCCGGGCGGTCGTACGGCGCTCGATCCTTCACGACCCGACCCTCCGGGCGGTCGTACGGCGCTCGATCCTTCACGACCCGACCCTCCGGGCGGTCGTACGGCGCTCGATCCTTCACGACCCGACCCTCCGGGCGGTCGTACGGCGCTCGATCCTTCACGACCCGACCCTCCGGGCGGTCGTGAAGCGGGGCCGGTTGTTCAGGTCGCGGTGGTCGGCGGTGTCCGTCCAGCCGTGTTCCTCGTTGAAGATCCACGGCACCTGGCCGCCCTGCTGGTCGGCGTGCTCGATCACCACCGCGCCGCCCGGGCGCAGCAGTCGGGCCGCGACCCGCTCGATGCCGCGGATGGTGTCCAGGCCGTCCTCGCCGGAGAACAGCGACATCTGCGGGTCGTGGTCGCGAGCCTCCGGCGCGACATACTCCCACTCGGTGAGCGGGATGTACGGCGGGTTGGAGATGACCAGGTCGAAGCGGCCGTCCCAGGAGCGGTCGTCCTCGAAGGCCTTGGTGGCGTCACTGGCGTGCAGGGTGACCCGGGCGCGGTCGGGGCTGGCCTCGATGTTGCGCCGGGTGTACTCCAGCGCGCCCTCGTCCAGTTCGAAGGCGTGCACGGTCGAGCGCGGCAGCTCCTGGGCGAGGGCGAGGGCGATCGCGCCGGAGCCGGAGCACAGGTCCACCACCAGCGGCTCGGCCACGTCCATGTCGCGCACCGCGTCTATCGCCCACTCGACGACCGTCTCGGTCTCCGGCCGGGGCACGAACACCCCGGGGCCGACCTCCAGTTCGAGGTAGCGGAAGAACGCCCGCCCGGTGATGTGCTGGAGCGGTTCGCGCGCCTCCCGGCGGGAGACCGCCTCCCAGTAGCGGGCGTCGAAGTCGGCGTCCTTCACCGTGTGCAGCTGGCTGCGCTTGACGTTGTGGACGTAGGCGGCGAGCTCCTCCGCGTCGAAGCGCGGCGACGGCACGCCGGCCGCGGCCAACCGCTGGGTGGCCTGGGCCACCTCGGCGAGCAGCAGGTTCATCCGTACGACCTCTTGTTTCTGCGCTCCGGCTTCGGGCGAAACGCGGGCTGGGGCGCGCCGGTCTCAGTTCTCTTGGGCTGCGGCGAGCTTGGCCGCCGCGTCCTTGTCGACGCAGGACTGGATCACCGCGTTCAGGTCGCCGTCCAGGACCTGGTCCAGGTTGTACGCCTTGAATCCGGTGCGGTGGTCCGAGATGCGGTTCTCGGGGTAGTTGTACGTCCGGATCCGCTCGGAGCGGTCCACCGTACGGACCTGGCTGCGGCGCGCGTCCGAGGCCTCCCGCTCGGCCTCCTCCTGCGCGGCGGCCAGCAGCCGCGAACGCAGGATGCGCATCGCCTGCTCCTTGTTCTGGAGCTGGCTCTTCTCGTTCTGGCAGGACGCCACGATACCGGTCGGCAGGTGGGTGATCCGGACCGCGGAGTCGGTGGTGTTGACCGACTGGCCGCCGGGGCCGGAGGAGCGGTAGACGTCGATCCGCAGGTCGTTGGCGACGATCTCGACCTCGACCTCCTCCGCCTCGGGGGTGACCAGCACGCCCGCCGCGGAGGTGTGGATGCGGCCCTGCGACTCGGTGGCGGGGACGCGCTGCACGCGGTGCACGCCGCCCTCGTACTTCAGCCGGGCCCAGACGCCCTGGCCGGGCTCGGTGTTGCCCTTGGTCTTCACGGCCACCGAGACGTCCTTGTAGCCGCCGAGGTCGGACTCGTTGGAGTCGATGACCTCGGTCTTCCAGCCGATCCGCTCCGCATAGCGCAGGTACATCCGGAGCAGGTCGCCGGCGAACAGCGCGGACTCCTCGCCGCCCTCGCCCGCCTTGATCTCCAGGATGACGTCCTTGTCGTCGCTCGGGTCGCGCGGCACCAGCAGCACCCGCAGTTCCTCGGTGAGCTCGTCCCGGCGTGCCTCGGAGTCCTTCACCTCGGCGATGAACTCCGGTTCTTCGGCGGCGAGTTCACGCGCGGCCTCAATGTCCTCGCCGGCCTGCCGCCACTGCCGGTAGACCCGGGTGATCGGGGTCAGCTCGGCATACCGCTTGGCCAGCTTGCGGGCGTTGGCCTGGTCGGCGTGGACGGACGGGTCGGCCAGCCTCTTCTCGAGGTCGGCGTGCTCGACGAGGAGCTCTTCGACTGCCTCGAACATGGGGGGTGGCCTTCTTCCCGGGGACTCGGAAACGTGTTTGGGGTGGGGAACGCGCGGGAGGACGCGAACGGCGCCGGTTCCCAGCGCCCCCGACAACGAGTACGGGGGCACCGGGAACCGGCGCCGAGCGAGCGCTAGGCCTTCGCGCTGTGCTGCTTGCCGAAGCGGGCCTCGAAGCGGGCCACGCGGCCACCGGTGTCGAGGATCTTCTGCTTGCCGGTGTAGAACGGGTGGCACTGCGAGCAGACCTCGGCGCGGATCTCGCCACTGGTCTCGGTCGAGCGGGTCACGAACTCGGCGCCACAGGTGCAGGTCACACGGGTGACCACGTACTCGGGGTGAACGTTGGGCTTCAAGGGGATCTCCTAGGTTTCGGGAGGGCACCGGGTCGGCGGCTGGAGCGCCGCACGTGAACCGGGACCGACGGACCAGTCTGCCAGGACCGGCCGCATCTTCCCAAACCGGGGGCCACCCGGGGATATTCCGGGGGATATTCCGGGGGACGCTCCGGGCGGCGCTCAGTGCCCTGTGCCGGCCTTCCGGGTGGCCTTCCCGGCGCCCGGCGCGGCCTTCGGGGGAGCCGCGCCGGGGGCGGCCTGGGCGGGGTTCTCCGGCTGCGCGGAGACGACCGCCGACGGGAACGGCTGGTCGGCCCTGAGCGCCGACCAGACCTGGCCGCCCTGCGGCTGCTGCTGGACCACCCGGTTCGGGTCGCCGGGGGCGGTCTCCACCGGCAGGGTGACCATGCTCAGCTGGTCCGGGCCTATCCCTTTGAGCTCCTGGGCGAGCCCCACCAGCGAGTTCACCGAGCCGAGCGCGGAGTCGGTGGTGATGCTCCTGGTCACGGTGTCGCCGATCGACCACAGCTTGACCGGGTTGGTGAACAGCCCGGTCCCCCCGACCTGCTGCAGCAGCGACCTCACCATCTGCTTCTGGAGCTCGATCCGGCCGAGGTCGCTGCCGTCGCCGACGCCGTGCCGGGTGCGCACGAAGGCCAACGCCTGCTGCCCGTCCAGGTGGTGCTCGCCGGGCGGCAGGTCGAGCCCGCTGTCCTTGTCGTGGATGGCCACCGTGGTGGTCACGGTGGCCCCGCCTATCGCGTCCACGACCCGGGCGAAGCCGGCGAAGTCGACCTGCAGGTAGTGGTCCATCCGCAGCCCGGTGAGCTGCTCGGTGGTCTTGACCGCGCAGGCCGCGCCGCCGCTCTCGAAGGCGCTGTTGTACATCGCGTGCTTGGCACCGGACACCGGCTTGCCGCCCGCGTCGGTGCAGTCGGGGCGGGTGACCAGGGTGTCGCGCGGGATCGAGACGACCTGGGCGCGGGAGTGGTCCTGGTTGATGTGCACCACCATCGCGGTGTCCGAGCGGGCGGTGTCGCCGGTGTCCCCGCCGGCCATCGAACCGTTGTCACCGGCCCGCGAGTCGGAGCCGAGCACCAGGATGTTGAAGGAGCCGTCGGTGGCGGCCGGCGGCCGGGCGTCGCCGAGCCGGCCGTCGATGTCGACGCTCCTGATGTTGCCGTTGAACCTGAAGTACCCGAAGAGGGCCGCCCCGGCGCCGAGGACGACGAGCGCGGCGAACGCGCAGGCGGCCGTCCGCAGGACTTTGCGGCGGCGGCTCGGG
This sequence comes from Streptomyces sp. LS1784, assembly GCF_020103755.1. Classification (GTDB taxonomy): domain Bacteria; phylum Actinomycetota; class Actinomycetes; order Streptomycetales; family Streptomycetaceae; genus Kitasatospora. Next base: position 22,732 of record NZ_JAHSQD010000060.1, read on the forward strand.
ATCCTCTTGTGCTCGGCCATACGGTCCAGAGTAAATCGGACAAGATGATCCAAACGCCCCCAAGTTGTCCCGACTCTGGAACAAAGCGGTCCGGACGCACGGAACCCCGGACCGCTCGCGCGATCCGGGGTTCCGTGCTTCGACAGCCGTCCGGCTACGGTCAGTCGCCGGAGCCGGGGGTGGTCTTGGCGATCTGCATCAGGAACTCGGCGTTGCTCTTGGTCTGCTTCATCTTGTCCAGGAGCAGCTCGATCGCCTGCTGCGAGTCGAGCGCGTGCAGCACCCGGCGCAGCTTCCAGACGATGGCCAACTCCTCGTTGCCGAGCAGGATCTCCTCCTTGCGGGTGCTGGAGGCGTCCACGTCGACGGCCGGGAAGATGCGCTTGTCCGAGAGCTTCCGGTCGAGCTTGAGCTCCATGTTGCCGGTGCCCTTGAACTCCTCGAAGATCACCTCGTCCATGCGCGAGCCGGTCTCGACCAGCGCGGTGGCCAGGATGGTCAGCGAGCCGCCGTTCTCGATGTTGCGCGCGGCACCGAAGAACTTCTTCGGCGGGTAGAGCGCGGTCGAGTCGACACCACCGGACAGGATGCGGCCGGAGGCCGGCGCCGCCAGGTTGTAGGCGCGGCCGAGTCGGGTGATCGAGTCCAGCAGGATGACCACGTCGTGGCCCAGCTCCACCAGGCGCTTGGCACGCTCGATGGCCAGCTCGGCGACGGTGGTGTGGTCCTCGGCCGGGCGGTCGAAGGTCGAGGAGATGACCTCGCCCTTCACCGACCGCTGCATGTCGGTGACCTCTTCCGGACGCTCGTCGACCAGGACGACCATCAGGTGGCACTCGGGGTTGTTGTGGGTGATCGCGTTGGCGACCGCCTGGAGCACCATGGTCTTGCCGGTCTTCGGCGGCGCGACGATCAGACCGCGCTGGCCCTTGCCGATCGGCGACACCAGGTCGATGATCCGGGTGGTCAGCACGCCCGGGTCGGTCTCCAGGCGCAGCCGCTCCTGCGGGTACAGCGGGGTGAGCTTGTTGAACTCGGGACGGCCGCGGCCGCTCTCCGGGTCCATGCCGTTGACGGAGTCCAGCCGCACCATGGCGTTGAACTTCTCGCGGCGCTCGCCCTCGCGCGGCTGGCGCACCGCACCGGTGATGGCGTCACCCTTGCGCAGGCCGTTCTTGCGGACCTGGGCGAGCGAGACGTAGACGTCGTTCTGGCCCGGCAGGTAGCCGGAGGTGCGCACGAACGCGTAGTTGTCGAGGATGTCGAGGATGCCCGCGACCGGGATCAGGACGTCGTCCTCGCCGATCTGCGGCTCGACGGTGCCGGCCTCGAAGCCGTCGCGGCCACGGCGGCCACGGCGGTCGCGGTAGCGCCCGCGCCGGCCACGGCGGCCCTCGCCGAACTCGTCGTCCTCGTAGCCGCCCTGCTGGGCCTGCGGCTGCTGGGTCTGCTGGCCCTGGCGGCCCTGCTGGTCGGCCTGGCCGCCCTGCTGCTGGCCGCCGCCCGGTCGAGCGCGTGCAGCACCCGGCGCAGCTTCCAGACGATGGCCAACTCCTCGTTGCCGAGCAGGATCTCCTCCTTGCGGGTGCTGGAGGCGTCCACGTCGACGGCCGGGAAGATGCGCTTGTCCGAGAGCTTCCGGTCGAGCTTGAGCTCCATGTTGCCGGTGCCCTTGAACTCCTCGAAGATCACCTCGTCCATGCGCGAGCCGGTCTCGACCAGCGCGGTGGCCAGGATGGTCAGCGAGCCGCCGTTCTCGATGTTGCGCGCGGCACCGAAGAACTTCTTCGGCGGGTAGAGCGCGGTCGAGTCGACACCACCGGACAGGATGCGGCCGGAGGCCGGCGCCGCCAGGTTGTAGGCGCGGCCGAGTCGGGTGATCGAGTCCAGCAGGATGACCACGTCGTGGCCCAGCTCCACCAGGCGCTTGGCACGCTCGATGGCCAGCTCGGCGACGGTGGTGTGGTCCTCGGCCGGGCGGTCGAAGGTCGAGGAGATGACCTCGCCCTTCACCGACCGCTGCATGTCGGTGACCTCTTCCGGACGCTCGTCGACCAGGACGACCATCAGGTGGCACTCGGGGTTGTTGTGGGTGATCGCGTTGGCGACCGCCTGGAGCACCATGGTCTTGCCGGTCTTCGGCGGCGCGACGATCAGACCGCGCTGGCCCTTGCCGATCGGCGACACCAGGTCGATGATCCGGGTGGTCAGCACGCCCGGGTCGGTCTCCAGGCGCAGCCGCTCCTGCGGGTACAGCGGGGTGAGCTTGTTGAACTCGGGACGGCCGCGGCCGCTCTCCGGGTCCATGCCGTTGACGGAGTCCAGCCGCACCATGGCGTTGAACTTCTCGCGGCGCTCGCCCTCGCGCGGCTGGCGCACCGCACCGGTGATGGCGTCACCCTTGCGCAGGCCGTTCTTGCGGACCTGGGCGAGCGAGACGTAGACGTCGTTCTGGCCCGGCAGGTAGCCGGAGGTGCGCACGAACGCGTAGTTGTCGAGGATGTCGAGGATGCCCGCGACCGGGATCAGGACGTCGTCCTCGCCGATCTGCGGCTCGACGGTGCCGGCCTCGAAGCCGTCGCGGCCACGGCGGCCACGGCGGTCGCGGTAGCGCCCGCGCCGGCCACGGCGGCCCTCGCCGAACTCGTCGTCCTCGTAGCCGCCCTGCTGGGCCTGCGGCTGCTGGGTCTGCTGGCCCTGGCGGCCCTGCTGGTCGGCCTGGCCGCCCTGCTGCTGGCCGCCGCCCGGCTGGGCCTGGC
>NZ_JAHSQD010000600.1 GCF_020103755.1 Streptomyces sp. LS1784
CGCGGCGGCCGTCCGTCGGCTCAGCCCGCGCGCCGGTGCGAACGCTCGCCGCGCGCCCCGCGCACCGCCCCGCCCCTGGCCCGCTTCTCGTCGTACATCCGCTCGTCCGCGGTGTGCAGTACCTCCTCGATGCTCATCCCGCAACCGGCCCAGCCGACACCGAGGCTCACCCCCACCCGCATCGCCCGTCCGTCGATCCGCATCGGCGGGATGATGGCGCCCCGCAGCCGGTGGGCGAGGTCCTTGGCCTCCTCGCGGCCGATCCCGTCGGCCAGCACCACGAACTCGTCGCCGCCGAGCCGGGCCACCGTGTCGCCGTCCCGGACGGCCTGGCTCAGCCGCCGGGCCACCTCGACCAGCACCGCGTCGCCCGCGTTGTGGCCGAACCGGTCGTTGATCGACTTGAAGCCGTCCAGGTCGCAGAAGAGCACCGCGAGCCCCTTGTCCACCGCCGCCGCGCCGCCGGAGCGGAACGGCGCCGACCAGGCGTCGCCGCCCGGCCCGTACTCGGCCGGGACCACCGCGTGCACGTGCTCCCCGAAGCCCGGGCCGAGCCCGCCCGGCAGGGCCTCGGGCAGCCCGTAGCCGTGCACCGGACCGGCGTACGGGTCGGCGCCCTCCAGCCCTTCGTGCGCCGCGTGCGCACTGTAGGAGTCGGCCGGGTAGCCGTACGGCTGCGGGTAGGCCGCCTCGACCTGGCCGGCGGCGGCGCCGACCGGCTGCGGCTGGGCGCAGAGCCGGCGGGCCAGCCGGGCCTTGAGCTCGGCACCGTTCGGCAGCCCGGTGAGCGCGTCGTGGCTGGCCCGGTGGGCGAGCTGGAACTCGTGCCGCTTGCGGTCCTCGATGTCCTCGACGTGGGTGAGCAGGAAGCTCGGGCCCTCGGCCGCGTCCGCGACGATCGAGTTGCGCAGGCAGACCCACTGGTAGCCGCCGTCCCGCCGGGACAGCCGCAGCTCCGCGCGGCCGCTCTCGGCGCTGGTGCGCTCCAGCAGCGCCCGGTCCTCGGGGTGCACGAGGTCGGCGAAGCTCTGCTGGCGCAGCACCGCCCGGGGCCGGCCGAGCAGCCGGCAGAGCGCGTCGTTGACCCTGGTCAGCTGGCCGCGCCCGGCGCCGTGCAGCTCGGTGATCGCCATCCCGCTGGGCGCGTACTCGAAGGCTTGGCGGAAGCTCTCCTCGCTGGCGCGCAGCGCCTGCTGCTCCTTCTCCAGGCGGGCCAGCGCGCGCTGCATCTCGGCCCGCAGCCGGGCGTTGCCGATCGCGATGGAGGCCTGCAGCGAGAACATCTCCAGCGCCTCGCGGGTCCACGCCCCGGGCCGCTTGCCGCTGCGCGGGCGGTCCACCGAGAGAACGCCCAGGAGGTCGCCGCCGGCGCTGTACATCGGGGCGAGCAGCCCGTCGGCGGGGTGCCAGTCGTTGGCGTACACCGGCAGCGGGCCGTCCCCGATCCAGCGCGGGATGTCGCTGGCGACGGCCCAGCCGCGGTCGTAGGGCAGGAAGCGCAGGGTGCCCCAGTGGTCGCTGACGCCGAGCAGCCGGTCCCAGGACTCCCGGGAACCGACCTGGCCGAGCAGCACGGAGGGACCGCCCATCGGGCTCTCCTCCAGCTCCCAGACGGCCGCCACCACGAGGTCGCCGTCCGGCCGGACCAGGCTGACCGCGGCTGCGTCGAAGCCGAGCCCGTGCACCGCGCCCTCGACGACGGCCTGGAGGGTGCCAGCGAGGCTGCGGGCAGCGTTGAGGTCCGCCACGACCCGGTGCAAGGTGCGGAGGGTCGCGAGACGGACGTACGGCTCCGACTCGGCTTCCATGCGGGGGCTCCCCGGCTGCTTCGGATAGTTCTTGATTGGTTATCGTCCGATTGCCAGAAGAACTGAATCACAGGGAGCACAGCGCTCGGCACGCTCGGTCAGCAATAGGCCGCCACTTGTGACTTAAATCACACGACACTAATGCGCCCTTAATCAGTTCATCTGCCCCATAGCGGGACATAAAGCGTTATCGGAACATTTCTGGTGGTCGACCGCATTGTCCTCGGACTGAAGCCGACTGCGCCCGCCGGTCCGACGGCTTCACTCCTGAGGGTGAGTTCGGCCACCGGGCGCAACCCTTCGGCCGGACCGGCGGTCCTACGACCAAGGCCCGATGCCGTTTCTCCCGGGTGACGACTACCGTGCGGTACGTGTACCCGTCCCCGCAGCCCGAAGCTGCCCCCCACGCCACGCCCGACGAGTTCCGGGCTGCCCTCTCCCAGCTCGCCGCCGGCGTGAGCCTGGTGACCGTCCACGACCCGGAGGACGGGGAGGACGTCGGCATGACCGCCACGTCCTTCCTCTCGGTGTCGTTGGAGCCGCCGCTGGTGCTGATCTCGGTCCGCGAGGACTCCCGGATGGACGAGGTGCTCTCCCGGGTGGACACCTGGGCGGTCTCGGTGCTGGCCGAGGGGCAGAAGACGCTCGGCTCCCGGTTCGCCATGAAGGGCCGGCTCAGTGACCGGCTGCTGTTCGCGGACACCGCGCACCACCGCGGCCCGCGCACCGGCGCACCGCTGATCGCCGGCGCACTGGCCACCGTCGAGTGCCGCACCGAGCAGCGGATACCCGCTGGTGACCACACCCTGCTGCTCGGCCGCGTCCTGGAGGCCGCGGTGCCCGACCCGGGAGGCCGCCCGCTGCTCTACTTCCGCGGCGGCTACCGCACCCTCGGCTGAGCCCCGCCTACTCGCCGCCCCGCGGCGACCGGCGGCCCTGCTTCAGCTCGGAGCGGTGCCGCTTGTTGAACAGCCGCCGCTCGACCATCCCCCGGCTCGGCCTGGTCGCCCGCCGGGCCTTCGGCGGCGGCGCGCACGCCTCGGCCAGCAGCGCCGACAGCCGGGCCGCGGCCGCCTCCCGGTTGCGCCACTGCGAGCGGAACTCCGAGGCCTGGACCACCAGCACCCGGCCGTCGACCAGCCGCCCGGCCAGCCGCTCCAGCGCACGCTCGCGCCACACCTCGGGCAGCGCGGTGGTCGAGGCCAGGTCGAAGCGCAGCTCGGCCTTGGAGTCGGAGGTGTTGACGTGCTGGCCGCCGGGGCCGGAGGAACGCGAGAAGCGCCAGACGAGCTCGGCGTCGGGGACGACCACCGACCCCCGCACGCGGATGGGCTCGGACATGCGTCCATCATCCCGCGCGGGGCCCGTACGGTCACCCGGTTATCCGACACCCGCCCGCTCGCCCCCGGGCGCTCCGGACCCGGTTACCGGAGCACGCCCCGAGCCCCGACAATGGCGTACGTGATCGAGCTCGGCTACTCCCTCTCCAACCGCTTCCCCGACCCCCCGCAGACGGACTACCGCACCGCGTCCGTGCACGCCCTGCGGCACGACCTGTTCTGCGGCGACGTCTACCTGGACGGCGAGGGCGCGGAGCTGTCCACCGCCTGGGGCTGGGTGCCGGTGCTCGACTTCGCCTGGGCGCTGTGCGACATCGCCGAGCTGCTGGACCGCGACCCGGACGGCAGCCGGGCCGCCCGGGTACAGACCGCCGACCTCGACTTCACCCAGAACACCGAGCTGCTGCGCTTCGCCCGCCGCTTCAACTGGGTCGAGGTCACCGCCACCTGGCTGCCGGACGAGCCGCCGGTGGTGGTGCGCCACGGCGAACTGCGGCGCGAGGCCCGGGACTTCCTCCAGGACACCCTGGCCGACCTCTTCGACATGCACCCCGACCTGGCCGACAATCCGAACATCTGGTCGCTGCAGGGCCGGTTCCGGCGGATCTGACACCCTCTTTGCCCGGGCTTTGCCTCCGATTGGCGCTCACGAAGAATTCACGGCCCCTGCGGAACCAAGCCGCCGGAGTATTGCGTTGTCCCGGGGAAAAGCGAACGAAGCGAACGAAGGGACTGCAATCGTCATGCCAGTGAGCCTCTCCAAGGGTGGCAACGTCTCGCTGACCAAGGAGGCCCCCGGCCTGTCCGCGGTCACCGTCGGCCTGGGCTGGGACGTCCGCACCACGACCGGCGCCGAGTTCGACCTCGACGCCAGCGCGATCGTCCTGAACGCCGACGGCAAGGTGCTGTCCAACGCCCACTTCGTCTTCTTCAACAACACCAGCACGCCGGACAACACCGTCGTGCACACCGGTGACAACCGCACCGGCGAGGGCGCGGGCGACGACGAGTCGATCAACATCAACCTGGCCGGCCTGCCGGCCGAGGCCGTCAAGATCACCTTCCCGGTCACCATCTACGACGGCGTCGCCCGCGGCCAGAACTTCGGCCAGGTCCGCAACGCCTACATCCGCGTGGTGAACGCGGCCGGCGGCGCCGAGATCGCCCGCTACGACCTCTCCGAGGACGCCGCCACCGAGACCGCGATGATCTTCGGCGAGCTCTACCGCAACGGTGGGGAGTGGAAGTTCCGCGCCGTCGGCCAGGGCTACGCCTCCGGCCTGGCCGGCATCGCCCAGGACTTCGGCGTCCAGATCTGACGCACCCGCGGGGAGCGCCGCGGCGCGGGAAGCCGGTCCGTCCGACTTCCCGCGCCGCGGTTTTCGTTTTCGGAGCCCCGGCCCCACCAGGCCCCGGCCCACCGGGCCCCGACGTCCCGGGCCCCCGCTTCCGGTCCTCAGCGCGAGGCGCGCAGCTCCGGCAGCTGGATCAGCTCGGTCTCGTCCTCCGGCGTCAGGTCCACCACGGTCGGCTCGCCCTGCTCCGGCCGCCCGGCCGGCTCCGCCGCCCGGGCCTCGGCCTCGGCCTTCGCGGCCACCGCCTCGTCGCCCACCACGTCCGCCAGGTCGGCGCGCTCCCCCAGTTCGGCGACACTGCCCACCGCCGGTGCCGGGGCCGCC
>NZ_JAHSQD010000601.1 GCF_020103755.1 Streptomyces sp. LS1784
GGCCTCGGGCGGGCAGCCCGCGTTGTCGCGGGTGGGGCGGCGCAGCCAGCGGACCGGGCCGAGGCCGCCGAGCACGGTGGGCGGGGCGGCGACGTAGCTGCCCTCGCCGTGGCAGGTCAGGTCGAGCGCGGCGTCGTCCCAGCCCATCCGGTACAGCAGGTCGGGCAGGCGCCGGGCGGTGCCGGCGGCGACCAGGAACTGGAGCCGGCCGGTGGGGGCGGCGAGCACCGGGCCCACCTGGGTGCCCATCCGCTCCAGCCGGACCAGCGCCTGGAGGCCGGCCTGCTCGGGGACGTCCAGGACGTCGAAGGCGCGGCCGGTGGGGAACAGCACCGAGCCCTCGGCACGGGTGGCGCGGGCCCGGCGGCCGCCGCCCGGTACGGGGTGCAGGCCGGGCGCGGCGCAGCGGGGGGAACCGCAGGGACAGCGGGTCGGGGCGTCCCCAGAGCCGGCCGGGTCGCCGGTGGCGACCGCCCAGCCCCAGCGGCCGGTGTACTCCGCGGCGGCCTGGGACGCGGTGACCTTGGTGCGGCGGCGCGCGCCCAGCGGTACCAGCCGCAGGTGCCCCAGTCGAAGTTCGCCGAACAGGTTGTCCATGCCTCCCCCAACAGGATCTCGTTGCCGATGGTTACGGGATGGTGACTGTGTGTCGATTGTCAGCCGTGTGGTGCGTAGTGCAGTGGCGGCGCGCAGCGCGTGGTGTGCGCCTGTTCCGCCGGCACGCCTCGGGCGCCGCCTTGTGGGGGCGGCGCCGATGCCGGATCGTCGTGTGCGTGAGACTGCGGCCGTCCCGAGTGGGCGGTGAACTCGCCTGTGGCTGCGGAGGGTTGCGGAGTCTTCCGGGTCCTCCGGGATGGGCCGGGGGACTTGGCGGCCCGCATATGCCGGGCTGCCGGGACTCCCTAAGTGAAGCGTGTGCCCCCGGGCTTCGGTTCACTCCTGGGGGTGGCGAAAGGTGGCGTTTCGCCAGGGCCGCTCCCGTGGGTCCCTCGCGGGGCATTACGTTCAGCACGCGGATGTCGTCGAGGAGTCCGCTCCGGGCCGTCAGGGAGCGGGAGTTGGGAATCTGACGGACCGTCCGCAACGATGGCACACCAGTGCGAGGGCGCTGCGGCACGGCAGGACCGGGGCGCCGCAACACCTCAGGCACGGCACGTCTGGCAAGAGCCCGCAACCGTCGGGCGGTCACGATCGGGGGCCCCGCTAGGGGCCGGGCGGGATGGGGACGTTACCCATGGCAGAGAAGCAACCGAATGAGAAGCTGACCACGTGGTTCGCCCGCAGTGGCTGGTCCAAGGGCGAGTTGGCCCGCCAGGTCAACCGCCGGGCCCGGCAGATCGGCGCCCACCACGTGTCCACCGACACCTCGCGGGTGCGCCGATGGCTCGACGGCGAGCAGCCCCGCGAGCCGATTCCCAAGATCATGTCGGAACTCTTCTCCGAGCGGTTCGGCTCGGTGGTCTCGGTCGAGGACCTCGGCCTGCGCGCCGCGATCCCGGTCTCGACCGTGGGCGGCGGCGTCGACCTGCCGTGGAGCGGTCCGCAGACCGTCCAGCTGATCAGTGACTACTCCCGCAGCGACCTCATGCTCAACCGGCGGGGCTTCCTCGGCACCTCGCTGGCGCTGACCGCGGGTGCCGCGCTGATCGAGCCGATGCAGCGCTGGCTCGCCCCCGGCCCGTCCGGCGTTCCCACCCCGATCCTCACCGCGGCCAACGGCGGCGAGGCGTTCACCGGCCGGCTCTCCGAACCCGAGCTCGAACTGCTCGAACAGACCACGGTCATGTTCCGGCAGTGGGACGCGCAGAACGGCGGCGGTCTGCGCCGCAAGGCCGTCGTCGGCCAGCTGCACGAGGTCACCGACCTGCTCCAGGAGACGTACAGCGAGGACACCACCAAGCGGCTGTTCCGGCTCACCGCCGAACTCGCCCACCTGGCCGGGTGGATGTCGTACGACGTCGGGATGCACCCGAGCGCGCAGAAGTACTACGTGCTCGCCCTGCACGCGGCCAAGGAGGCGGGCGACCGCCCGTTCGGCGCACTGATCCTCACCGACATGAGCCGCCAGATGATCCACCTCAACCGGGGCGAGGACGCCCTGGAGCTCATCCACCTGGCCCAGTACGGCAGCCGCGACACCGCCACCCCGCGCCAGCAGTCCCTGCTGTACGCGATGGAGGCGCGCGCCTACGCCACCATCGGCGAGGTCAACCGCTGCGCCCGGGCGATCCGGCTGGCCGAGGACACCTTCACCGACATCCGGGAGGGGGACGGGGATCCGGACTGGCTGAAGTTCTTCTCACCGGCCGAGCTGAACGCCGAGAACGCGCACTCCTTCCGCGACCTCGCGTACCACTCGGACAACGCCGAGCTCTACGCCTCGATGTCCGCGCCGGTGATGGAGCGCGCGGTCGACCTGTTCCGCCAGGACGCCGACCACGTGCGCTCGTACGCCTTCAACCTGATCGGCATGGCCAGCGTCCACCTGCTGCAGAAGGAGGCCGAGCAGGCGGTGGTGATGGCCGAGCAGGCGGTGGACATCGCCGCCAAGGTGCGCTCGGAGCGGCTGAACTCCCGGGTGCGCAAGACCACGGAGGCCGCGGCGGCCCGGTTCAAGGGCGTGGACGCGGTGAGCCGGCTCAAGGAGCGGGTGGTCCAGGACATCCCGGAGTTCGTCTCGATGGTCTGACCGGTCCCGCCGAGGACTCCCCGGGGAAAGCTCCACCGACCGTGGCGGCCGCCGCCGTCACGGTCGGTGGCGTGTCCGGCGGCCGGCGGCGCTGCCCGCCGGGCGGCGGGGCCGCGGTTCACGCAGCTGCGGCTCACACAGCCGCGGTTCACGCAGCCGTAACCCGCGCGTCGCATGCGTCACGGTGGTGAAACAACCGGCCGCACTGGCCGAAACCAGCCTTCGGCACGCTCCTGTCCAACGCCGACGCCCCGGGTGGCACCACGGGACGGATCCCCGGGTGCGGGTCGGCCTGGACGCAGAGGAGACGCCGATGCCGGACGGCTTCAGCGCGGGCGACACCGCCTTCGTACTCATCAGTGCGGCCCTGGTCATGCTGATGACCCCAGGGCTGGCCTTCTTCTACGGGGGCATGGTCAGGGCCAAGAGCACGCTGAACATGCTGGCGATGAGCTTCCTCTCGCTCGGCATCGTCAGCGTGCTGTGGGTCCTCTACGGCTACTCGCTCAGCTTCGGGTCCGACTCCTTCGCCGGTCTGATCGGCAACCTGGACCACCTCGGGATGCGCGGTCTCGGCCTCGACGAGCTGACCGGCTCCATCCCGGTCACCGCCTTCGCGCTCTTCCAGCTGATGTTCGCGGTCATCACCCCGGCACTGATCAGCGGCGCCGTCGCGGACCGGGCCAGATTCGCCGCCTGGGGCCTGTTCGTCGCGCTCTGGGTGACGATCGTCTACTTTCCGGTCGCGCACTGGGTGTTCTTCTTCGACGGCGGCCACGGCGGCTGGCTCGGCGACCGCAACGGCGTGATCGACTTCGCCGGCGGGACCGCCGTGCACATCAACGCGGGCGTCGCCGGCCTCGCGCTCTGCCTGGTGCTCGGCAAGCGGATCGGCTTCAAGAAGGACCCGATGCGCCCGCACAGCCTGCCGCTGGTGATGCTCGGCTCGGGGCTGCTCTGGTTCGGTTGGTTCGGCTTCAACGCGGGCTCGGCGCTGGCCGCCAACGGCGTCGCCGCGATGGCGATGGTCAACACCCAGGTCGCCACTGGCGCGGCGCTGGTCGGCTGGCTGGTCTACGAGAGGTTCAGGCACGGCGCTTTCACCACGCTGGGCGCCGCCTCCGGCGCGGTGGCCGGGCTGGTCGCGATCACCCCGGCCTGCGGCTCGGTCAGCCCACTCGGCGCGGTGGCGATCGGGCTGGTCGCGGGCGCGGTCTGCTGCGCCGCCGTCTCGCTCAAGTACCGCTGGGGCTTCGACGACTCGCTCGACGTGGTGGGCGTGCACGCGGTCGGTGGGGCGATCGGCTCGCTGCTGGTCGGGCTGTTCGCCACCGGCGGGGTCGGCCAGGGCGTCAAGGGCCTGTTCTACGGGGGCGGGATCGGGCAGTTGGGCAAGCAGGCGATGGGCGTGGCGGTGGTCGCGGCGTACTCGTTCGTGCTGTCCTGGCTGCTGGCCAAGGCGGTCGACCGGCTGGTCGGCTTCCGGGTCGCCGGGGAGGTCGAGGTGGCCGGCATCGACCAGGCCGAACACGCCGAGTCCGCCTACGATTTCAGCGCCGTGGGGGCGGGCCTGGCCCGGGCCCTGCCGGGCCTGGCCGCCGCTGCCGCGACGCCCGTCGCCGAGCGGCTCGCTGCTGCGGAGTCCGTTGCCGCGGAGCCTGCCGTGAAGCCCACCGAGAAGAAGACCGAGGTCGACGCCCGATGAAGCTCATCACCGCCGTGATCAAGCCGTACCGACTGGACGAGGTGAAGGCCGCCCTGCAGGCCTTCGGGGTGCAGGGCCTGACCGTCACCGAGGCCAGCGGCTACGGCCGTCAGCGCGGCCACACCGAGGTGTACCGGGGCGCCGAGTACACCGTGGACCTGGTGCCGAAGATCAGGATCGAGGTCCTGGCCGAGGACGAGGACGCCGAGGACCTGATCGACGTCCTGGTGAAGGCCGCCCGGACCGGGAAGATCGGCGACGGCAAGGTGTGGAGCATCCCGGTCGACACCGCCGTACGGGTCCGCACCGGCGAGCGCGGCCCGGACGCCCTGTAGCCCGGCGCCCGGTCGCCTCGTGCCGGACGGCGGGCCCGCCCACCCCGGGGAGGGGCGCGGGTCCGCCCGACGGCGTACCGGCGTCG
>NZ_JAHSQD010000602.1 GCF_020103755.1 Streptomyces sp. LS1784
CCCGCCGAGGCGTGGCGCGAGTGCCGTGGCGCGGCGCTGACCGTGGCGCGGGCGGCGTCCTGGGCCGAGGTGACGGGGGCGGACGGCCGCCGTACCGATCTGCGGCCCGTCCTGGACGCGGCGGACGGGCCACTGCTCCGGGTCGAACTGCTCGTCGGGGCGCCCGGGGTGAGTGCCGAGGAGACCGGCACGACGGCGCGGAGGCTGCTGTCCGGGCCGGGCCCCCGGCTCGCGGGGCTCAGCCCGTTCCGGCTGCCGGCGATCCGTGGCGGTGCGGCACCGCGGGCCTGGGACGGCGTGCCGCTGATCCGGCACACGACCCCGGGGCACGATCTGCCGCGCTGGGACCGGTTCACCGCGCCCGGGACGCTCGACGAGACGGAGCGCACCGCGGCGATCGGCGCGCTCAACGCCGAACTCGGTGCCGTCGCCGATCTGTTCCCCGGCCGGTTCGCCTGCGGCGTGCTCGCCGCACCGGACGGGACCCCGGTGTGGGAGCCCTCGGCCGCCGTCGTGGCCGGAGAGGGGCCCGGCCCGGACGGCCGGGGCCCGGGTTCGTTCGTGGTGAACCTGCGGACGGGCAGCGCGTTCCGGCTGCATCCGAAGCTGACGCCGGTCGTGGAGCGGCTCTCGTCCGGCGACACCGCTGTCCTGGACCGGATCGGCGACGAGGTCCGAAGGAAACTGACCGATCGGCTGGTCCAGGCCGGAGTGATGCGGAGGAGCCAGTGAGCCGACAGTGGCGCATCGGGCGGGAGTTCATCCTGCGCCATGCGGGAATGCCGTTCGACTGGCTGGAGGAGCTGGGCGCGCCCCACTCCCTGCTGGAACTCGCGGACGAGCTGCTCGACCGCGAGCGGACCGTCCTGGAGCTGGTGGAGGAGCGGTTCGACGGGCCCCGCGCCGAGTCGCTGCGGTCCGATGTGCTGCGCGGACGGGTGCGGCAGGTGCCGAGGTCCGGCGGAGCGCGGTGGAGCCCGGCGGTGAGCGCCTGGGCCGACGCCTGGGAACGCTACGCACTCGCCTGCCGGGAGGCCGACGAGGAGGCCGGCAAGCGGCTGCGGGACCTGCTGGCGGATCCCGGGGTCTCCGAGGCCGTGTTCCTGTCCAACCCGGACGCGTACCGCAACATGCTGCTCCCGCTGCTGGCGTACGAAGGACCGCTGACCTCGCGCTGGCGCCGGGTGCGCCGGCAGATGTTCACGTACGTGCAGCGGTTCTGCGCGAAGAACGAGACGGTGAGCTTCTTCGGGCCCATGGCGTACGGCACGGTGGGCGAGGGTGAGGGTGCCGTGCTGCGCGACGACGTGCCCCGCGTCCGCCGGGTGTTCTTCTCGCACTGGGCGGCGCGTGCGCTGGCCACCGCGATCGCCAGGGACCCCAAGATCCTTCCGCATCTCGCGTTCCACTCCACCGGGCGTGGTGACGCGGTGCGGGAGCCGCTGCTGCTGCTCGTGGCCCCGGACGGAACGGTGTTCCGCGACGTGGTGCGCGCCGCCGGGCAGCCGGCCCGCGAGGTGGCCAGGACGCTGATGCGGCTGGTGGCCGAGGAGGCCGTCACCATCGGTCTCGGCGGCGGCGACTACGACCTGGAGCCCCTCGCGACCCTGCGGGACCAGCTCTCCGCGCTGCCCGCCTCACCGGCACGCGAGCTGTGGCTCGGTCGGATGGACGAACTCTCCTCCCTCATCGGCGACTTGGCCGAGGTACCGCTGGACCGCAAGCCGGCCGCCGTCGCCGCCCTGGAGAACCGGTTCACCGAGTTCACCGGCAGGCCGGCCAGGAGGGGCGCCGGTGCGGCGTACGCCGACCGCGCCGTGTTCTTCGAGGAGTGCGCGTCGCCCTTCGCGCTGACCCTCGGCGCCGGGCTGATCGGCGACTGGGAGCGGCAGCTCGCCCCCGTGATGGAGGTGTGCACCGCGCACGGGCACGCCGCCCAGCGCGCCGCGGCGGCCGCGGTGCGCGAGGCCTTCACGGACGGCACGACCGGTGGGCAGGACGCCGAACTGGACCTCCTCACGTACGCGACCCGTGCGGCCGCGAGCCGTTCCGACTCGACCAGCACCTTCCAGGCGGCCCACGCGCCGAGCTACCCCGGCGCCGACTGGCAGGCCGAGGTCGAGCGGCTGACCGGCGCGGCCGGGGCGCTGGACGGCGACCGGTACGCGGTCATCGACCTGTGCCCCGCCGCGCCGGACGCCTCCGGGCTCGGCGCCGCCCCGCTCGTACTCTCCCGCGCCCACCACCACCTGCTGGTGCGCAGCTGGCTGGGCACGATGCACCCGGACCCGGACCGGCTCGGCGCGGACGCCGCCGCCTGGACGGCGGCGCAGGACGGCACGGTCGTCGGGCTCGACTTCGGGCGCCGCAACAAGGGCTACTACCGCTTCCCCGGCCGTGAGGTCGCGATGCGCCCGCTGACCTGGACCGATCACGATCAGTCGGAGCTGCTGAAGCCGGAAGACCTCACGGTCCGCATCGGGCCGCACGAGGTCACCCTGCACGATCCGGACGGCAGGACGGTCAGCGCGTACGTCCCGCTGAGCGACTTCGTCAAGTACGCCCCCATCGCCGCCCTTTCGCACCCGCAGGTGCTCCACCCCACCTTCACCACCGAGGACGCGCAGCCCGAAGTGGCCCTGGGGTCGGTCGTCCTGCAGCGCTCCCGGTGGCAGGTGCCCACCGCGGCGCTCGCGGCACCGGAACCCGAAGCGCGGTTCCTCGCGCTGCGCAGGCTGGCCCGGGACACGGGAACACGGTTCGTCTTCTGCCGCAGCGCCCACGAGCGCAAGCCGTATCTGATCGACCTGGCCTCACCCCTCGCGGCGGACCTGATCAGCCATGTGGCGCGCGACGCCGAGCAGTTGGGCGTGGAGCGGATGGCGCCGGGACCGGACGAACTGTGGCTGCGCGACAGCGAAGGCCGGCGCTACACCAGCGAGCTGCGGATGCAGATCATCGGCAGGAGCAGCGGCGGGAGCAGCACGCGATGACACACACCACGCTCTTCGCCGAGCACTCGCTGCGGATGCGGGCCGATGTGCTCCCGGACGGCGCCATCTCCACCGAGCGGACCTCGGTGCGCGGAATGAGCGTCGAACGGCACCTCGGCCAGGGCTTCACCGAACACCGCTTCGCCGACGGCGACGACCTGCTGGCCTCGGGCGCCGCCGGGACGAGCCCGGAGGCCGCCGACGCGCTGCGGGAGGTGCAGGAACGGCCACTGTTCGAGCTGACCCCCGAGCTGCGCGCCGAGCTCGCAGTGATCGCCGCCGACACCGGCGCGGAGCTGACCCTGGGTGTGGCCCAGCAGCACGTCGCCGCGGGCAGCGCGGAACGCGTCGCCACCACGGAGCGGATCGTCACGACCCTGGAGACCAGGCTGACCGGTGACGACGGCACCGTCCACTCCCGGTCGCTGCTGTGCGCCCCTCCGTGGTCCGACCCGGACGGGCTGAGGGACGCGGCCGTACGGACGGCCGAGGCGGTGCGCGAACGCCTCGCACTGCCGCTCGCCACCGAACTCCCGGACGGCGCCGACCTCGTCCTGCTGCCCGGCCTCGCCGGGGCGTTCTTCCACGAGATCGTCGGCCACCCGATGGAAGCCGACGTGGTCGCGTCCGGAACGAGCTACCTCGGGGCGCGCGCCGGACAGCGCGTCGCACCCGCATGGCTGTCGGTGCTCGACGGCGGTGCGCACGACGGACCGGGCTACCGCAGTCCGTTCGACGACGAGGGCACCCCGTGCCGCACCCTGCGGCTGATCGACCGGGGCACGGTGGGGCAGCCGATGACCGACCGGGCGCTCGCCTCCCTGCTCGGCGGCGGCCCCGGCACGGGCCACGGGCGCAAACAGAGCTACCGGCATCCGGCGATCCCCCGGATGACCCACACCGTGGCCGTGATCGAGCCCACGGCCGAGCCGGAGCCGCCCTCGGGCGACTGGATCGCCCCGTACGGGCTGCGGCTGGACATGATGAACATCGCCTCGGGCGCCTTCGTCTTCCACGCCCCGTTCTCCCTGCTGCACCGCGCCGACGGCAGCACCGCCCGGCTGGGCCCGCTGACGGTGACCGGTGACGGGGCGCGGGTGCTCGCGGGTCTGCGGCCCTACGAGCACCGGGTCGCCGCCTATCTGCGGGCCACCGGAGGCTGCGGAAAGCTGGGGCAGTACCCGGTGCCGGTGTCGTTCGCGAACGCCGGATTCCGGCTGCCGGCCGGACTCGTCGGGCTGCGGGCGGTGGCCCGTGGCTGAGATGCGGACACGTGCCTCCGGAGTCGTCACGCCCACCCGCGGCGCGCCGCGGCTGACCGTCTCGCTCGACACCCTGAGCGTCGAACGGGACGCGACGGGCCGGGTCACCGGCTCCCGGCGGGTCGCCGGGCCGACGGACCAGGACGCGGGCAAGGAGACCGGGCTGCTGCTCACCGAGGCGGCCGAACGGACGGCGTCGGTCGTCGCCGGACTCCAGAGCGCGGTGGCGCAGGTCCACGAGTGGCGTGACAGCGACGGCCTGCCGGTGTCGAGGCGGGCCGAGTTGCTGGCCCGCGTCGAGACCCCCGGCGGCCCCGTTCTGCTCGGGACCAGCGGCCAGGGGGATCCGGCCGGGCTCGTGGAGGCGCTGCCCTGGGACGAACTCGGGGCGCTCTCGGAGCCGTTCGTGTCGGCTGAGCCGCCGGACGACTGGCGCGAGCGGCCGCTGCTGCTGCGGCCGTCCGCGGCGTCGGTGCTGGTGGCCGGTGCGGCTTTCTCGCTGACCTCGCGCGGGGGCCGCGCGACCGCCGGCC
>NZ_JAHSQD010000603.1 GCF_020103755.1 Streptomyces sp. LS1784
TGCTCGCCGTCACCGCGACCGGCCGCGAGGCCGAGGACCTCGCGGCGTCGCTGCGCTCGCTGCTGCCCGCCGACGCCGTCGCCGAGTTCCCGGCCTGGGAGACCCTGCCGCACGAGCGGCTGTCGCCCCGCTCGGACACCGTCGGGCGCCGGCTGGCCGTGCTGCGCCGGATCGTGCACCCGCGGGCGGACGACCCGGCGGCCGGGCCGGTTCAGGTGATCGTCGCCCCGGTCCGCTCGGTGCTCCAGCCGCAGGTCAAGGGGCTGGCCGAGCTGGAGCCGGTGGCCGTCCGGCGCGGTGAGTCGTACGACCTGGAGGAGGTGGCCCGCAGGCTCTCCGCCGCCGCCTACGCGCGCGTCGAACTGGTCGAGAAGCGCGGCGAGTTCGCCGTCCGCGGCGGCATCCTGGACGTTTTCCCGCCGACCGAGGAGCACCCGCTGCGGGTGGAGTTCTGGGGCGACGAGGTCGAGGAGGTCCGGTACTTCAAGGTCGCCGACCAGCGCTCGCTGGAGATCGCCGAGCACGGCCTGTGGGCGCCGCCCTGCCGGGAGCTGCTGCTCACCGACGAGGTGCGGGCCCGGGCCGCCGAGCTGTCCGCCGAGCACCCCGGGCTGGCCGAGATCCTGGACAGGATCGCCGAGGGCATCGCGGTCGAGGGCATGGAGTCGCTGGCGCCGGTGCTGGTGGACGACATGGAGCTGCTGCTGGACGTGCTGCCGCTGGGCTCCGTCGCGGTGGTCTGCGACCCGGAGCGGGTCCGCACCCGGGCCGCCGACCTGGTGGCGACCAGTCAGGAGTTCCTGCACGCCTCCTGGGTCGCGGCCGCGGCGGGCGGGGACCGGCCGATCGACCTGGAGGCCATCGACGTCTCCGCCGCCTCGCTGCGCTCGCTCGCCGAGGTGCGCGAGCACGCCGGCGAGATCGGGCTGCCCTGGTGGTCCGTCAGCCCGTTCGCGACCAGCGAGTCGACCGTCGACGGCATCCTGGAGTTCGACGCCAACACGCTGACCCTCGGCATGCACGCCGTCGAGGCCTACCGGGGCGACACCGCCCGGGCGATCGCCGACGCCAAGGAGCGGCTGGCCGCCGACTGGCGGGTCGTCATGGTGACCGAGGGCCACGGCCCGGCCGCCCGGCTCGCCGAGGTGCTGGGCAACGAGGGCATCCCGGCCCGCCTGGTCGCCGACCTCTCCGAGGCGCCCACCCGGGACGTCGTCCACGTCTCCTGCGGCTCGATCGAGCACGGCTTCGTCGACGAGAAGCTGAAGCTCACCGTCATCACCGAGACCGACCTGTCCGGTCAGAAGTCCTCCACCAAGGACATGCGGCGGATGCCCTCGCGCCGCCGCAACGCGATCGACCCGCTGGCGCTGGTGGCCGGCGACTACGTCGTCCACGAGGCGCACGGCGTCGGCAAGTACGTCGAGATGGTGCAGCGCACCGTCCAGGGCGCCACCCGCGAGTACCTGGTGCTGGAGTACGCCCCCGCCAAGCGCGGCCACCCCGGCGACCGGCTGTTCGTGCCGACCGACCAGCTCGACCAGGTCACCAAGTACGTCGGCGGCGAGGCCCCGACGCTGCACCGGCTCGGCGGCGCGGACTGGGCGAAGACCAAGCAGCGGGCCAAGAAGGCGGTCAAGGAGATCGCCGCCGACCTGATCAGGCTGTACTCGGCGCGGATGGCCGCCCCCGGCCACACCTTCGGCCCGGACACGCCGTGGCAGCGCGAGCTGGAGGACGCCTTCCCGTACGCGGAGACGCCGGACCAGCTGACCACCATCGCCGAGGTCAAGTCCGACATGGAGAAGTCCGTCCCGATGGACCGGTTGATCTGCGGCGACGTCGGCTACGGCAAGACCGAGATCGCCGTGCGGGCCGCGTTCAAGGCCGTGCAGGACGGCAAGCAGGTGGCGGTGCTGGTGCCGACCACGCTGCTGGTGCAGCAGCACTTCTCGACCTTCGCCGAGCGCTACGCCAACTTCCCGGTGACGGTGAAGGCGCTGTCCCGCTTCCAGACCGACAGCGAGGCCAAGGCCGTGCTGGAGGGGCTGTTCGAGGGCTCGGTGGACGTCGTCATCGGCACCCACCGGCTCTTCTCCTCCGAGACCAGGTTCAAGGACCTCGGCCTGGTCATCGTCGACGAGGAGCAGCGCTTCGGCGTCGAGCACAAGGAGCAGCTGAAGAAGCTGCGCGCCAACGTGGACGTGCTCACCATGTCCGCGACCCCGATCCCGCGCACCCTGGAGATGGCGGTCACCGGCATCCGCGAGATGTCCACCATCACCACGCCGCCGGAGGAGCGGCACCCGGTGCTGACCTTCGTCGGACCGTACGACGAGAAGCAGATCTCGGCCGCGATCCGGCGTGAACTCCTGCGCGAGGGCCAGGTGTTCTACATCCACAACCGGGTGGAGTCGATCGACAAGGCGGCCGCCCGGCTGAAGGACCTGGTGCCCGAGGCGCGGATCGCCACCGCGCACGGGCAGATGGGGGAGACCCAGCTGGAGAAGGTCGTCGTCGACTTCTGGGAGAAGGAGTTCGACGTCCTGGTGTCGACCACGATCGTGGAGTCCGGCATCGACATCTCCAACGCCAACACCCTGATCGTGGAGCGCGGCGACACCTTCGGCCTCTCCCAGCTGCACCAGCTGCGCGGCCGGGTCGGGCGAGGCCGCGAGCGCGGCTACGCGTACATGCTGTACCCGCCGGAGAAGCCGCTCACCGAGACCGCGCACGAGCGGCTGGCCACCATCGCCCAGCACACCGAGATGGGTGCCGGCATGTACGTCGCGATGAAGGACCTGGAGATCCGCGGCGCGGGCAACCTGCTCGGCGGCGAGCAGTCCGGGCACATCGCGGGCGTCGGCTTCGACCTCTACATGCGGATGGTCGGCGAGGCGGTGGCGGAGTTCCGCGAGTCGCTGGCGGGCGGCGGGGAGCCGGAGGAGGAGCCGCTGGAGGTGAAGATCGAGCTGCCGGTCGACGCCCACGTGCCGCACGACTACGCGCCCGGCGAGCGGCTGCGGCTGCAGGCGTACCGCTCGATCGCGGCGGTCAACTCGGAGGAGGACATCAAGCAGGTCCGGGACGAGCTGGTGGACCGCTACGGCAAGCTGCCCGAGCCGGTGGAGAACCTGCTGCTGGTCGCGGCGCTGCGGCTGTACGCCCGGCGGTGCGGGATCTCGGACATCACCCTCCAGGGCTCCAACGTCCGCTTCGGACCGGTGGAGCTGCGGGAGTCCCAGCAGCTGCGGCTGAACCGGCTCTACCCGCGCAGCCAGGTGAAGGCGGCCGCCCAGCAGCTGCTGGTGCCGCGCCCGAGCACCGGGCGGATCGGCGGCAAGCCGCTGGTCGGGCGGGAACTGCTGGGCTGGTGCACCGAGTTCCTGTCGGCCATGTTCGACGACCTGGCGGGGGCGAAGAAGTAGCGTCCGCCCTCCGGGTGGTCCACGGCGGTCTCGGGCTCTGCCCCGGGGCCGCCGTTCCGCGTGTACGGGCACCGGCCGTCGTCGACGCGGCGCGGTGGCCGGCCGGACTGTGAACGGACGCGTCAGCCGAGCTTCCACTGGCCGGTCTGCGGGGCGAAGCCGCTGTCGAGGCCGAACTGGGCCTTGTCGAGCTGGGCGTCCTTCGGGACCTCGAAGGTGACGAAGCCGAGGGCGCTCTCGCCGGGGGCGATGTTCGCGGGGACCTGGAAGCCCGGGCCGGCCTTGGTGGTCGCGACCGTGCTGCCGAAGGCCTGGCCCTGGGCGTCCACCACCTTGGCGCCGTTGCCCGGGGCGTCGCTGTAGGCCTTCTTGCCGCTCGCCTTGATCCGGAACTGGATCGAGACGAAGCGCTTGCCGTCGGCCGGGTGGGTGAACTCGTCCTCGCCCTCGGCGTTGTCGACCACCTTCACCAGCGTCACGTCGGCGGTGTCGGCCGGGTCGTTGCCCTTGAGCGCGATGGTGTCGCCGACCTTGGCGGGCGCCTTGGCGGTGTCGGCGGGCTTGCTCCCGGCCGGCTTGGCGGCCTCGGAGCCGGCAGTGGCCGCCGGCTGCTTCGCCTCCGTCGAGACGGAGGAGCCGCCGGTGGAGTTGCACGCCGTCGCGCTCAGGGCGACCAGCGCGGCGCCCAGCAGCAGGGTGGCGGTGCGACGGGTGGCGGTACGGCGGGCGTTCGCGGACATGGGGTGTCTCCCGGTGGTCGGTGGTCTTCCCTGTGCCGCCCCCGTTCGGTGGCGACGGAAGGATCACACCACCGAGTCGTGAACCATGTCAATGCGATTTCACAAAAGAGCTCTGTTCACATGTGAACCGGGCGTGGGAGGTGCATCGCTATGCTGTGCGGTCACAGCGCCCCTCGCTGCGCGGTCGCAGCCCCACCGAAGGAGCCCCCGTGCCGGACCGTCCCGAAGTGACCGCCGCCGAGATCGCTCGGCTGGCCGGCGTCGGCCGGGCCGCGGTCAGCAACTGGCGCCGCCGCCACCCCGACTTCCCGCGCCCGGTCGGCGGCACCGACGCCAGCCCGGCCTTCGCGCTCGACGAGGTCGAGTCCTGGCTGCGCGCCCAGGGCAAGATCGCCGAACTCCCGCTGCTGGAACGGGTCTGGCAGCTCGTCGACACGCTCCGCGACCCGGCCGGCCACCCCGCCGCCCCGCTGGTCGAGGCGGGCGCCCTGCTCCTGCTGCTGCACCGCGAGCCCGAACGGTGGGCCGAGCTCGCCGGCCGACCGGACACCCGGCTCGCCCTCGCGCTGCCCCGGGCCGTCGCCGGCACCGCCGTGCACGCCTT
>NZ_JAHSQD010000604.1 GCF_020103755.1 Streptomyces sp. LS1784
TGGCGCCGCCGGCGAAGAGGGCGAGGCCGCCGCCGGCCAGGGCGAGGGCGGTGGCACCGGCCGCGACGGCCGGGAGGGGGCTGCGCCGGCGCTTGTGCGAAGGCTGGTTCAGCGTACGGGCCATGGGGTGACGCTCCTGGGGGAGGAGCGGCCGCCGCGGTGGGGGGCGCGGCGGCCGCGTGTGGGGGAGGGGAGGTCCGAAGTGAGCCTGCGGGGCGGAGGAGGAGGATCGTTCCGTCCCGGATCAAAAGCTGGACTAGACCATTGCTGGCCGTCAAGCACCGGAAGAACGGCTTACGGTTCCGTTAAGGATTCGGAGACCGTTCCGTGTCCCCGCCCCGGGGGCCCGGAACGACCCCGCCGCCCGCCCGGAGGGCCCCCGACACGCCGGTCGCGACAGACTTCGTACAGGACCGTGACCAGACCGCTACCTGCGGCTTTACCGTGCACCTGCGTGCCGGAGTAGGCTGCGCCGGGGGCGGTGACGCACCAGTTGCAACGAGCACGGAGGGGCCGGGAAACATGGGTCTGCGCGATGTCGCCGAACGGACGCCGGGGCTTCGCACCCTGCTCAGCGGGATGTACGGGCTCTACGGCCGGCGGGTCGAGGTCCACCTCGCGAGCACCCCGCGCCACATCGGCGTGATCCTGGACGGCAACCGCCGCTGGGCCAAGGCGGCCGGCGGCTCCACCGCGTACGGCCACCAGCGCGGCGCCGACAAGATCAGCGAGTTCCTCGGCTGGTGCGACGAGACCCACGTCAAGGTCGTCACCCTCTGGATGCTCTCCACCGACAACCTGGACCGCCCGGCCGACGAGCTCGTCCCGCTGCTCGGCATCATCGAGGACGCCGTCACCGGCCTGGCCGCCGCACGCCGCTGGCGGGTCAACCCGGTCGGGGCGCTGGACCTGCTGCCGCAGCACACCGCCGACGTGCTCAAGCGGGCCGCCGACCAGACCGCCGAGATCGACGGCATCACGGTCAACGTCGCGGTCGGCTACGGCGGCCGGCACGAGATCGCCGACGCCGTCCGCTCGCTGCTCCAGGAGCAGGCCGGCCGCGGCACCTCGATCGAGGAACTGGCCGAGATCCTGACCGTCGAGCACATCTCCGAGCACCTGTACACCCGCAACCAGCCCGACCCCGACCTGATCATCCGCACCTCGGGCGAGCAGCGGCTGTCCGGCTTCCTGCTCTGGCAGAGCGCGCACAGCGAGTTCTACTTCTGCGAGGCGTACTGGCCGGCCTTCCGCAAGGTCGACTTCCTGCGCGCGCTGCGCGCGTACGAGCAGCGCCACCGGCGGATGGGACTGTAGCTCCGGGCCGGCGGCCCCCGGCCCCGGCCGCCCGGAGGAAATGACCGCCGTAGGCCTGGCCTACCCGGCGCCTGCGCGAGGCCAAACGTTCACCGGCAATGATCCGTCAGTTCGCCGGGCACGCGAATGCACCGTTCCCCGCCTGGGAATACTCCAGTCAGTCCGGCCCCGAGGCCACAGGGGCAGCGGGGGCCGGCTTGCCGCGGATGACGCAGGGTCATCCGCTCTGGAGGCCT
Source organism: Streptomyces sp. LS1784 (assembly GCF_020103755.1). Lineage (GTDB taxonomy): Bacteria > Actinomycetota > Actinomycetes > Streptomycetales > Streptomycetaceae > Kitasatospora. The sequence continues at coordinate 1,554 of NZ_JAHSQD010000604.1, forward strand.
AGTGGTCAGTTCCAAGAGCCGCCGGACACCAGACCGGCGCACGTACGTTCTCGACACCAGCGTGCTCCTGGCGGACCCGCTCGCCATGACCCGCTTCGAGGAGCACGAGGTCGTCCTCCCGGTGGTGGTCGTCACCGAGTTGGAGGACAAGCGGCACCACCCGGAGCTGGGCTACTTCGCCCGCCAGGCGCTGCGGCTGCTCGACGACTACCGCATCCGCCACGGCCGGCTCGACGAGCCGATCCCGGTCGGCGAGCTCGGCGGCACCATCCGGGTCGAGCTCAACCACTCCGACGTGTCGATACTGCCGGTCGGCTACCGGGCCGGCGGCGGTGAGGCGGACACCCGGATCCTCGCGGTCGCCCGCAACCTCCAGGCCGAGGGCTACGACGTCACCGTCGTGTCCAAGGACCTGCCGCTGCGGATCAAGGCCAGCTCGGTGGGCCTGCTCGCCGAGGAGTACCGGGCCGAGCTCGCGATCACCTCGGGCTGGACGGGCATGTCCGAGCTGCACGTCCCGGCCGACCAGGTGGACGCGCTGTTCTCGGCCGGCCACGAGGCCGGGGTGGACGTCGACGGGGCCACCGAACTGCCCGTCCACACCGGACTGGTGCTCACCTCGGAGCGCGGCCGGGCGCTCGGCCGGGTCACCGGCGACGGCCGGGTGCGGCTGGTGCGCGGCGAGCGCGAGGCGTTCGGGCTGCGCGGGCGCAGCGCCGAGCAGCGGGTGGCGCTGGACCTGCTGCTCGACCCGGAGATCGGCATCGTCTCGATGGGCGGTCGGGCCGGCACCGGGAAGTCGGCGCTGGCGCTGTGCGCGGGGCTGGAAGCGGTGCTGGAGCGGGGGCAGCACCGCAAGGTGATGGTCTTCCGGCCGCTGTACGCGGTCGGCGGGCAGGAGCTGGGCTACCTGCCCGGCACCGAGGCGGAGAAGATGGGCCCCTGGGCGCAGGCGGTCTTCGACACCCTCTCCGCCGTCACCACCCCGGACGTGATCGAGGAGGTCATCTCCCGCGGGATGCTGGAGGTGCTGCCGCTGACCCACATCCGGGGGCGCTCGCTGCACGACGCGTTCGTGATCGTGGACGAGGCGCAGTCGCTGGAGCGGAACGTCCTGCTGACGGTGCTGTCCCGGATCGGCCAGGGTTCGCGGGTGGTGCTCACCCACGACGTGGCGCAGCGGGACAACCTCCGGGTGGGCCGCTACGACGGTGTGGTGGCGGTGGTGGAGAAGTTGAAGGGCCATCCGCTCTTCGCCCACATCACGCTCACCCGCTCGGAGCGTTCGCCGATCGCGGCGCTGGTCACGGAGATGCTGGAGGACATCCACCCGTGATCCGCCCCAGATAGGGGCATAGTCGGACAATACGGTCAACTGGTGGCCTGGAGCCCGCTCCTGACGGAGCGGGCTCCATCCGGTTCATCACATCGAGTGCTTTCCGTCCAGGGAACTGCCGTGCGGTGAATGTGACATGCGCCACGCGGGCGGGAATTGCGTCGGCAGTGCCCGGTGCGGCATGGTGAGGGTTCTGTCAGGCCCCGCGTACGGCGCGGCAGGGCTCCCGGACTCCGGGAGTCAGGCCCCGGAAGGTCCACCAACTCCGGTCGGTGGACACACAATTGAAGACCGTTGAGCTGTACGCCGCCCGATTCCAACGCCCGGTCGCCTCACCTCGGCCGGACGCCGGGCCAGCACCTCCCGTGACCAGAGCACCGTGCGGAGGTCCGTGTCAAGGGGCATGTTGCGCCCGTACGGTCACACGTGGGCGATGCTGGAAGGAATCCATGTGACTCGGATCTCGGTCCGGGGAGTTGCTGTGGCCTCCGCCACCGCCGTCACCGCTGTCGGTGCCGTCGTGGGCATGGCCTCGGGCAGCGAGGGCAAGACGACGCAGACGGTCGACGTCGCCGGCGCGACCCTGCTTGCCGAAGTCCCCTCTGGCGCCCAGGCGCAGACCATCAGTGACAACATCGGCCAGCAGGCATCCGCCCAGCAGGCCTCCGCCGACGCCGCCGCCAAGGCTGCCGCGGAGCAGAAGGCCGCCGAGGAGGCCGCGCGCCAGAAGGCCGCCGCGGACGCCCAGGCGAAGGCCGACGCCCAGGCGAAGGCCGACGCGGACAAGGCGGCCAAGGCCGCCGACGACGCGCGCAAGGCCGCCGACGCCGCCGCCAACCGCTCCAAGGCCCGCTCGGCGATGACCGCGGTCGAGGACAGCGCGCCGCCCGTCTCGGTCAGCCCCGGCTCGGTCCAGGACCTGGCCCGGCAGATCGTCGGCAACGACGCGCAGTTCCAGTGCTTCAGCCAGATCGTGAAGCGCGAGAGCGGCTGGGACTACACCGCGACCAACAAGAGCTCCGGCGCGTACGGTCTGGTCCAGGCGCTGCCCGGCACCAAGATGGCCTCGGCCGGTGCCGACTGGCGCACCAACCCGGCCACCCAGATCAAGTGGGGCGTCAGCTACATGAACAGCCGCTACGGCAGCCCCTGTGGCGCGTGGTCGTTCTGGCAGTCCCACAACTGGTACTAGGAACGGCTGCCGCCTCGGCGGCGCGGTTCCGCACGGCCCCCGGCCGCTCGTCCGTCCAGGACGCGCAGCCGGGGGCCGTGACGTTCTTTGGCCCGGGCGTTCTCCGGCCCGGGACGAGGCGGCGGACCGCGCCGCCCGGGCTGCGCTGACCAGTGCGCCCTCAGGCGGTGCGGTCCCGGTTGCGGACGCGGGGCGCGGGAAGGGGTCCTGGTTGCTCCCCGTACCGGCCGGTCCGCCGGCAGTTGGCCGTGGGGCGACCTCGGCGGTTCGGCTCCGGGGTCTCGTCCCGACTCCTCCCCAGCGAAGCATGTCCGAAACCAGATGGAACCTGGCGTTTTGTCCGGTTCATCGGGATGGGAGGTTCGAGTCGAACGGACCGGCGGTCGGACTGGCCGAGCCCTCGCCGGGTAGCGTCATCCCTGACGGCCGCGGCAGGACCCGCGGCGTACCGCCGGGCACGGCGGGTTCGGCAGGGGAGCGGTGGTAGCGAGGATGGCGCGGGGCGGAAAGGCCTTCAAGGCCGTGGCCAAGGGCATGGCCGTGGTGGCGAGCGCGGCCGCCGTGATCGAACGGCGCCGGCGTGCCGCGATGGCGGCCGACCCCGACGAGCCGGCCCTCCCGGCGCCGGCCGTCGGGCACGTGCCGGCGCTTGTGGACGGGGGTGTCCCGGCGCTCGACGAG
>NZ_JAHSQD010000605.1 GCF_020103755.1 Streptomyces sp. LS1784
CGGCCGGCCAGGCCGTGGAGGTCCGCCAGGCCAGCGGGGTGCCGGTCAGCGGACGCCAGACTGTACCCGGTGGTGGCGCGGTGCGCGGCACCAGGGCGACGGCGCTGCCGGTGAGCACGAGCGCGCCCGCGACGTCCGGTCCCGGCGGGTCGACGACGGCCTCGGGGGTGCAGCCGTGCCTGGTCAGCGTGGTGAGCACCTCGTCATACAGGGCCGGGGCCGTGGCGCGTGGGAAGAGGACCAGGCGCAGGCCGGTCAGTTCGGCCACCGCGAGCTCCGGGCGGTCGGCGTACGGACTGCGGGCGGCGAGCAGGACGCCGAGCGGCTGGTGCAGGACGGGGCCGAAGGCCAGTCCGTCGGCCGGGCAGGGGTGGCGGACGACGGCGACGTCGACGGTGTGCTGGGCGAGCTCGCGCACCACGGCCGCGACCGGCAGTTCCCGCAGTTCGAGCCGGGTGCCCGGGGAGGCGGTCTCGAAGCCGGTGAGCAGCGCGGCCAGGGTGGCCGGCCCGAGTTCGGGCGGGACGGCCGCGCGCAGGGTGCCGGCCCGTCCGCTGCGCAGGTCGGCGGCGGTGGCGAGGAGGCGGGCGGCGCTGTCCAGCGCCTCCTCGGCCTCGGCGAGCAGCAGCCGGCCCGCCGGGGTGAGGTCGACGCCTCGCGGGCCGCGGTCGAACAGGGTCACGCCGAGTTCGCGTTCGAGGCGCTGGATCCGCTGGGAGAGCGAGGGCTGGGCGATCCGCAGGCGCTCGGCGGCGCGGCCGAAGTGCCGTTCCTCGGCGACGGCGCGGAAGTGGCGGAGGTGCCCCAGCAGGTCCATGGGCAGCAATCATAGGTGTTTTCTTATCGTCCACTTCGCGATTGCGCTCTTGGACTGGGGAGTCGGCGGCCTGTTTAGCTGAGCGCGACGGCACGAACCACCTGGGAGACCACCGATGACGCCCGACCTTCACCGCCCCCGCACCGCGCTGCCCGCCGTGGCCCTGCTCGTGGCCGCACTGATCGGCGGGTGCGGTCGGGCGGGCAGCGCCTCGACGGCGCCGGCACCCGGCGCGACGGCGGCGCAGGCGCCCGCGACCGACTCGGCGGACGCCTCCTTCGCGGCACTTGAGCAGCAGTTCGGCGCCCGGCTCGGCGTGTTCGCGGTGGACACCGGCAGCGGCCGGGAGGTCACCCACCGGGCCGACGAGCGGTTCGCGTTCGCGTCCACGATCAAGTCGCTCGCCGCCGGGGCCCTGCTGCGAAAGGTGTCCGACGCGGACCTGGACAAGGTCGTCTCCTACCGCCAGGAGGACGTGCTGACGTGGGCGCCGATCACCTCGCAGCACGTGGCCACCGGCATGAAGCTGCGGGACCTGGCCGCCGCCTCCATCCAGTACAGCGACAACACCGCGGCCAACCTCGTCACCGCCGAACTCGGCGGCCCGGCGGCCGTCCAGCAGTCCCTGCGCGACCTGGGCGACTCCACCACCAGCGTCGACCGCACCGAACCCACCCTCAACGAGGCGACCCCGGGCGACACCCGCGACACCAGCACGCCGCGCGTCCTCGCCGCCGACCTGCGCCGCTACGTGCTCGGCGACGCCCTCGCGGAGGACCGGCGCGGGCTGCTGACGGGCTGGCTGGTCGGCAACACGACCGGCGGCCCGTACGTCCGCGCGGGGGTGCCCGCCGACTGGAAGATCGGCGACAAGACCGGCAACGCGGGCTACGGCACCCGCAACGACGTCGCCGTGGCGTGGCCGTCGGGCGGGCGCCCCCCGATCGTGATCGTCGTCCTGTCCGACCGCGGCAAGGCGGGCGCCACCTCCGACGACGCCCTGATCGCCCAGGCGACGAAGACCGTCATCAGCACCCTCGGCTGACCCTCCCCGACCGACCAGGAGCCCGACCGCGATGATCCGCCCCACTCGCCGGACCGCCACGGACGCCGACTTCGCCCGGCGCCGTCTCGCCCAGCTCGCCGTTCTCGGTCTCACCGCCGGGGCCGCGCCGGCCGCCCTGCCGGGCTCGGCCTCGGCCGCCACGCCCTCTTCGGTGAAGGCACCGTCCGCCTCCCGCGCGCACTACGACCGCGCCCGCCGCCTCGCCGCCGACGACCCCGTGCTGCGGGCCCTGGTGACAGCGCTGACACCCGGCTCCGGCCTTCCCCCGCTACCCGCGCGCGCGCCCGTCAAGCTGTTCGACAACCTCGTGCTGCTGAGCGCGGGCTGGGTCTCGGCGATGGCGGTGCTGACGGACGACGGCATCGTGCTGATCGACGCGCTCACCTCACCCGCCGATGCCGAGGGAGTCATCATCCCCGGGCTGCGGGCGGTCGGCGCCGACCCGGCGGCGATCCGGCACGTCGTCGTGACCCACGGCCACGCGGACCACTTCGGCGGCGCCCAGACCTTCGCCGACCGCTACGGCGCCCGCGTGCACATGTCCCCGGCCGACTGGGACCTCCTCGACCGCACCCGCCCCGCCGACGCCCCCGTCCGCGACCTCGACATCGCGGACGGCGCGCAGCTCACGCTCGGCGGCACGACGATCGAGCTGCACCACACCCCGGGCCACACCCCCGGCACCGTGTCCCCGGTCATCCCGGTCCAGGCGGGCCGCCGGCACCACAGCGCAATGCTGTGGGGCGGCCTCAACCCGCCCTCGACGGTGGCGGAACTGCGCACCTTCCTCGCGTCCGTCCACTCCTTCCGGGCCGTCATGCGCCGGGCGAACGTGGAGGTCGAGCTCTCCAACCACCCGAACGACCACGGCCTCGAACGAGCCGAACAACTGCGGCACCAACCGCCCGGCGCCGCGAACCCCTTCCTCCTCGGCGGCCCCCGCACGCAGCGGTACATGGCGGTCATGGACGCGATGCTGCGCGGCCGCATCGCCGACGCGGAGGAAGCGGCGGGAGCGGCCGGGACAGGGGCCGGGGCGCGCGGAGCCCACACCGTGGCGGCGTCGCACGCCCGCTGCTGACCGCCCGCACCACGCGGCGGGCCGACGCCCCCGCCCAGCGCTACTTTCGGGTCCTGCGCCGCGTCCGAACACGTTCCCCGGCCACGGCGGCGGACTGGAAGTCCAGGACGCCGGTGAACGGTCCGGTCACCATCAGCAGGACCTCTCGCGTACACAGCGCCCGCCACCACTCACGGCCGACCGGGACCGGCCCGTCGAACCGGGTTCCACCGGCGGGGCGGCACACCGTCAGGCCCGGTGCGGCCGCGACGGCCCGTCAGGCCCGGTGCGGCCACGACGGCGGACCAGCCCGGAGCCGGGTCCCGCCCCAGGACACCCGCGTCACGCGACCGCCCCTCCTGCGCTGGACCGACAGTACCTTCCCGAACCACCCGCCGAGGGTCGCCGCCCAAGCACCGGGAGGAGACCCTCTGGGCGATTCGGCGGCTGCGCACCTCGGTTCCGCAGGACGGACACCGCGCCTCGGGCCTCGACGTCGAGCTCAACGGCATCGCGTGGTTGGACATCGCGCTGTAGCACCACCCCCACGGCGGCCGCGTACCGCCGAACTGTGAATGAGCACCAGCGCGTCGCAGGTCCCCGGGTGCGTACGGAGCAGAGCGTCCCCGCGCCCGACGGCCGCGGTGCTCGGCCGGGCCGGCAGTTCGGGTGGAGGTCGGCCGCGGCTACCCGTGGAGGTGGACGGATCCGACGTGGTCCGCCCGGAGTTCGGGGGGTGAGAGGCCCAGGTCTCCTCCCGCGGGTGGGCCGACGGCCGGTGGCGGGGGTGCTCCGCGCCTCGTGGATCACATGTCGGCCTGCAGTTGCGTGAGGTCCAGCGGTGGCAGCCGTTCCAGTTCGGCGTTGGCAGCGGTCATGGCGGCGGCGTAGAAGGAGTCGCCGAGGACGGCCGTGACGGCGCCGGCGATCTCATCGCGTGTGGCGGTGAGTTCCAGCGCGCGGCCGAGGCCGCGGCGGGCGAACGCGGCAGCGTTGCCGGGCTGGTCGGCGAGAACGCCCAGGCCCAGGACGGGCGTTGCTCCCTGCACCGCGTCGAGCAGGGGGGCCCGTCCGCCGTGCGTCACGAACAGGTCCACGTGGCGAAGCAGAGCGGGTTGCAGGACGTGCTCGACGACCGTGATGCGAGCGTCCGTGCTCGGCAGGCCCCGCGCGAGGTCCCCCGCGGACACGATCGCATCGCAGCCGGTCGAGGAGAGGGCGGCCATGACCTCCCGGTACACGCTTCCCACGACGCTGCGCAGGCCGGGCATCGCGGTGGTCAGGGTGCCGAGGCTCACGTAGACGAGCGGGCGGGAGGACGGGGAGCGGTCCAGCCACTCGGGGACGGTGCTGCGGAACGCCGCGACGGTGCGCCGGACGGCGTGTGCGGTGGAGGGGGGCGTCTCTTGACATCCTCACCCGCCTAAAGGCGAGTGATTCCCGCCTGTCGCACCGTTGCCCGGTACGGCTTCGGGTGGGTTCCTGCTTCACCGCGCTGCGCCGGCACGAGTACCGGTCTCACCTGCGCTCCACAGGCCGGCACCGCCAGTCCGGCGGCCTTGGCGACGTTGACCGCCGCGTTGACATCCCGGTCCAGGACAGCCTCGCACGCCCCGCACGTCCACTCCCGGACATTGAGGGGCTTGGGGCCGTCCTTGACGCCGCAGTTCGAACACACCTGTGAGGTCGGTTCGAAACGGCCTATCCGGTGGAAGGCACGCCCGTATCGCACGGCCTTGTACTCCAACATGGCCACGAACGCCGACCACCCGGCGTCGTGCACGGACTTGGCCATGCGGGTGCGGGCAAGTCCCTTCA
>NZ_JAHSQD010000606.1 GCF_020103755.1 Streptomyces sp. LS1784
GGCCGGCGGCGGGGGAGTGGCCGGCATCGCGGGCAGCGGGGTCGGCGGGGTGGCGGGCGCGGCCGGCAGCGGGGTCGGCGGGGCCAGAAGGAATTGTTGCTGCGGGAGGTCGGAGCGACGGGTGATCTCGGTGTTGACCTCGCGCGGCAGCCAGTCGTCGCCGAACCGCAGCTGGCCGCCGACCTCCGGGTGGTTGCGGGCGACCTGGATGATCTCGGCGGGCGTGGGGCGGTCCTCCGGGGACTTCGCCAGACAGCGCTGGACCAGCTCGCGCAGGTCCGCCGGGACGCCCGTGAGGTCCGCCTCCTCGTGCACCACCCGGTAGAGCACCGCGGTGTCCGGGCCGTCGCCGAACGGCGCGGTGCCGCCGGCCACGTATGCGGCCAGGGCGCCGAGCGCGAAGACGTCGGTGGCCGGGGTGACCGGGCGGCCCTGGGCCTGCTCGGGGGACATGAAGGCGGGGGAGCCGATCCGGTAGCCGGTGCCGGTCAGGGCGGTGGCGTCGGCGGCTCGGGCGATGCCGAAGTCGATCACCCGCGGGCCGTCCCCGGCGACCAGCACGTTGGCGGGCTTGAGGTCGCGGTGGACCACCTCGACGCTGTGGATCGCCTGGAGGGCCTCGGCGATGCCGCCCATCAGCAGCAGCACGGTGCGCACCGGCAGTGCGCCGTTCTCGCGCACCACCTGCTGCAGGGACGGGCCCGGGACGTACGCGGTGACCAGCCAGGGGGCGTCGCCGTCCAGGCCGCCGGAGTCGATCACCTGCGCGGTGTAGAGCCCGTGGATGCGCTGGGCGTTGCTGACCTCCTGCGCGAAGCGGCGGCGGAACTCGCCGTCCTCGGCGAACTCCGGGCGCACCACCTTGAGCGCGACCGGGCGCCCGCCCGGGGTGTAGGAGAGGTAGACCCGGCCCATGCCGCCGGCGCCCAGCCGGGCGAACAGCCGGTAGCCGCCGACCTCCCGGGGGTCGTCCGGGAGGAGCGGCTGGAAGACCGGTGGGAGCTTGCCGGCGTCCCGAGGCGTGTCGGCGGTCATGTGGTGATCCCCCTGGGAGAGCGGTGAGGTGGTACGGCCGTGGCGGCCGGGCGCGCTGACGGGCGCCGGGGCTGCCGGACGGCGAGGCATAACCTATCGACCCGTCAGGATCCCGTGCACCGCGGTTCCGGTTTGGTTGCAGAGCTGGGACCTAACGGGCGGGGAGCACGAACGCAGGGCGGGGAGCACGAACGCGGGGCCGGGAGCACGAACGCGGGGCCGGGAGCGCGAACGCCCGCGGCCCCGCCCTCCCGGTGGGGAGGACGGGGCCGCGGGCGTGGAAGGCGCGGGGCTTCAGCGCGTCAGAGCGCGAAGACCTCCTCGACCAGCGCCTGCTGCTCGGCGGCGTGCCGCTTGGCCGAGCCGACCGCCGGGGACGAGGCCGCCGTGCGGGCGACGCGGCGCAGACGGGCGTCGCCGCCGCTGCGGCCGATGACGACCTGCAGGTGGTCGACCAGGTTCATCGCGATGAACGGCCAGGCGCCCTGGTTGGCCGGCTCCTCCTGCGCCCAGACGAACTGGACGTTGTCGCCGTAGCGGGCCAGCTCCTCCTGGAGCTCGGCCACCGGCAGCGGGTAGAGCCGCTCGACCCGGACGATCGCGGTGTCGGTGACGCCGCGCTCGGTGCGGGCCGCCTCCAGGTCGTAGTAGAACTTGCCGGCGGTGATGACCACCTTGCGGACCTGCGCCGGGTCGACGGTGCTGTCGCCGATGACCGGGCGGAACGAGCCGGACAGGAACTCCTCGGTCGCACTCGCCGCGGCCTTCAGACGCAGCATCGACTTCGGGGTGAAGACGACCAGCGGCTTGTGGTGCGGGTTGTGCGCCTGCCAGCGCAGCAGGTGGAAGTAGTTCGACGGCAGGGTCGGCATGGCGACCGTCATGTTGTTCTGCGCGCACAGCTGGAGGAAGCGCTCCGGGCGGGCGGACGAGTGGTCCGGGCCCTGGCCCTCGTAGCCGTGCGGCAGCAGCAGGGTGACGCCGGAGTGCTGGCCCCACTTCTGCTCGGCGGAGGCGATGTACTCGTCCACCATGGTCTGCGCGCCGTTGACGAAGTCGCCGAACTGCGCCTCCCACATGACCAGCGCGTTCGGGCGGGTCAGCGAGTAGCCGTACTCGAAGCCCATGGCCGCGTACTCCGACAGCAGGCTGTCGTAGACGGTGTAGCGGGCCTGGTCCTCGGTGAGGTACTGCAGCGGGGTGTAGTCCTCGCCGGTCTTGCGGTCGATCAGGACGGCGTGCCGCTGGCCGAAGGTGCCGCGGCGGCTGTCCTGGCCGGCCAGGCGGACCGGGTGGCCCTCCATGAGCAGCGAGCCGATGGCGAGGGTCTCGCCCATCGCCCAGTCGATGGTGTTGTCCTCGACCGAGCCGGCGCGGCGCTGCAGCTGCGGCAGCAGACGCGGGTGGACGGTCAGCCAGTCCGGCAGGTTGACCTGGGAGGCGGCGATCCGCTTGACCATCTCCTGGGAGATGCCGGTCCGGATGGAGACCGGGAAGTCGGCGACCGGCTTGCCCGTGGTGGCGTCGGCCGGCGCCTGGGCCGCGTCGCGGACCTCGGCGAAGACCTTCTCCAGCTGGCCCTGGAAGTCCTGGAGCGCCTGCTCCGCCTCTTCCATGGTGATGTCGCCGCGACCGATCAGGCCCTCGGTGTACAGCTTGCGCACCGAGCGCTTCTTGTCGATCAGGTCGTACATCAGCGGCTGGGTGAACGACGGGTTGTCGGCCTCGTTGTGACCGCGGCGGCGGTAGCAGATGAGGTCGATCACCACGTCCTTGTGGAACTCCTGGCGGAACTCGAAGGCGAGCCGCGCGACGCGGACCACGGCCTCCGGGTCGTCGCCGTTCACGTGGAAGATCGGGGCCTCGATCATGCGGGCCACGTCGGTGCAGTACATCGAGGAGCGCGAGGACGCCGGGGCGGCGGTGAAGCCGACCTGGTTGTTCACCACGACGTGCACGGTGCCGCCGGTGCGGTAGCCGCGCAGCTGCGACATGTTGAGGGTCTCCGCGACGACGCCCTGGCCGGCGAAGGCCGCGTCGCCGTGGATCTGGATCGGCAGCACCGGGAAGGTGGTGCCGCCCTGGTCCAGGATGTCCTGCTTGGCGCGGGCGATGCCCTCGACGACCGGGTCCACGGCCTCCAGGTGGGAGGGGTTCGCGGCGAGCGAGACCTTGATGGTCTCGCCGTCCAGGCCGGTGAAGGTGCCCTCGGCGCCCAGGTGGTACTTGACGTCGCCGGAGCCGTGCATCGACTTCGGGTCGAGGTTGCCCTCGAACTCGCCGAAGATCTTGCCGTACGGCTTGCCGACGATGTTGGCCAGCACGTTCAGGCGGCCGCGGTGGGCCATGCCGATGACGGCCTCGTCCAGGCGGTGCTCGGCGGCGGCGTCGATGGTCGCGTCCAGCAGGGCGATCAGCGACTCACCGCCCTCCAGCGAGAAGCGCTTCTGGCCGACGTACTTGGTCTGCAGGAAGGTCTCGAAGGCCTCGGCCGAGTTCAGGCGGCGCAGGATGCGCAGCTGCTCCTCGCGCTCCGGCTTCGCGTACGGCTTCTCCAGGCGCTCCTGCAGCCACTTGCGCTGCTTCGGGTCCTGGATGTGCATGTACTCGATGCCGACGGTGCGGCAGTAGGTGTTGCGCAGCAGGCCGAGGATGTCGCGGAGCTTCATCATCTTGTGGCCGCCGAAGCCGCCGACCGCGAACTCGCGCTCCAGGTCCCACAGGGTGAGACCGTGCTGGACGACGTCCAGGTCGGGGTGCTTGCGCTGCTTGTACTCCAGCGGGTCGGTGTCGGCCATCAGGTGGCCGCGGACCCGGTAGGAGTGGATGAGCTCCATGACGCGCGCGGTCTTGTTGACCTCGTCGTCGTGGGTGGTGGCGACGTCGGTGGCCCAGCGGACCGGCTCGTACGGGATCCGCAGCGACTCGAAGATCTCGTCGTAGAAGCCGTTCTCGCCGAGCAGCAGGCGGTGGATCTCGCGCAGGAACTCGCCGGACGCCGCGCCCTGGATGACGCGGTGGTCGTAGGTCGAGGTCAGCGTCATGATCTTGGAGACGCCCAGGCGGGACAGGGTCTCCGGGGCGGAGCCCTGGAACTCGGCCGGGTACTCCATGGCGCCGACGCCGACGATGGTGCCCTGGTTCTGCATCAGGCGCGGCACGGAGTGCACGGTGCCGATGCCGCCGGGGTTGGTCAGCGAGACCGTGACGCCGGTGAAGTCGTCCATGGTCAGCTTGTTGGCGCGGGCCCGGCGGACGATGTCCTCGTAGGCCTGCCAGAAGCCGAAGAAGTCGAGCGTCTCGGCCTTCTTGATCGCCGCGACGACCAGCTGGCGGTCACCGTTGGGCTTGACCAGGTCGATGGCCAGGCCGAGGTTGACGTGCTCCGGCTTGACCAGGAAGGCCTTGCCGTCCTCCACCTTGTAGCTGTGGTTCATGCCCGGGGCGGCCTTGATGGCCTGGACCAGGGCGTAGCCGATCAGGTGGGTGAAGGAGACCTTGCCGCCGCGGGCGCGCTGCAGGTGGTTGTTGATGACGATGCGGTTGTCGATCAACAGCTTCGCCGGCACGGCGCGGACCGAGGTCGCGGTCGGCACCTCCAGCGAGGCGTCCATGTTGCTGGCGACGGCCTTCGCCGGGCCGCGGAGCTGGACCAGCTCGGGGCCGGCAGTGGCGGCGGGCGCGGCCGGCGCCGGGGCGGCGGCCTTGGGGGCCG
>NZ_JAHSQD010000607.1 GCF_020103755.1 Streptomyces sp. LS1784
GGGGGCGGCCGGACCGGGCAGGGCGAGCAGCACCCAGCCGGCCGCGAGCGCGGTCAGCGCCAGGGCCAGGGACAGGACCCGGGTGAGGGCCGGGCGCCAGGTGTCTCCGCGCTCGTGCACGCCGGTGGCGACGCCGTCCACCAGGTCGTCGAAGTGCACCGTCGGCAGGGCCTCGTGGCGGGCCCGCAGGTACAGCGCGTCGCCGTCGTGCAGCCCGAGCGCCTCGGGGGTGCGCTCCTCGTCCAGCGGCTCCTCGCCGAGCCGCTGGAGCACCCAGCCGCCGTGCTCCAGGCCCTCCTCGGCGAGCTCGGGGCCGGCGTGCCCGAGGACGGCGGGCAGCAGGTCGGCCAGGGGCACGTCGGCGGGGACGGCCAGCTCGAAGGCCGTCCCCGGCGCGTGGAACCTCAATCGGCACAGTCCTGCCACGACACTGCTGCTCACGCCGGTCCTCCGGTTCGGTGGGGTGGTCCGTTTCTCCGCCCGGATGAACGGCCTGCCCGGCGCGTCGCGTTCAACCGGCGCCGTGAACCCGGGGCCCTGCGCCGTCCGTGGGTCTGAACGGGACGGGCGCCGCGGTGGGGAGCCTGAAAGTGCGGCGCCCGTCCTCCGTGAGCAGCCCGGGACGGTGAGCAGCCCGTCTCAGTGAGGAGCCCTGAGTGAGCGTGGAGCTGATCAACCGGACGCCCCGGCGTCCGGGGCCCGAGATGCCGGACGGCGAGATCCAGCTCCAGGAGCCGCCGGGCCTGCCGGAGAAGCAGAGCGGGATGGCCAGTGTGATCAGCATGGCCCCGATGGCGCTCGGCTCGCTGTCGATGGTGTTCATGTTCCTGCACCCCGGCGGCGGCGAGGGCGGCGGCATGCTCAGCTACGTCGCGATGGGCATGATGGCGCTGTCCGCCGTCGGCATGCTGGTCACCCAGCTGATCCGCGGCTCCAGCGACCGCAAGCAGCAGCTGCGCGCCGAGCGGCGCGACTACCTGCGCTACCTCTCCCAGATGCGCCGTCAGGTGCGCCGCTCGATCGACGCCCAGCGCAAGGCCCTGGCCTGGCGGCACCCGGAGCCGGCCGAGCTGGGCGCACTGGTCGGCACCACCCGGCTGTGGGAGCGGCGGGCCGCCCACCCCGACTTCAGCGACGTCCGGATCGCGCTCGGCGCCCAGCGCCTGGCCACCCCGCTCGCTCCGCTGGCCACCAAGCCGGTGGAGGACCTGGAGCCGCTCTGCGCCCACGCGCTGCGCCGCTTCATCCACGCCTACGGCACGCTCGCCGACCAGCCGATGGCGATCCACCTGCGCGGCTTCGCCCACCTGCTGCTGCGCTCCGACGACCCCGAGGCCGCCCGCGCGCTGGTGCGGGCGGTGCTCGCCCAGCTCGCCGTGGTGCACGGCCCGGACGAGCTGCGCGTCGCCGTCGTCACCGACGCCGAGCGGCGGGACGCGTGGGAGTGGGCCAAGTGGCTGCCGCACGCCCTGCACCCGACCGACACCGACGGCGCCGGCCCGGTCCGGCTGGTCGCCGGGAGCCTCGGCGAGGTCGAGCAGCTGCTCGGCGAGGAGTTCACCGGCCGCCCCGGCTACGAGCCGGACGCCGTGCCCGACCGGGACGAGCCGTTCACCGTCCTGGTTCTGGACGGCCCCGGCGCGCACACCGGCAGCCGCGCCGCGCTGACCGGCTACCGCAACGCCGTCCTGATCGACCTCGCCGACTCCCTGGAGTGGCGCCCGGCCCGCACCACCCTGCGGCTGCGGATCGAGGACGGCCGGCTCACCATGGTCGGTGCCGACCGCAACCGCAAGGACGTCGTCACCGACCTCGGTCGGCCCGACGCGCTCGGCCTGGCCGCGGTGACCCGCCTGGCCGCCCGGCTCGCCCGCTACCGGATCGCCGACGGCGTCGACGCCGCCGAGCCGCTCGCCACCGACTTCGACCTCACCGCCCTGCTCGGCATCCCCGACCTGCACGCCCACGACGTCGAGGCGCTCTGGGCCCAGCGCGGCATCCCGCAGCGACTGCGCGTGCCGCTCGGCCTCGGCCCGGACGGCCGGCCCGTCGACCTGGACCTCAAGGAGTCCGCCCAGGGCGGCATGGGCCCGCACGGCATGCTGATCGGCGCCACCGGCTCCGGCAAGTCCGAGCTGCTGCGCACCCTGGTGCTGGCGCTCGCCGTCACCCACTCCTCCGAGGTGCTCAACTTCGTCCTGGTCGACTTCAAGGGCGGCGCGACCTTCCTCGGCCTGGACGCCCTGCCGCACACCTCCGCCGTGATCACCAACCTGGCCGACGAGGCCGCCCTGGTCGACCGGATGCGCGACGCCCTGCACGGCGAACTCGTCCGCCGCCAGGAGGTGCTGCGCGAGGCCGGCTACGCCTCGCTGCTGGAGTACGAGACCGCGCGCGCCGCCGGCACCGTGCTGCGCCCGCTGCCCACGCTGTTCGTGGTGGTCGACGAGTTCAGCGAACTGCTGTCCGCGCACCGGGACTTCATGGAGCTCTTCGTGATGGTCGGCCGGCTCGGACGCTCGCTCGGCGTGCACCTGCTGCTGGCCTCGCAGCGGCTCGACGAGGGCCGGATGAGCGCGCTGGAGTCCCACCTGTCGTACCGGATCGGCCTGCGCACCTTCTCCGCCATGGAGAGCCGCGGCGTGCTCGGCGTCCCGGACGCCTACCAGCTGCCCTCCCAGCCCGGCAACGGCTTCCTGCGCAGCGACATCTCCACCCTCACCCGGTTCAAGGCCGCCTACGTCTCCGGCCCGTACCGCCCCAAGCGCCGTGCCGCCCAGCAGGCCGCCATCGCCGGGCAGGTCGTCGCGTACGGCACGGACTACGTGATGCCCCGCCGGCGGCCGGTGGCGGAGACCGAGACCGAGGAGGAGCAGACCCCGGCCGGCTCGCTGCTGGAGATCGCGGCCGGCCGGCTGCGTGACGCCGGGCCGCCCGCCCACCGGGTCTGGCTGCCGCCGCTGGACGTCCCGCCCACCCTCGACGAGCTGCTGCCGCCGCTCGTCCCGCACCCCGAGCGCGGCCTCACCACCGAGGACGGTGCCCGCCACGGCGTCCTCGGCGTACCGGTCGGCGTGGTCGACCGCCCCTTCCACCAGCTGCGCGACCTGCTCACCGCCGACCTCTCCGGCGCCGGCGGCCACGTCGGCGTCGCCGGCGCCCCGCAGAGCGGCAAGAGCACCATGCTGCGCACCCTGATCACCGGCCTGGCGCTCACCCACACCCCGCGCGAAGTCCAGTTCTACTGCCTGGACTTCGGCGGCGGAACGCTCTCCGCGCTGCGCGGCCTGCCGCACGTCGGCGGGGTCACCGGCCGGCACGACGGTGAGCGGGTGCTGCGGACCGTGGCCGAGGTCAACGGGATCATCACCCGCCGGGAGCAGTACTTCGCCGAGCTGGGCATCGACTCCGTCGCGTCCTTCCGCCGCCGCCGGGCCGCGGGTGAGCTGCCCGACGAGGCGCACGGCGACGTCTTCCTGGTGGTCGACGGCTGGAACACCCTGCGCCAGGAGTTCAACGACCTGGTCCAGCCGCTCACCCTGATGTCCCAGCGCGGCCTCAACTACGGCGTCCACCTGGTCATCGGCACCACCCGCTGGGGCGAGATCGCCGGCGGTCTGCGCGACCAGCTGCAGACCCGCTTCGAGCTGCGCCTCGGCGACTCCGTCGACTCCGTGATCAACATGAGGGCCGCCGCCAAGGTGCCCAAGCTGCCCGGCCGCGGCCTGACCGACGAGCAGCTGCACTTCCTCTCCGCGCTGCCCAGGATCGACGGATCCGGGCGCACCGACGACCTCGGTGAGGGCGTCGCCGACCTGGTCGACGCGGTCGCCGCGCACTGGACCGGGCCGCGCGCCCCCGAGGTCCGGATGCTCCCGCTCACCCTGGACGCGGCCCGGCTGCCCGCCCCCGAGGGCCGGCTGCGGGTGCCGATCGGCCTGGAGGAGACCGAGGTCTCGCCGCTGTGGCACGACTTCGAGGAGAACCCGCACCTGCTGGTGGTCGGCGACAGCGAGTCCGGCAAGACCAACCTGCTGCGGCTGATGATCAAGGCCATCACCACCGCCTACACCCCGGCCGAGGCCCGGATCATGCTCGTCGACTACCGGCGCGGCCTGTACGACGCGGTGCCCGAGGAGTACCGCCTCGGCTACGCGGTGGCCGTCGACAAGCTCCGCCAGATCGTGGACGGCGCCTCCCGGGCGATGAAGAACCGCATCCCGCCCGCGGACATCGCGCCCTCCCGGCTCAGGGAGCGCGACTGGTGGACCGGCCCCGAGCTGTTCATCCTCGTCGACGACTACGACCTGGTCGGCTCGGGCGGCGGCAGCCACCCCTTCGCCGCCCTGCTGGAGGACCTGGCGCAGGGTGCCGAGATCGGCCTCCACCTGGTCGTCGCGCGCGGCGCCAACGGCATCGGGCGGGCGCTCGGCGACCCGCTGGTGCGCAAGCTGCAGGAGGTCAACTCGCCCGCACTGCTGATGTCCTGCCCGCCGTCGGAGGGCTACCTGTTCGGCAACGTCAGGCCGAAGGCGTTCCCGACCGGCCGCGGCCTGTACATCACCCGGCGGCGCACGGTGCAGGTGCAGACCGGGCAGCTGGCGGAGGGGGAGTGATGGGCGCCGCGACGCTGCGGGCGCTCGGCCCGCACTACGTGATCGCCCCGCCCGGAGCGGAGGCGGACGGACTGGCCGAGGCGCTGGCGCCCGTGCGGGCCGAGCCGCGGACGCTGCTGCTGCTCGCCGCCG
>NZ_JAHSQD010000608.1 GCF_020103755.1 Streptomyces sp. LS1784
CGCTGCCGCGGCGGCGCCCGCGCCCAGCCTCCACGAGGCCGCCGAGCGTCGGACTGCGGTGCGGGACGCCTCGGGCCGGCGCGGGCCTGCGGCGGTGCCGATGGGAGGGGAGGTACGAGTCACGCGAGTGCCCTTTCGTCAACGGGCCGGGTGGTCACGCGCTCCTCGGTCGCGGCGTACCGCCCGGCACGTCCGACAGTTCCGCACCCCGCTGGCAGAGCGCTGGCAGACCGCTGGCAGCGGGTCAGGCGCCGGCCGGCAGCGAGGTGGGAGGCGTGCCACCGCCACCATGGCCCGCCGGCTCGCCGCCTCCGCTGCGGCCCGGCCCGAGACCGCGTCGGCGGCGCGTGAAGCAAGAGACCGAAGCGGGAGGTGACGTGGTCGCCGGGGGCGTACTTCTTCCAGGTTCCTCCCGCTTGAGCGGCGACGGCTTCGGTGTGGACGGTGTGGTGGCCGAGCATTCCGGCGACCACGGACGGGGGTGTCTGCAGGACCAGCTGCCGCGCACATCCCCCCGGCACACAGTGAGAACGTCAACTACCACGGCACGATCGACGTCGAGGTCGACACCGAGCTCGCCAAGCTCGACCCGGCCGGCTACCGGCCGTTGCGGCCTCGCCGCCGGGACCAGGTCCGAGACACTCACCGATCGCCTCCGCCCGAAGGGACCACTGTCCTCGCACAGCCGGTTGAGGTTCGGCGCTCGTACCCGGCGTACCCCCTACTGACTCTGCGGAGCCCACTCGGTGTGTAGGCGCTGATTGCTAGGGTCGCGAGCATGAACCTCAGAGCCGCAATGCCCCTTGCTGAATGGACTACCTGCAACGCCACGCTGCTTGCCACCTCCGGTGCCGATGCCCCAGTTGACGATCTGGCACCGTTGGGCCGTCTCATCGGCAGTGCACGCGTCGTCGCCCTGGGCGAGAGCTCCCATCAGATACGCGAGTACGGGCTGTTACGCGACCGAATACTGCGCTTCTTGATCCAAGAGTGCGGGTTCACCGTCTACGCCGCGGAACTCGGGACCGCCTCCGGCCGGGCTGTCGATGCGTGGACGCGGGGCGGAGACGGAGATCTCGATGCCCTTCTCACTCCCCATATCGGCGGCTACCCGAGCCAGTCCGCCGAAGGCCGCGACATCCTGCGGTGGCTGCGCGCCCATAACGCCAGAGCGACGCGCCCAGTCCACTTCGCCGGACTCGACATACCTGCGGCCGGCGGCTCGCTGGCTCCGGTCCTTGAAGCGGTAGCCCGGTATCTGGCCGACATCGACCCCCGCGCAGTTCGCCACGCCCGAACCGCCCTTGAACTGTCAGCGCCACTTGCAGGAGGCTCGGGTCTGGCTTCGGCCCGGGCCCGCCTTGGCCTGGACGCTGCGGTCCAGGACCAGCTTTCAACCGTGCTCAGTCAACTACTCAACCGCGTCACGGTGATGCGTGAGATATACATCGATTCCGCAGGGCCCACCGTGTACGAGGACGTGGTCTCGGACGTCTGGGCTGCGTGGCGCACAGACCAGATGCAGCGTGCGATGGCTGACCTGTTCGACGGGAAGCCGGATGCCGCTGACCTCTCCGCCCGCGACCGCTACCTCGCCGACAGCCTGCTGACGTTACTCGACCGATCCGCCCCCGGTACCCGTATCGTGCTCGCCGCGCACAACGCCCACATCCAGCGCACGGCCAATCCTGAGGGCACTTCCCTGCCTCGTGTCCCGATGGGGCACGCCCTCGCCCGGCGGCTCGGAAACGACTACGTTTCAGTGGCGATGACCAGCAGCGGCGGCAGGACCGTGAAGAACTCGCCCGATCCGACTCACCCCGCCGGGATGCGCCAGTACGCGACCGACGCCCCCGCGGCAGCACCCAACAGTGTGGAGGCGCTGTTCGCAGGCATGCCGGCAGCACCCGCCATGGTCAACACCCATGCCCTACGTGCGTATGCGCGACAGCATGGTCTGCCAGAGCCGACTCGGATCCGCATGGACGACGACTTCCTGCCTGTGCCGGCCCTGGACGCTTACGACGCAGTCGTCTGCGTTCCACGCACCACGCTCAGCGCGGACCTCATGGGGTAGGCCAACCCAGGTGCCGGCCGAGATGCGGCCGAGCGGGTTGGCAGGACCTGCTGAGGGTTGTACCGGACGTGAACCATTGGCGCGGCCGACCACGTCTCGCCGAAGCACTGTGGCCTGTTCTGGCTCTACCGCGACGAGGCCGACCTGTTCCATGCGCCGGTGACGGTCGCCTGGCGTACGGGGGTTCGCCAGTCGCACAGGCGTGTCACAGGTGCGTTCCGCGCTTCCCGCCGTCGACGCCGTCGCCCCGTACGGTAGTTCCGTACGGGGCGACGGCGTCCGGCCGCTCAGCCCTTGACCGACCCGGCGGTCAGGCCTTGGGCCAGGTAGCGCTGGAGGAACTGGTAGACCACGATCACCGGCAGCGAGGTCACCAGCGCGCCGGCCGCGAACAGGCCGTAGTTCTGGTCCTGTTGGCCGGAGATGATCCCGTAGAGGCCGACCGCGACGGTCTTGGAGTCGTTCGAGGTCAGGAAGATGTTCGCCAGGATCACGTCGTTGAGCGCGGCGGTCAGCGACAGGATCGAGATCACCACCAGCATCGGCGCGGCGAGCGGCAGGATCAGCCGGAAGAAGATCTGCGCGTGCCCGGCGCCGTCCACCTTGGCGGCCTCGTCGATCTCGCGCGGGATGGTGTCCAGGTAGCCCTTCATCAGCCAGGTGTTCACCCCCATCGCGCCGCCCAGGTACACCAGCACCAGGCCCCACGGGGTGTCCAGGCCGATCGCCGGCAGGACGTCGCCGATCTTCGCGAACATCAGGTAGAGCGAGATCACCGCGAGGAACTGCGGGAACATCTGCACCAGGAAGACCGCCATCAGCCCGATCCGCCGGCCCCGGAAGCGGAACCGCGAGAAGGCGTACGCGGCCAGCACCCCGAGCAGCACGTTGAGCACCGCGAAGGTGCCGCAGACCAGCGCCGTGTTCGCCAGCCACCGGGCGAACGGGTACTGCCCGTTGGTGAACAGGGCGGTGAAGTTGGCGAGCGAGGCGTGCCGGGGCAGCAGCGTGGACGACTGCAGCGTGCCGAGCGGGTTCAGCGCCGCGGAGAGCACGAACAGCAGCGGGAACAGCGCGAAGCAGACGGCGAGCACGGCGACCAGGTGCCGCCAGCCGAAGCGGCGCAGCCAGCGGGTGGCGGTGGTGGCGGTCATGCGTTCAGCTCCTCAAGGGCGCGGGTGCGGCGGAAGCCCACCAGCGTGATCAGCCCGACCAGCAGGAAGATGACGATGGACAGCGCGGCGGCGAAGCCGTACTGGGCGCCCTGCCCGCCGAAGGCCACCCGGTAGGTGTAGCTGATCAGGATGTCGGTCGATCCGGCGGTGCCGCCCGCGCCGTCGAACGGCCCGCCGCCGGTGAGCAGTTGGATGGCGTTGAAGTTGTTGAAGTTGAAGGCGAAGGACGAGATCAGCACCGGCGCGGCGGCGACCAGCAGCAGCGGGAAGGTGACCGCGCGGAACGCCTTCCACGGGCCGGCGCCGTCGATCCGGGCGGCCTCGTTGAGCTCGGCAGGCATCGCCTGCAGCACGCCGGTGCAGATCAGCAGCATGTTGGGGAAGCCGAGCCACAGGCTGGTGAGCACCACCGCGAACCGGGCGCTCCAGGCGTCGCCCAGCCAGTCGATCCGGGCGTGCAGCAGCTGGTTGAGCAGGCCGAAGTCCCGGTTGTACATGCTCTGCCAGATCAGGATGCCGATGAACGCGGGCATCGCGTACGGCAGCAGCATCAGCGAGCGGTAGGCCCGCTGCCCGCGCAGCCGCGGGTGGTGCAGGGTGAGCGCGAGACCGAGGCCGAGGGCGAAGGACGCACCGGTGGAGAGCAGGGCGAAGCCGAAGGTCCAGGCGAGCACCCCGAGGAAGGGGCCGCGGATCGCGGGGCTGGTGAGCACGGCGGTGAAGTTGGCGAAGCCGACGGTGCGGTGCCAGCCGGTGGGCAGGGTCCGCCCGGAACCGTCGGCGGCGGTGAACCGGCCCTCCCGGGGGTGGTAGACCGTGCCGTCCCGGGCGTCGGTCAGGGTGTCGGCCTGCCGGTCGTACGCCAGGGTGGGGCGGGCCGTGGTGGCCATCGAGAGGCCCTGGCTCACGATGAACCCGCCGGCCACCGGCACCCGCAGGTCGGTCAGCTCCGCGGAGCGGCCGTTGACCTGGCCGAAGGTCAGCAGCTTCAGCCCGGGTGCGGACGTCACCCGGCCGTCCGGCCCGGCCACCGTCCCGGCGGGGGCGGGGGCGAGGCCGCGCGCGGTGCCGGCCGAGACCTTCCCGGTGTCCGGGTCCGTGAGCAGCAGCACCAGCGGACCGCCGTCCGGGCCGGTGGCGATGGTGAGCGCGTACGAGGGGCTGTCGGGGACGGGCTCGACGGAGTGCTCGACGAGGCTGCGGACCGCCTGGTCCTTGGTGAGCAGGTGGCCGTCTCCGTAGTCGGTGAAGGACACCGCGACGATGTAGAGCACGGGGTAGGCCACGAAGGCGAGGAAGAGCGCGGTGGCGGGCAGCAGGTACTTGGCGGGCAGCCGGCGCGGCGAGAGGTAGATCCAGAACGTCGCGCCAACGGCCGTGGCCAGCACGCCGAGCGCGGCCCAGTGCCCGGCGTCGTACAGCCTGGGTGCCGCGTAGAGGGCGAGGGCGGCGACACCGGCCAGCAGGGTGATCTTCACCAGCTGTGCGGTGGCG
>NZ_JAHSQD010000609.1 GCF_020103755.1 Streptomyces sp. LS1784
GCCGCCGCGGGCGCGCCGGACGCGCACGCCTGGCCACGCCCGTTCGAGAGCGGCCCGGCGCACGCCCGGTACGCCATCGGCCTCGGCCGCACACCACCCGACCCGGTCCGCCTCACCGAGCTCGCCGAGCGCTGGGCCGGGGGCCTGCCCGGTGTCGACCTGACGCACGCGGAGGGCGGCACGGTCGCGACGCTGCACTGACCATGCCGACATCCGCACCGATCGGCTCCGGAAACCCCTCGCTCCCCCTGACGAACCATCAGAGCTCGGGCCACGGCGGACCGTGCTGGGGAGATCCCGGGGCCGGAGCAGTGGCGGGGCGTCGAGGACCAGGCCACGCGGCCGGCCGGGGCAGACCATTGTCCCGGTTTGAACAGACGCCTCGTCGTTCGGTGAGGCGCCTTCACGGACACAGGCCACACCCACCTGGAACAGCCCGGCGGAGATGCCGAGGGCCCATACGCCGGTGTAGGCGACGCCGCCCCACCTCCGGCGGCGCCCCCCCGGTTCCTTGGACCCGTCGGGCAGTCAGGGCGACAACGGAGTCCCGACAATCCGACTTCCGACCTTGGGGAAGAACGGCACGTGACTCCGGGACTGGGATGGTGTCCTGGGGTCACGTGGCGGGCGCTGCCTTCGGGAACGCCCGCGGCCCGGGCGGGGTGTGGGCCGGGGCGGCCGGGTTCAGGCCCGGGCGGGGTGGGTGAGGGCGTGCCAGGCGCTGTAGCCACCGAGGAGGTCGGAGACGTCGGTGTGGCCGTGGTGGCGCAGCAGGCTGGCGGCGATGGAGGAGCGGTGGCCGCTGGCGCAGTGGACGACCAGGGGGCGGTCGGCGGGGATCTCGTCCATGCGGCGGGGGAGTTCCGCCAGGGCGATGTGCAGCGATCCTGCGATGAATCCCGTTTCGCGTTCGCCGCAGGTGCGCACGTCCAGGACGGTGGGGGGCTGCTCGCCGGCGAGGGCGGTGCGGAGCTGGTCGGCGGTGAGGCGGCTGGCGGGGGTGATCTCGTCGGCGAGGGCGGGCAGGGCGTTGCCGGGGTTGCGCAGGTAGCCGGCGATGTGATCGAAGCCGATGCGGGCGAGGCGGGTGATGACCTCGTCCTCGCGGTCCTGCGGGGCGATGATCGCGATGTTGCTGTCGGGGGTGAGGACGGTGCCGGCCTGTTCGACGAAGCGGCCGTCGACGGGGACGTTGATGGCGCCGCGGATGTGTCCCGCGCCGAAGTCCTGGGGGCTGCGGGCGTCGAGGACGACGGCGCCTGCGGCACGGACCTCCTTGAAGCTTTCGGGGCACAGGGGGCGGGCGGCGTTCGTGCGGTCGAGCAGCGGGTGGTCCTGCCGGTTGAGAGCGGCGTCGTAGCCGAAGTAGGCGGGGGCGGCGGACTGGCCGGCGGTGACGATGCGGACGAAGGTGTCCTGGTCCATGGGCCGGCAGGCGTAGTTGGTCAGGCGCTGCGCGCCGATGGTGGACTGCTTCTCGGTGGAGAGGTTCTTGCCGCAGGCGGAGCCGGCGCCGTGAGCGGGGAAGACGCGGACCTGGTCGGGCAGGGCCATGAGCTTGTGGTGGACGCTGTCGTAGAGCATGGCGCCGAGATCCTCGGCGGTGACGCCGGCGGAGGCGAGCAGGTCGGGGCGGCCGACGTCACCGATGAACAGGGCGTCGCCGGTGAGTACGCCGTAGGGGGCTTCGTCGGTGGCGTGCTCGTGGACGAGGATGCTGATCGACTCGGGGGTGTGTCCGGGGGTCTCCATGATCTGGAGGGTGACGTCACCGAGGGAGATGCGTTCGCCGTCGGTGAGGTGGCGAATGGGGTACTCGGTCTCGGCACGGTGGCCGTAGCCGATCCAGGCGCCGGTGCGGGCGGCGAGTTCGAGGTGGCCGGCGAGGAAGTCGGCGTGGAAGTGGGTGTTGATGACGCCGACGACGGTCAGGCCGCGTGCCGTGGCGTCGGCGAGGTACTCGTCGACGTCCCGGCGGGGGTCGACGATCACGGCCTGGCCGGTGGTCTCGTCGGCGATCAGATAGGAGGCCTGGGAGAGGCAGTCGAGGTAGTACTGGCTGAAGATCACGGGGTTGTCTCCTCGTCGGGGTCTGACGGGCCGGCTACACGCCCAAGTGTACCCCCGGGGGTATTTGTTCCGAAGGAGTCGAGGTCGGCGCGGCCGGTCAGGCGACCGCCGGCCACAGCGCCAACCTCGACACCCCCCTCGGCGCATTTACCGGCATACGGCTTTGGTGGCCAATACGGGCGGGGGTATGGACGAACGATTTCGATAATACCCCCGGGGGTACTATGGTGGACATCGAGGGGGACGGCCACCGCCACCGAGCCGGGTACGGGCGGAGCCGAGGATGCGCGGTCACGCCACCGCGCCGGGCCACCGGGCCCGTACGGACGCCCGCGGAACCCGCGACGCCCCCGTCACTCCGGACCACTGCGGTCCGGCCTGCACCACTGGAGACATCACATGCCTTTGCTGCCGCACGCCCACGGGCCCAACCCCCACGGACAGAGCGCCCCCGGGCAGGCCACCCCCGCCGAGGCCCACGAGCTCACCCGCACCGGCGCCGCCGTCCTGCTCGACGTCCGGGAGGCCGCCGAGTTCACCGCCGGGCACGCCCCCGGCTCGCTGCACCAGCCCCTGATCGGGCTGGCCGCCGGCGTCCCGCTGCCGCCCGAGGCGGCCGGGCGGACCGTGCTGGCGATCTGTCGCTCCGGCAACCGCTCCCAGCGCGCGGCGGAGCTGCTCGCGCAGCGCGGCGTCGAGGTGCTGAACGTGGCCGGGGGCATGAACGCCTGGGCTCTGGCCGGGCTGCCGGTGACCACGCCCGGCGGCGACGCCGGCCACGTGATATGACCACGCTGCTTCTGGCGCTCGCCGCCGGTGCGGTGGTCGGGCTCGCACTGGGCGGGCTGGGCGGCGGCGGCAGCATGCTCGCCGTCCCCGCGCTGGTCTACCTGTTGGGCTTCAGCCCGGCGCCGGCCACCACCGCCAGCCTGGTGATCGTCGCCGCGACCTCGCTGACCGGGTTGCTCGCCCACGCCCGGGCGGGCCGGGTCCGCTGGCGTACCGGCGCGCTCTTCGCCGCCGCCGGACTGCCCGCCGCCATGGCCGCCGGGGCACTGTCCGTCCATCTGCCGGGCGCACTGCTGACCGGCGCCTTCGCCGTACTGGCGGCGCTCGCGGCCTGGCGGATGCTGATGCCGCCCAAGGCGGAGGCGCAGGAACGTTCTGCCGCAGGACTCGGCCGCTCCACGGCGGCGGGCGCCGGACTCGGCGCCGTCACCGGGCTGCTCGGAGTCGGCGGCGGCTTCCTCGCCGTACCGGCCCTGGTGTCGGTGCTCGCCTTCACCATGGCCGAGGCGGTCGGCACCAGCCTGCTGGTCATCACCGCCAACTCGCTCGCCGCCCTGCTCCCCCGCCTCGGCGCGACCGGAGCGATCGACTGGGCCGTGGCCGCCCCCTTCACCGGGGCCGCGATCCTCGGCGCCTGGGACGGCAAGCGGCTGGCCGACAAGCTCAGCGGACGCACCCTCCAGATGGCCTTCGCCCTCGCCCTGCTCGCCGTCGCCGCACTGATGCTGATCACCACGCTGAGCTGATCACAGCGGCGGGCCGACGCCCCCGATCCCACCCCCACCACCGGTACCACCCTTCCCGAGAGGACCCCACTCCGATGACCACGCCACTGACCGTCGAGCAGCTCCAGCCCCGCCTCGAACAGCTCACCCTCATCGACGTCCGCTCCCCCGGCGAGTACGCCGCGGGCCACATCCCCGGCGCCCTGAACGTCCCGCTGGACCAGCTCGACCGCGCCCTGCCCGCGCTGCGCGAAGCCGCCGGGCACGGCGAGATCGCCGTGGTCTGCGCCGCCGGGCCGCGCGCCGACAACGCCTGCCACCGGCTGGCCGACGCCGGCATCCCGACCCTCACCCTCACCGGCGGCACCAACGCCTGGGCGAACGCCGGCCGGCCGCTGGACCAGGTGACCGGCGCCCGCCGGGTGTGGGCACTGGACCGCCAGGTCCGCCTGGTGGCCGGCTCGCTGGTCCTGGCCGGCGTGCTCCTCGACCTCGCCCTGCCGGGCGCCCGCTGGATCTCCGCGGCAGTCGGCGGTGGGCTGGCCTTCTCCGCGCTGAGCAACACCTGCGCCATGGGCTCACTGCTCTCCAGGCTCCCGTACAACCGGCCCCGCCCCGGCGCGCCGAGCCTGGACCGGACGCTCGCCGCCCTCGGCCGCTGAGCCCGGTCCGGGGCCCCGACCGTCACGGAACCCCGGACCGCGCCCCCATCGACGTGAAGGCCCTGCCCACCCCCGTCAGGCAGGGCCTTCACCGCTTCTGCCGGTCACCTTCCGGAAGTCGTCACGGTACCGCCCGTTGACGCGATCGAGCCGGAGATGTGAAATGTCACCCATCACATGCGATGCGTCACACCACTGTAAGCGATTTGAACGTTCAAAGTCATCGGCCGCCAGCGTTCACCCACCCGACCGGAGGTAGCTCCGCCATGCCGCCCCACCCCCGCGCCTTACCGACCGGTCTCGCCCTCCTGACCGTCCTCGCCGCCCAGGCCCTCGGCGCCGCCCCGGCCCCGGCGGCCGCCGGAACACCGCTCGTCGACGGCGGCAGCTACCTGCTCGGCTCCGCCCTGGACGGCAGCTGCCTCGGCCCCCAGTACGCCCAGCCCGCCCCCGGCACCCCGGTGGTCGGCGCGGCCTGCGGCCGGCTGCTCAG
>NZ_JAHSQD010000061.1 GCF_020103755.1 Streptomyces sp. LS1784
GGACCGGGGGGCGGCCGCGGGGCCGGCGGGGATGCCGCCCGCCGTGGCCTCGGTCCCGCCCGCTCCGGGCACGGTCCTGCCCCCGGGGACGACCATCCGCTTCCCGTCGCTGTCGGACGTGGCCGTCGACGTGCCGAACGGCTGGCACACCCGCGACGGCATCACCAGCGACTCCCGTGAGGGCATCGGCTTCCTCGCCACCCAGCCGCTCGACACGAAGTCGTCCTGCCCGAGGGCCGGCATCTGCGTACTCGCCGGACCGCTCACCGCCGACGGTGTCTTCGCCACCCTCCAGCTGATCGACGACCCGGCCCGGATCGGGCAGACCCCCATAGGCCCGGCCGCCCTCACCGAGGGCACGCCCGAGGCGCTCTGCACGATGTACGGCGGCACCCGGGAGCTCGTCGGGCACCGCGTCGTCGTTCGGGACGGCGTTCCCGCACTGATCAAGCTGAACGCCTGCCTGCGCGAACCGTCGGACCCGACGCTGCGGCAGCTGCAGCAGGTGCTCGACTCCCTGCGCACCACCACCGGGAGCCGCGCCACCACGCCGAAGACCCTGCGGGGCTGATCCGAACCCCCGCCTCCCGCCTCTGACATTCCTCTCCCGGCTTCTCCCGAAGCCCCTTTCCCGAAGGCTGAACCGCCATGTCCCTACCCCGTCGCGCCCTCGCCGGGCTGGCGCTGCTCCTCGTGGGCTGCGCGCCCGACACCGCCGCAGGGCCCGTGCCACCGGCCGCGGCCGTCCCCGACACACCCGCCGCTCCCGCGCCCGTACCGCCCACGTTGCTGCCGCCCGAGGCGGTCCGGGCCGCCCGACCCGCGCCGCCCGAACTGCCGCGCCAGCTCCCCGGGGTCGGGCCCGACCTGCTGGCAGCCATACCCGCCGGAACGCGGCAGGCGTTGGTCGTCACCGGTGACGGCCCCGACGCCTCGGCCGGCCGTGCCGTCCTCTACCGCAACGACGGCACGGGCTGGCTCGCCGGTCCGTCCTGGCCCACCCGCAACGCCCGGGACGGCTGGACCCCGGACCACCGTGAGGGCGATCTGCGCTCGCCGATCGGCGTGTTCACCCTCGGCGACGCCGGCGGGCGCCTGCCCGACCCTGGCACCCGGCTCCGCTACGACCGCTCCGACGCCTTCAGCATCTCCGGCACCGGTTTCGCGGGCGAGCCGCTCGCCGGGGCCTTCGACTACGTGGTGGCCATCGACTACAACCGTGTACCCGGCTCCTCCCCGCTCGACCGGCGCCGACCGCGCGGCGGGGGGTACGGCGGAGGCATCTGGCTGCACGTCGACCACGGCGGGCCCACCCACGGCTGCATCGGACTGTCCCCCGACCGCATGCGCGAACTGCTCCTCGCCCTCGACCCCGCGCTGCACCCGGTGGTGGTGATGGGCGACGCCCGGGCCTTGGCCCGCTGAGCGGCCGGGCGCCCGGTGCGGGCCGTCGCAGCTGCGCACGGTATGCCCGGACATGTGATCGCGCCACAGTCCGGGCGGAAGCGGCAGGCTCGACGCCGGCCGGGCACGGTCGGCCGTCGGCGTCAGGCTGGAACACCGACAACGCTGGCCCGACAAGCCACCCCGACGTGGCGCGGAACCTCAGCCCCCGAACCAGGGACGAAACCGCCCGGTCAGGTGGCGGTCGTCATCAGTTGCCCGAAGAGCCGCTGCCCGAGGGAGATCACGTGTTGGCGCCTGGACGGTGTGGCGTTGGCGAGGACCGCGACGCCGGCTGCGGTGTCCGGGCAGAACTTCAGGTAGCTGGTGAACCCGCCTGTGCCGCCCGAGTGCCAGAACCGGGTGCGTCCGTTGTGGGTCCGGCAGAACCAGCCGGGGCTGAACTGCTCCGGTCCGGCGTCGATTGTCGGCCCGGGCCGTTGTGTCCGGCCGATGGCGGTACCCAGCGGTCCCTGGCCAGGTGCCAGTTGGGATTGCAGGTAGCGCAGCAGGTCCGTCCCGGTGGAGTGCAGTGCCCCCGCCGGGGCGATCGCCTGGAAGGTCCAGTAGGGCACCGGGCGTCCGCGCCGGTGCCCGCTCGCCGCCGTCGGGTCGTCGGCCAGTGTGGTCGTGCCGGTCCGGGTCAGCCCGAGCGGGTGCAGGACCCGGTCCGCGAGGAGCCGGTCGTACGGCTGCCCGGTGGCGTTCGCGAGCAGCTGTCCGAGCAACGCGAGGCCGAAGGTGGAGTACCGGGCCGCCGCGGGCCCGCGGGTCGGGCGCAGGCGGGCGGTGGCCGCGTACAGGTCGTCCAGCGTGTAGCGCGAGTACGGGTCGGCGAGCAGACGCCGTCCGGCCCGCCGGAGGAAGCCGGGGGGCAGGCGGGGCAGCCCGCCGCGGTGGGTGGCCAGGTCGAGCAGCGTCACCGAACTGCGTCGCGGTCGGGCGTGGGCGGGGAGGTAGGCGGTGATCTGCTCCTGGTAGCCGACCTCGGCGCGGGTGGCCAGGTCGGCCAGGAGCAGGGCCGTGAAGGTCTTGGTGAGTGACCCGGTCTCGAATCGTGTGTCCGGGCCCACCGGCGCCGCCCCACCACGCCGCAGCACCCCCTGGCAGTGCACCGCCGACTCGGGGCCGCGGACGGCGGCCACCACCAAGCCCGGTACCGACGGCTCCCGGGTGAGCTCGGCGGTACCGGCGACGAGCAGTTCGGCGAGTTCTGCCCGGCCGGCGTCGACCGTCATGCCGACGCGCCTGCGGTGGTCAGTGCCCGGGAGATGGTGAGCGTGCCGGCGACCACGGCCACGATGGTCGGGTGGTGGT
Organism: Streptomyces sp. LS1784; assembly: GCF_020103755.1. GTDB lineage: Bacteria > Actinomycetota > Actinomycetes > Streptomycetales > Streptomycetaceae > Kitasatospora. Next base: position 2,761 of record NZ_JAHSQD010000061.1, read on the forward strand.
GGTTGCGAAAGGCGCGTTCGGGCTCGTCCGGCGGCCTGGTGACGCCGTTGGGCATCATGCCGTCCCTCCACTGCGCCTGGGCCAGCAGCTCCCAGACCGCGGGGAAGAACAGCGGTTGCCGCAGGCAGGCGCCCACCGCGAGCAGTTCGCCGAGCAGGTCCCAGTTGCGGGTCGCGGCGAAGACTTCGACCCAGGCGGGTAGCCAGCGGTGCAGGTACTCGTGCAGGTGCTCGGGCAGCCCGTCCGGGTCGGCGGCCCAGTCGGTGAGGTGGAAGACGGTGTGTGTGACGCCGTAGGCGTTGTTCGCGTCGAGCATCCACGGCTCGGGCCGGCCGCCGAGCCAGGTGCGCTCGACGAGTGCCGCGCGGTCGCTGTGGTCGGGCAGGCCGATCCGGCGCACTGCGGCCACCACCGCCAGGTGACGGTTCGGTACGTGCTCGGGGACCCGGGCGGAGCGCGTGCCGACCAGGTGGGCCAGCACGTCCTCCAGCGGTTGGTGGCGGTAGCCGACCGCGGCGAAGCTGGAGTAGATCTCCATCGGATGGGTCGCGGCGGGCGTGTGTCGCTGCATCTCGTCCAGCAGGTCGCCGGCGCGGAACTGCTGCCAGGCGAAGTCGAGCAGGGTGTCCGCGGTGCGCGCGGTGTCGGGCCCGCCGACCGTCTCGCGTTTGACCAGCGAGGCGGCGAGGGCCAGTTCGCTCAGCGCCTTGAGGCTCGGTCCGTCGATCTCGTGCACGGGCACGTCGGGCGGCAGCGCGAAGCAGCCGCGGACGGAGTCCAGCCAGGCCAGCGCCCGGGCGCCGATCTGGTGGGGGATGGTGAGCGCGGCGAGGTCCATCAGCGCACGGCCTCCGGATGGTCGAGGTAGCGGCGGGCCACTGCGGTCTCCAGCCGCACCCGCGGCTGGTCGACGGCGAGGGCGTCGAGGTGGTCGAGCGCGGGCGGCAACAGCGGCTCCGGGTGGGTGCGGGCGTCCAGGGCGAGCCAGCGGGCCAGCCGGGCCGCGCGCAGCCGGTCGCGCACGAGCAGGGCGTGGGTGAGCCCGCGTCCGAGGTCGAGCCGGCGGACCTTGGCCTGCTCGCGTTGCGGGCTCGCCAGGGCGGGCAGGGCCAGCGCGGAGAGTCGGCCGAGCGAGGCGGTCCAGGTCGGCCACGGCGCGCACTCGTCCTCCGCCGGTTCCCTCGGTTCGCTCAGCCCGACCCAGCCGAGCGCGTCGACGCCGAGGTCGGCCAGGGTGCGGCTGAGTGCCCAGTCGCGCAGCGCCCACAGCCGCGCGGTGGCGGGGTCGGCCGGCAGCGGGGCGGGGAAGGCCCGGACGGCCTCGCTGAGCAGCGTGACGTCTGCGGGCGCGAGCGGGCGGCGGTCCAGGACGAACGGCGCGAGCACGTCCGTGCCGAGCGCCCGCAGGGCCCCCAGTCCGGCCGCCTCGGTGTGCCGGGCGGCGAGTTGTTCCAGACGGAACGCATCGCCCGCGCCGCTCAGGGCACGGGCGATGTCGTCCGCCAACAGGTGCGTCGCCGTTTCGACCGACGCGCAACCGGAGGTACGGGTCACCGGCGGAATCCAGCCGCTCGCTCAGAACGCCATGGCGCAGGACAGGCTCTGCAGGACGCCTTCGAACGCGTCCTCGACCGGCTCCTGCTTGGTCGGGTTGGCCGACAGCAGCGCCGCGAGCAGCAGCAGGCCGAGCATCTCCGGTGCCTGCTCAGGCGACGTGCTTGCGGGGGCGTCGGCGGCAACCAGCTCCAGGACGGCGGCGCGCTGGGCGGGAGTGGGTTCACAGAAGGACATGATCATCACCTCACGTAGTCGAACGTATGCGCAACGTATCACTGCTCATCCTGGGCCCGCCTGCGGAGCACCACCGGGCGATCGGGTGATTCGCGAGCACTGCCGTACGTGCCCGTCCGGGAGTTCCGGGAGTTCGTCAGCCGCGCGTTGCGGGCGGGGCGGCTGGCAGACCCCCGACGGCCTCGACGCCCCCGGCCTCGCCCGCCTCCTCGGCACCTACGCGAAGCGCGTGCTCACCCCGCGTGGCTCCACCGCCGTCCCCGGCCTGGAACTCGTCACCGCGCTGCGCCCGCCGACCCGCGCGCTGCGCACCGAGACCGGCCGGACGTCCGGCCCGGTGGAGGGCTCCCGGCCCAAGGACGCCTTCGACCCGGCACCGCCGGAGGTCCCGGACGTGCACCCGCTCGCCCAGGACCGGGAACCGGAGAAGGAGCCGGTGACCGAGGCATCGGACTGGCACCGCGACCTGACCGACGCCGAGAAGGCCCCCGGCTGGGCGGCGGGCCTGGACATCAGCACGGCCTTCCTCGCCGCGGCCGACAGGCTCTCGCTGCCGCTGGGTCCGCCGGCCCGGGAGAACACCCGGTTGGGCGGCCGGCCCCGGTGACGGCGTGCGCTGGCGTGAAGGGCCCGTCCGCAGGCAGGATCGAAGGCGGGGCAGCTTTCCGTACCGGGCGAAGGCCCGCCCATGTCCACGCCCACCAGGCCCGGGGTCCACCCGGCCGGATGCCCGGCAACCGCCCCCCGCCTGAACGAGCGCCCCCGCGCGGACAGAACCTCTCACCCTGCAAACGGGCAACCGCTCGCGCGCTGGACGCTGAGATGCCCTGTCACCGGCGCGGTAGCCATGCGAAGGTCCGGCCTTTCCCTCACTCTGGAACGCAGAGGGGAGGCGACGGAGGGAGTAGTGGGATGCAGATCGTTGTGGACCTCACACGCTGCCAGGGCTATGCGCAGTGCGTGTTCCTCGCGCCGGAGGTGTTCCAGCTGCACGGGGAGGAGGGGCTGTTGTACGCCCCGGCCCCTCCCGACGACCAGCTGGAGCGCGTGCGCCAGGCCGTGGCGGCGTGCCCGGTCCAGGCCATCCTCCTCGGCAAGGAGGTGAGCCCCGGTGGCCGCTGACCTTCGAGAAGGCCGGATCGTCATCGTCGGCGCGTCGCTGGCCGGGTTGCGGGCCGCCGAGACGTTGCGCGAGGAGGGCTTCACCGGCTCCCTGACCGTGGTCGGGGACGAGCCCCATCCGCCCTACGACCGGCCGCCGCTGTCCAAGCAGGTCCTGCTCGGCCCGGTCGCGGCGGAGTCCACCGCTCTGCCGATGCGCCGGAACCCGGAGGCCGACTGGCGGCTCGGGGTGCGCGCCACCGGCCTGGACCCTCTCGGGAAACGGGTGGTGCTGGCCGACGGCGAATCGCTGCCGTTCGACCGGCTGCTGATCGCCACCGGCACCCGGGCCAGGCCCTGGCCCAAGGCGGAGGAGGCCGCCCTGGACGGAGTGTTCACCCTGCGCACCCGCGAGGATGCCGCCGGGCTGGCCGAGCGGCTGGCCGCGGGGCCACGGCGGGTGCTGGTGATCGGCGGTGGCTTCACCGGCTCGGAGATCGCCTCGGCCTGCCGGGAACGCGGTCTCGACGTCACAGTCACCGAACGCGGCCCAGCCCCCCTGGTGGGCGCGCTCGGCGGCACCCTGTCGAAGCTCGCGGCCGCCATGCAGCGCAACCACGGGGTGGACCTGCGCTGCGGGGTGACCGTCACCGCCCTGCGTGGCGACGGGAACGGCCGGTTCACCGGTGCGGACCTGTCCGACGGCAGCCACGTGGAGGCGGACCTGTGCGTCGCGGCCTTGGGTGCGGTCCGCAACGTCGAATGGCTGGCGGACTCCGGACTGGCAGCAGGCCCGCGCGGCATCGCCTGCGACGCCGGGTGCCGGGCCTTCGACATGTACGGCATCGTCACTGACGACGTCTTCGTGGCCGGTGACGTCTCCCGCTTCCCCCACCCGCTGTTCGGCTACCAGATGCTCTCCCTGGAGCACTGGGGCAACGCGGTCGCGCAGGCCGAAGTCGCCGCCCACAACATGGTCAATCCCGGCCCCCTGCGCCGCCCGCACCTTGCCCTCCCGACGTTCTGGTCGACCCAGTTCGGGCTCAACATCAAGTCCGTGGGCGTGCCCACCTTCTCCGACCACGTGGTCATCGCCCAAGGCACGCTGGAGGAGCGTCGCCTGGCAATGGTCTACGGCTACCAAGGACGGGTCACCGCCGCCGTCACCGTCAACATGGCCAAGTCACTCGACCACTACACGCACCTGATCGAGACCGCCGCCCCCTTCCCGCCCGCGCCCGGCGCGTCCGACCGCCCGCTCGCGGCCGAGATCCCGCTCCCCTCCGACGTGCCGGATCCGAAGGGGCTCTCCCACGGCCCGACCGTCGCGCTCACCGGCCACCTGCCCGACCGCCGACTGACCGTGGTCCAGCCCACCTGACCCACATCCCGCCCAACGCACGAGGAGCCGTACCCCATGGCCGCCGCCGACACCCTCCTGGAACGGATCACCGACTACGCCAACCGCCCCAACCCCTACCCGCTCTACGCGGAACTGCGCGAAGCCGGTCCCGTCGTGCGGCAGGCAGACGGCAGCTACCTGATCGGCACCTACCACGAGATCACCGCGCTCCTCCACGACCCACGAATCAGTGCCGACCCCCGCAGCCTCACTGCCCCATCCGCGCAGCCATCCCACGAGACACCGAAGCCGCCGTTCCTACGGCTCGACGACCCCGAGCACCACAGGCTGCGCAGCCTGGCCATGCGACCGTTCGGCCCGCCGCACAGCCCCGGCCGCGTCGACGCCATGCGCGGCCAGATCACCGAAGTCACCGGGGAACTGCTCCAGAACCTCCAGGACCGCACCCAGATCGACATCGTCGACGACTTCGCCTACCCGCTGCCCGTCACCGTCATCTGCCGACTGCTCGGCGTCCCCCAGGAAGACGAACCACAGTTCCGGCAATGGTCCGACGCGATCGTGGCCTCCGCCGACGTCAGGCCCGACGAGGAGTCCTCCGCCGAGCGGGACCGGGCCGGCGAGCAAGCGCGGATCGAGATGGGCCAGTACCTGGTAAACCTCGCCGAACAGCGCCGCGGCCAGCCCACCAGCGACATGCTCTCCGCGTACATCAACGAACCCGACCCGACCATGCGGCTCACCCACGAGGAACTCGCGCAAACGGCCGTACTGCTCCTCATCGCCGGACACGAAACCACCGTCAACCTCATCACCAACGGAGTCCTCACCCTGCTGCGCCACCCCGACCAACTGGACCGGCTGCGCCGCGAACCCGACCTGCTACCGGCCGCGGTGGAGGAGCTGCTGCGCTACGAGTCCCCGGTCCACATGCGGCAACGCATCCCCCTCGCCGACGTGGACATCGCCGGCACCACCCTTCCCAAGGGCACCTCCGTCGTGCTCGTGCTGGCCTCAGGCAACCGCGACCCCAAGCGGTTCCACGATCCCGACCGGTTCGATCCCACCCGCCCGGACAACCAGCACCTCGGCTTCGGCAGCGGCATCCACCTGTGCTACGGCGCACCGCTCGCCCGCATCGAAGCCCAGGCCGCGCTCGGCGCACTGATCCCCCGACTCACCGGCGCAACCCTCCTCCAGGACCCACCCCCCTACCGGCACGCCGCCATGCTCCGCGGCCCCCGCCACCTCCCCATCCGGCTCTGAACTTGACTCTGTCGGGGATCTCGATGTCCGGCCGCCTGTGATCACGGCGGTGCGTCAGTCCTGCGGGTGCACAAGGCCCGTGGGCCAGGTCAGCAGGGGCCGGTACGACTCCTACCCGACATCCCCGCCGACCGCCGCCCCGCTCATCGTGGCCCGCTTCACCAAGGGCGTGCCGTCACCCGCGGCGAACTCCCGCCAGACACGGACCCGATGCTCCTGATGGACCTGCTGGCCGGAGCCGCCTGGCTCCGGATCGTCTTCCGTCAACTCCCGCTCGACGAGCACGACGCGACGCGTGCCGTCGACACCGTCCTGACCGGAGCCGCCCCGGCGGTCCGGACGGGAGGTCTGTCCGCGTCCTGAAGGGTTCGCCGAAGCCGTAGTGCCGGGCGTGGTGGTAACTGCGGCCGAGTTCGCGCAGTACAGATGCGGGTATCGCTTGCCGCGCAGACCCGTCAGTCACGGGCACGGAGGCTGGCTTCCTCGAGGTCGAGTTCGCGCTGGATCCGGCGCCGGGTGGCGTTGCTGATCGTGTTTGCCTCGTAGAGGCGCTGGAGCTCGGCCGCCTCGATGCCGATGAGTGTCCGGCGGATCTCGCGGTAGGCGTCGGCGGGACGGGCGTCCGGGTCGCTGTAGTGGGCATCCTCCGCTTGGTGGATGCGCGCTTCCAGATCGCGACGGGCCTGTTTCAAGGCGGCCTCAGCGGCCGTGCCCAGTTCGGCGAGCTCATCCAGATCGCCAAGCTGTCTGAGCTCTTCGAGAGCGGTGTGGGCAATGTGCCGGCGGGTCCGGGCCTCCTCGCGGGCGGTGTGCTCCGGTTCCAGAGCGATGCCCGAGCGGCGGACGACAGGAGCGAGGGTGAAGCCCTGGAAAACGACGGTGAGCGCGATGGTACCGGTGGTGAGCGTGAGGATGAGCGCCCGGTGCGGCAGCGGCGCCCCTGTGTGGGTGACCAGGGGGATCGAGAGCGCGGCAGCCAGCGGCATGACGCCTCGGGTGCCCGCCCAGGACAGGACGGCCGGAACGCGCCAGGAGAGGCGACTGTCGCCCTCCTTGTGCCGGTACTGGATCAGGGTGGACAGCGGGAAGATCCACAGCAGGCGGATCGCCAGCACGGTGAAGGCGATCACCGGCACCCACAGCGGCCAGCCGTGCTCGTCGTGCGCGAGGTGACGGACGGTGGAGGGGAGCTCGAGACCGATGAGGGCGAAGACGACGCTCTCCAGGAGGAAAGTCACGGTGTCGTAGACGGCGTGGATCTGGAGACGGATGGGGGCGTTGCTGAGCTTGTGGCCGGTGCTGCCGAGGACGACCCCGGACACGATGACGGCGGTCACGCCGGAGGCGTGCGAGTCCTCCGCGATGACGTACGAGGCGTACGGCGTGACCAATGCGATGACGGTCTCCAGCACGGGTTCCTCGGTCCGTCTGCGGATGAGGGTCACCACTGCGGCGACCGCCGCGCCGATGAGGGCTCCTCCGCCCGCGAGGATCAGGAACTGCTCGACGGTCCCGGACACGGTGATGGCGCTGCCGGAAACCGCGGTCGCCACGGCGACCTTGTACAGAACCAGCGACGTGGCGTCGTTGAACAGGCTTTCCGCCTGCACCATGGCCTGCACACGCGCTGGGAGGGACAGGCGCCGGCCGAGTGCGGTGACGGCCACGGGGTCGGTGCTGGCCAGGACAGCGCCGAGGATGAACGCGGTCGCGGTGGTGAGCGGGGTGATCGCTCGGGCGACGTACGCGACGGCGATGGCCGAGGCCAGGACCAGACCGAAGACCAGGCCGGTCACAGGCCGCCACACGCTGCGCAGGTCGCGGACAGAGATTTCCCCGGCCGAGGCGTAGAGCAGTGGCGGCAGCACCAGCACGCTGATCACGTGAGGCGGCAGGCGGACCTCGGGAACCCAGGGAATGAGCCCGACGACCAGACCGGCGATGACGAGGAGCGAGGGAGCGGGCAAGCGCCAGCGCCGGGCACCGGTCGCCACGGCCGTGGCCAGGACCACGAGCAGCAGGATGACGGTCAGGCCAGTCATACAGTGTCCCCGGTGGGTTACGGCTTGTTACCCCCTCTGACCACGTGCTCTATCAACGTAACCGGATTACGGACGCCGGCCCACCGCGCAACGACGGCCTCAGCGACAAGGACTGGCCCCCTGGCCGGCGTACGGTGAAAAACGGCTGCTTGAATCGCCCCGCGAGGAGGAACGCCGTGGGGCGTCAGGCGTCAGCGCCGGGTGAGGGCGGCTTCCGCGATAGGCCCTGGCCGTCCGGACTACCGAGGACGAGGGCCTGGAAGACCGCGTCGACGTGGGCTCTGGCTCAACTCCTGTGGTGTCGGTCCGGGGCCGGGTACATCGGAACCTCGGGAGATGGAAATCAGCAGGTCAGCGATCTGCTCCGAGGTCGCTCCGCACGCACACGGTCGAGCTCCGCAGAGCTTGAGCCAGAACCGGGCTTCGGACAGCACCTATGGGGCGATCACATCGAACAGGCGCGGGGTGGATCGTCCTTGCTGCGGTCAGGCGCGGGAAGGGCTCGTCGGGGAGGGCGCGCCCGTCGCCGGGGCTCAGCCGGGAGTGGTGAGTGCCAGGGCGCGGGCGACGTGGGCGGTGGATGAGGTGGTTTCGAGTGGGGTGTAGCCGTCGCGCAGTGAGGCGTCCTGGTCCTTCAGGCCGTTTCCGGTGAGGGTGATGACGACTGTCTGGCCCGGGGCGAGATGGCCGCGGCTGTGCTGGTCGAGGAGCCCGGCGACGCCGGCCGCGGAGGCCGGTTCGACGAAGACGCCGTCGTGGCGGGCCAGGAGTCGGTAGGCGGCGAAGATCTGCTCGTCGGTGACGGCGGCGATCAGGCCGTCAGACTGGTCTCGGGCGTCGACGGCTCCCTCCCAGGTGGCCGGGTCGCCGACGCGGATCGCGGTGGCGGCGGTCTGCGGGTCGGCGACGGGAGCGCCGTGCACCAGCGGTGCTGCTCCGGCGGCCTGGAAGCCCCACATGCGCGGGAGCCGGTCGGCGTGTCCTTCGGCGTGGTAGGTGCGGTATCCGCGCCAGGTGGCGGTGATGTTGCCGCCGTTGCCGACCGGTAGACAGTGGATGTCGGGGGCGGTGCCGAGCGCGTCGACGGTCTCGTAGGCGACGGTTTGCTGGCCGGACAGACGCAGCTCGTTGCCGACGCTGTTGACGAGGGCCACCGGGTGGTGGGCGGCGAGGTCGCGGGCGATGCGCAGGCAATCGTCGAAGGTGCCGGCCACTTCGACGATGCGTGCGCCGTAGCGGACCGCCTGGCCGAGCTTGCCGAGGGCGACGCGTCCCGCGGGGACCAGGACGGCCGAGGCGATCGCGGCCCGCGCCGCGTAGGCCGCGGCCGAGGCACTGGTGTTGCCGGTGGAGGCGCAGACGACGAGTCCGGCGCCGGCCTCCGCGGCCTTGCTGATGGCCACCGTCATCCCGCGGTCCTTGAAGGAGCCGGTGGGGTTGGCACCCTCGACCTTGAGCCGGACGTCGCAGCCGGTGAGATCCGACAGGTGCCGGGAGCGCAGCAGCGGGGTGTTGCCCTCGTTGAGGGAGACGGACGGGGTGCGGTCGGTGACCGGCAGCCAACGCCGGTAGCGGCTGTCGATGAGCCCTTGCCAGGTTTCCATGACCCAGAACGTAACACTTGTTTCATCTGGCCTGTCAATGATCTCTTGATGTAACATTCGGGTCATGGAATCCGTGGTGTCCCGACTCGAAGCCGCCTACCCCAGGCTGCCGCGGGGCGAGCGCGCGGTCGCCCGGGTCATCCTGGACGACTATCCGTTCGCCGCGCTGGAATCCCTGCGCACGCTCGCCGACCGCGCCCAGGTGAGCCCGCCGACCGCCTCCCGCTTGGTCGACCGGCTCGGCTTCGACTCGTTCACCGACTTCCAGGCCGGCGTCCGAGCCGACGCCCAGGACCGGTCGAGGCTGCGCGCGTTTGCCGCCCGGACCCCTGACACCGGCAGCGCCGCACGCGAACTACAGGACGGCCTGTCCAGCGCGCTGGCGGCCGTGAACACCCCTCTGCTGGACTCGGCGGCCGACGCCCTCGCAGCAGCCCGCTCGGTCTGGGCGCTGGGCGGCCCGCTCAGCGAACTGGCCGCCGACTACCTGGTCCGCCAGCTGGGCGCACTGCGCCCAGAGGTGCGACTGGTCCCCGGGCCCGCACACGAACAAGCCCGATCCCTTCTCGACATCACACCCCACGACCTCGTCGTCGCCTACGACTTCAGGCGCTACTCGGCCTCCACCTCCGCCTACGTCCGCACGGCCCGCGAACGCGGCGCGCGCCTGCTGCTCGTCACCGACGCCTGGAAATCACCCCTGGCCGACCACGCCCAGATCCTCATCCCCCTGCCCCACGAAGCCGCAGGACCGATCGCACCCCTCACCCACCAGGTTGCCGTGACCGAACTCCTCCTTGTCGCGACCGCGTCCCGCCTCGACACCGCAGCACGGCTCACCGAACTCGACACCCTCACAGCCTCACTGCGACGCGACGAGATGTAGGCCATAAGCCACGACACTTCGCTCCCCCCGGCCCGAGAGAAAGCAGCCCGCCTCCCCGCCGCGATCACTCCGGCACAGGACCAGGCCAACCGGGAGCATGCAGCCAATCGAACAGCTCCCCCAAGGCACTGCTGGCCGAAGCCCTGAACACATACTGTCCAAACCCGGGTTCTGGCTCACTTCCCGTGGAGGGCGGGCTGAGTGTGTGTCAGTGGGCGCGGCAGACTCCCAACGGCGGTCAGTTGGTCTCCCCGCCGGCCGAGGAACGTCTTCGGCTGCACCCGGTGCCCGAGCAGCCGTTCACCGCCGCGTTCGGCGAGAGCCGCCGGGCCGGCAAGGACTCGACGATCTCGGTCAACTCGGTGCGCTACTCGGTCCCGCACGAGCTCGTCGAGGAGAGCGTCCGGGTCCGTTTTCATGGCGACGACCTGATCGTGACCGCCATGGTCGCGGGCGGCGCGGCCGAGGTCGCCCGGCATGCCCGCTCCACTCCGGGCAACCTACCCGACGCCCAGGGCAGCAAGGACAACACCCGGTCGACGGCGCCGAGCCGCCGACGGCCGCATTCGGAAAGAGTCGAGGCCGGGAACGGCTTCGAGCATCTGCCGCATGCGGGTCCGTTCGGCGCAGTCCTCGAAGAAGACGATGGCGTCCGAACCGTGCACCGGATCGAAGGTGACGATGCGCAACTGGCCCGCACCGCACGAGGGTGCCCACTCGCCGCGGGAGGGGGCGTCGCTTGAGCCGGATGGGCATACCGGGTATACATACTCGGTATGCCCATCTGTCAGAACCTGCGCACCCTGCTCGGCCGGGGCCCGCGCATCGGCCACCGGTCGAGAACCGGGTTCGAGGCGCGCACCGGCGCCACCCGGCCGCTCAACGCCGGCCTGAAGGTCACCATGGCGAGTCCCGGAGTCGGCCTGGCGTTCGGCGTGACCGCCTCCCTCCTCAACGCCCTCTCCTCCCCGTACGGGAAGCTCGGCGCGCCACTCACGGGCACCGTCTGGGCCGGCGCCGCGAGAGTGTTCAGCCTGCTCCTGGGCGCCGGTTGGGCGTGGGCCGCACTGGCGGTCGCGACGGGCTGGCTGGCCGGGACGTGGGGCCGCGGTGCCCTTGCCGGCGCGCTGTCGCTCATCGCCGCCACAGGGGCGTACTACGTGACGGACGCACTGCTCCGGGACGAACCACTGGCCTTGTACAGGGATGAGCTGGCCTTGTGGTGGGCGGCAAGCGTGCTGTTCGGCCTCGCGCTTGGCGCGGTGGGCGCGGCGATCAGGCGGCCCGGGACGGCCGGCCTGCTTGCCGCGCTGACCGTGCCGGTGGGGGCCGGCGCGCAGATGGTCCTGCTGCCGCCCCGGCCTCACCTCGGCCCGACACCGGCCACCCTTCTTGCCGAGATCATCGTCTGGACCGCCGCAGTGCTGGGAGCCGGCGGCGCCGTCCGGCGGTTCCGGGCCGCAAGGCGTGCGGCCGAAGCCGGACGACGCTCCCGGCTCACCCCGCAGGCCGGCTCCGGTACCGGCACGACGCACGACAACCAGCGGTCCCCGGAACCGATCAGTCCGGCTCGCACCACGCCCTGATCAGAAGAACCGCCCCTGGACACCGGCCGGGCCGTCGCGCTCCGGAGGGAGCGGTCGCCGCAGTGCCCTTCGCGGGTGGGCGGGAGATGCCCCGGAAGCCGCGTGCGCGGAGGATTCCGTCGATCCCGGCGTTGCGTGGAGATCACGACAGCCCCTGGCAGGCTGGGGGCATGGCTTTCCTCAATGATCAGGAACTGAGCACGGCGATTCGGAATGCCGACTCACCGGCATGGTCTGTTCGCGCCGAGGCCGGTCGGCAGCTCGCCGGCTCGGACAGGATCGAGGACGTTGCGGACCTGCTCCACCGTCTTCTCCTGGACGCCCAGGACACCGCGGTCATCCAGGAGACGGCAGTGGCCCTGCTCGAACGCAAAGACACCATCGGCCTGCGTTGTGTCCTGCTGGCCTACAGCCAGGCGTGCACCAACGACGGGGTGGATGAGATCGGTGCCGCCCTGGACTGCAACCCCGAATGGATGACGACGGAAGGCGCGGACCGGCTGATCAAGCAGTACTGCGAACTGGCAACGGACCAGGACACCGGCGTCCGAGACGAAGCCCAACAGCTCCTGGCGCGGCTGCGGCCGCGCGAGGAATGGGCGAGAGACTCAGAGACGGACTCCTGACTCTCGGTTGCTCAGGGTTGGTCCGCGGCCAGTCGGCTGAGGTGTTCGAGGAACTCCTGCAGACTGGCCGCGGCCACCTCAAAGTCGTCGGACCAGGAGGCCGTGGTCGATCTCCGGATCCGCCCGCTGTCGCCGATCGCGAACAGATGCCCTTCACCACCGCTGGCGAACACCAGCACGGTCGATTCGTCGTCGATTCCCCGCGGGCCGTACCTCAAGCCGGAAAGCCGACCGTCTGCACGACGGCATGGGGCCACCTGGAACCGGAAAAGTGGGGCCGGCATCGCCCGCGTCGTCGGCGTCGGCCGGGCCGCGGCGGTGAACGGGCGCCGCGAGCACGAGCTTCCTCACACGCTCCGCCGCCAGGCGCAGCGACCCGTCCGCGATCCGGGCGAACAGCTCCTTCGCCTGGAGGCGGGAGTCCCACCCGGGCGACGTGGACGTGGTCGACGCCACCTTGCGCCGACAGAGGGGAAACCCGCGGAGCTGAGCCCCGCGGTCAGAACAGGGCGTTCTGCTCCGCCTCCGGCGTCGCCGGGGCGAGGCGTTTGGGCTGCAGCCCGGCGGCCATGTCCAGTTCCAGCAGGGTGCGCCACCGGCCGGTGGCGCACCCTTGAGTGAGCAGCCTGGCCAGGAGCTGGGCGGTGACTTCGACGTCGGGCATCGCGCGGTGCCGGTTGGCCGGCTTGGCGATGCCGTAGTGGCCGAGGAGGGTGTCCAGGCCGTACGAGCCGAGCCCGGGGGCGACCGCCTTGGCGAGGCGGATCGTGTCGAGCAGCGGCGTTGCGGCCAGGACGGGGCAGTGCATGCCTTGGTGGGCGATCATCCCGGCCTCGGTGGAGGCGTGGTGGGCCACCAGCCGGTACGGCGGCCGGGTGAGGTTGGCGTCGAGTCGCGTCATCACCTCGGCGGCCGGGGCCGCGTCGGCGAGCAGGGCTGCGGTGATGCCGGTCCGCGCGGTGTCGAGCGGGGTGACGGGGACGTCGGCGGGCGGGCGGATCAGGGACTCGAACCGGTCGGCCTCCACCAGGCGGCCGCCGTCGGCTCGCAGCGCGAGGGCGGCGACCTCGATCGGCTCGGCCGGGCGCCCGGAGGGGGTGAGGCCTTCGAAGTCGATGACGACGAACGCCGTGTCGGCGAAGCGCGGGTCCCGTATCAGCTGCTCCACGAGGCGTCCTCCTGTCGGATCGTCAACGCCAGCTGTTTGGTGTCCTGTTCGGTGTCGTGCGCGGTGAGCGGGACGACCGGCAGGGTGTCCACCGTAGCGCGCGCGGGGGAGGCCGCCGCTGGCGTAGCCGGAGCAGGCCGGGTGGAGGCGCGCGGCGGTGAGGCGGTGCGTGCCGGTGCTGTTGGGGGCGCCGAAACGGGCGAGGGGGGCGGAGAACTCCCGCGGCTTGGGCAGGGTCAGGCGCCACAGCGTGCTGTAGCCGTTGGGCCTCTCGCCGTCGGCTGCCGTGAGCGGAGCCAGCCCCGGGGTGCCGTCGACGGCGCGGTGGAGGGCGGCGGCCTGGCGGCGGCGCAGAGCGAGGGCTTCGGGGAAGCCGGCGAGGTGGTGGCGGGCGAGTGCGGCGAGCGGTTCGGCGAGGCGGCGGTTGACGCCGAGACGGCTTCCGGCCGGGGCGCCGGGGGCGGGGTCTGTCAGTGGGTGCGGTGGGCGGTGGCCCGGTCGGCGAGGAGGTAGCCGCCGTCCCCGCAGGCGATGATCTTGCCGTCCTTGAGGGAGAAGCAGCCGATGTCGCCGATGGTGCCGGCGTGGCGGCCCAGGGTGGCGGCGCCCTGGGCCTGGCAGGCGTCCCCGATCAGCCGCAGCCCTGCGGTGCGGGTGTGGACGGCCAGGCCGTGGATGCCGTCGGTGCGGTCGGCCAGGTGCACGGCGAGGACGGCCTTGGTGTCCGGACCGGTCTTCGCCGCGAGGTCGGCCAGGTTTACGCCGCGGCCGTCGGGAGCGGCCTCGACGAACACGGGGTGGGCCCCGACGGCGGCGACGGCGGCGACCGTCATGACGACGGTGACGGCGGGCAGCAGGACCACGTCGCCCGCGCCGATGCTGCAGGCGGCCAGCGCGGTGGTGATCGCCGCGGTGCCGGAGGAGACGGCGACGGCCCGGCGGGTGCCGAATGCGGCGGCCAGGTCCGCCTCCAGCGCCGCCGTCTCCCGGTATCCGGTCGGGTCGGGCATACGGGCGACGGCCGCGGCCATCGCCCGGTGGCCGGTGTTCTCAGGCACGGGAAGCCTCCTGCCCGGTGGGTGCGAGGACGGGGAAGCCGGTGAGCGGCCACAGGTTGACGCAGTCCACGGAGAACAGCGCGCAGTCGCTGCCGCAGCCGGGCGGGACCTGGAAAAGCTCCCGGGCGGTAGCGCCCTTGATGCTGCGGTGCCGCTCCGGCGGGGTGGCGGCGATCGTCAATCCGGAGGGGCAGTCCCACACCGTGCCGTCCGGCTGCACGAAGTACAGGGTGTCGCTGCCGAAGCAGCCCGGCACGAGGTCGGTCGGCCTGGCGACCGCGGAGGCGACTTGGCCGGCGTAGGCGTGCTCGGGCAGCACCGGCGGCGGACCGGCGGCGTACAGCTCGTCGAACCGGGCGGTCAGCTCGGGCAGCAGGTCGGCGGTCAGGGACAGTTCGGCGGACAGGCGGTGGCCGGCATCAAGGGCGATCGGCTGCGGAACGGCGTAGTCGCAGCCCAGGCCTGCGGCGAGTTCGGGCATGGCGACGATGTCGGCGAGGTTGAGGCGGGTGATGACGTTGTAGATCCCGTCCTTGGGCCGGGGCGCGGGCCCGCGGGCCTCGATCAGCGCGCCGATGCCGCGGACGACGGCCTCCCAGCCGTCGCTGTCTCGGCGCGGTGGTCGCCACTGGTCGTTGCGGATGGGGACGGCGCTGTCCAGCGACACCGACACGGCGTCGACGCCGAGCTCGACCAGCGCTTCGCGGATCTCGGGCCGGTTCAGCGCGACGCCGCTGGTGCACACCACCACGGGCCTGCCGGCCCTGTCCTGGGAGGCCGGGTCGAGGTCCTTCGCGGCGGCGGCAAGCCGTCGCGGGAGTAGTACTGTAGCTCGAAGCAGCGGTTGCCTGACATTGCCCGAACGGCCCTGTCGTGCGATCAGCACAACAGGGCCGTTCGGCTTTTCTATCCCATGGCCTCGCGAATTTTCCGCCTATGCTTCGGAGCGCCAGAATTTTCCGAGGCAGAGGAGCAGAAATGAGCGACAGGGACAGCGTCCGGCGCCAGTTCGACGAGATCGACACCGATCACGACGGCTACATCGCCTCCGACGAGTTCAGGGCGTTCCTTCAGAAGAACCCCAAGGTCAGCGACGCCAACGCCCGCGCGGCCTTCGACTTTGCCGACGAGAACGGCGACGAACAGATCAGCTTCGAGGAATTCTCCAGGTTCATCCGATAATTCATCGGACAATCAGCCTGAGGCGGTTTACTGATCGGCGGGTGAACCGCCTCAGGCTTTCAGCGGCGAAGTCGGTACACCGGGTGCCACCGGCTCCGCCAGGCCGTCCGCGACCAGGCCGTCCGGGTTGTGGACGATCACCGTAATTGGCTCTGTCGTGGATCTTGTGATGCCGATCAGCGAGGCGGATAGAGTTGCCCCGCAGGCCGAGAGGGGTGACGGTGAGCTCGACAGGGGCGGTGGGTGGTCGGCGTCATCCCTGACGCGGAGGCTCGGGAACTTCCGGACCGTTACGTCCATTTCCGGATGGCCCTTCAGCCATGCGGCCGGCGGTTCGGCACTCCGGCCAGGCAGCACGTCCGCCGGGCGCCGCCTCTCCAGGTCCACCAGGATCGTGGCGTACGAGTCGCCCTTCCGCAGCGCGAAATCGTCGACACCGAGTACGCGGATTGGCATGACGGGTTCTTCCGGCGCGGTGCGGACCAGACGTAACAGGGTGTCCTTGGCCACGCGCAGGCCCAGCATCCCGGCCAGACGGACACCCGCGCGACCGGCCGGCGCGAGGGCGATCGAGGTCAACTGCTCACGAACCAGTGGCGTGTAGCGGGCATGCGGGCTCGTCAGCCCCGCGATCTGCTCAGCGAAAGTCACCGCCCGGCACCCCGGGTTCCGGCACGTGAACCGCCGTACCAGCAACTCGATCACCACATTGGCACCACCGACAGCGGCATCCGCGAGCCGTCGCATGTACCGGCCGTGTACCCGGTCCGAGGCACTACCGCAGTGCGGACAGTGCGCACCCGCCGAGCGGGCCCGCGCATGCAACGTGACAACCCCGGTCGCAGCTTGATCCACCAACTCCACCAGAACACCGGCCAGATGAGGGAACAGCACCTCGAAACTCCGCGAAGAACACGCGAGACATGATCACAGCCAACCGCTGGTTCCTCGCGTACTCCTCTCCGTCATGCTTGCCGGACCAGGAGCGTGAGCGCAGCCCGGGCCCTGCGCGCCGCGCAGGGCCCAACATGGGGGCCGGCAGGGCGGGTTCGGCCACTTCGTACGGCATCGTGGCCGGTCAGCGATGGCGTGCCGGCTCGGCGGGAAGATCGCTGGGTATAGTGCAGGCGTTTCGGGGAACCGGCGACCCGGAGTCGGCCGACCTCACGCGCCACCTCGCGTTCATCGGCATCCGGGACCCTGGCGGAGCCCCGATGACCCATATCGCTGAGGAGGCCGTCCCATGGAACCCGTCACGCTCATCACCGGTGGCTCGACCGGAATAGGCGCCGCCACCGCCCGCGCCCTGCTCAAGCAGGGCCACCGCGTGGCCGTCACCGGACGTGACGCAGACAAGCTGGCCGCCTTCGCTGCTTCGGCCGGAGCGGGCGAGCGGCTGCTGACGATCACCGGCGACACCAGCGACGCGCACGACGTCGCCTCCGCCGTGCGCCGCGTGGTGGACGCGTGGGGCCGACTGGACAACGTCATCGCCAACGCCGGTTTCTCACTGCCCGGCAACCTGGAGAGCCACGCCCCCGAGGACATGCGCGCCATGGTCCTCACCAACGTCCTGGGCCCGGCCCTGCTGGTGCGGGAGACCCTGCCGCACCTCAGGGAGTCCAAGGGCCGGATCGTGATCATCGGTTCGGTCGCCGGGGTGCGCAACACGCCTGGCAACCTGTACTCGGTCACCAAGTGGGCCGCGCACGCGCTGGCCGAGAATACCCGGCTGCTGGTCGGCAAGGACGGAGTCGGCGTGACCGTCGTCGCCCCCGGGGTGGTGGACACCCCGTTCTGGGACGAGCGCGGCGGCACCCCCGAGGCGGCGCCGACGATGACCGCCGAGCAGATCGCGGACACGATCGTCTTCGCCGTCAACCAGCCCGCGGGCGTGGACATCAACCACATCACCATGCGGCCGACCGGGCAGCTCGGCTGACGCCGCGCTCCCAACGACCGTACGACAAGACGCCTTGGGCCCCCGCCGCATACCACGCGGTGCAGGCCGAAGGCGCCTTCGGGCGTCCGGGTGGACGCGCGGCGTCAGGGGGAGAAGTGGGCGCCCCCCGGGAAGGACCACCCCGGACCGCTCGAAGTCGGCCACGGTGGGCGCCCCCATCAGGGCCATGACCTCCTCGAACTCACCCATGAGCAGCCGCAGGACGTCCGCGACGCCCTCCGCGCCGGAGTGGACGAGCTCCCACAGGGCCGGGCGTCCGACCATCACCGCGTCCGCGCCCAGGCACAGGGTCTTGGCGATGTCGGCGCCGTGCCGAACCCCGCCGTCGAGGACGACCGCGCACTGCCCGGCGACGGCGTCCACGATCTCGGGGAGGGCGTCGGGGGCACTGCGGGAGAAGTCCAGGTGGCGGCCGCCGTGGTTAGAGACGACTGGGAGTGTGGGTCAGTAACGGGCAGTTGATCGGGCGCCCGTGATCGCGGTGTTCTGCGCGGTCGGCGTGCTCGTCGGGGTTCTCATGGCGCGCGGCTGGGGAACGGCCTGGCAGCGCAAGGCGCTGCTGGCCTACGGATGGCTGTCCGCCTGCGTGCTGACCTTCCTGGTTCCCGACTACTCACTGCTCGGTCTGCTGGTGTTCTCGCCACTGCTGCTGGTGTTCGCCGTCACCGGTGTGCCGGGGCACCAGACCATGGGCGACATCCTGTACTGGCACCGCGGGAACCTGGTCATCGTCTTCGTCGGCGGTCTGCTCTGGGCGGCGATGACGCTGGCGTACCAGCGGCGCACCAGCGGGCAGTGCGTGCGGTGCGGGCGCGGCGCCGGGGCCGCCGCGCCGTGGACCGAGGCGGCCACCGCGCTGCGCTGGGGGCGCTGGGCGGTGTGGACGGCAGTGATCTCGACCCTTCCCTACGACCTCACCCGACTCGCCTGGTACTTCGGCTGGCCGCTGGGGATCAGCGACGCGTTCCTGAAAGACATGCAGGACACACCCCGCATACTGGAGATCGGCCTTGGGCTGGGGATCGTCTCCACACTGGGCAGTCTCCTGACACACGGTCTGGTCAGCCGCTGGGGTGAGGTGTGGCCGCGCTGGGTGCCCGTCAAGAGGGGCAAGAGGATCCACCCGGCCACGCGATCGTTCCAGCCTCGATCGTGTCGGTCGTCCTGATCCCCGGCGGACTGATGAACATCCGGGGCTACGACGCCGCGATGCCGGGCACCAACGGACCGGGCATGTTCTGGCTGCTCTGGGGAGCGGCCCTGGGCATCGCGACCTACTCGTACCACCTGCGACGCCGTGGCGGGTGCCGGTACTGCGGACAGGGGCAGCACTTGCCCACGCCATGACAGGTGGCAACCCCAGCACCCGCTGTCTCGGGAAACGATCTCTAGCCGGCTGCCAACCCGCCCTGCTCACCGCCACTCGTGAACGCCCGTCCGCAGTGGCCGTCCCCCTCATCTGCTGAACCATTGCACCCCCGCTCGGCTACGGTCCAGCGGGGGTGCTTCTCGTCCCCGGAGCGGGCGACCTGCGTGCGGATCGTGATCATTCATCCGAGATGATCCCGGTATGCGTGACCAGGAGTGGCTGTTCGAGGCCGAGCCGGTCGAGCCAGAGCAACCGCGGGCGCGTGGGGTCGGGGCGGGTAAGAAGTTCCGGGCGGTTGACCCGGGCCAGGTGCTGTTCTTGCCGCCGTCGCTGAACGACTGGCTGCCCGAGGACCACCTGACCCGGTTCGTCGCCGACCTGGTCGACGAGGTGTTCGACCTGTCCCCGGTCCTGGCCGATTACACCGAGAAGCGCGGGTCGCATTCACGACCTCCCGCAGATCACAGGACCCCGGATCCTCGGTAGCCGACCGTGCCACCCTGCCCTGCTTCCAGGCCGTGATCATCGGCTCGATCAACGCCCACTGCTCATCCGATAAGTCGCTCGGATGCGCCCGTCTGTCCATGAGCCACAGAACATCGCCCGAGCCCCGACTGGCACGCCAGTGCGGCCGACGTTCACACGAACGAGCGATCACGAACCGGGAGAAAAGGGACTTAACGTCCTCTCGGGTAGCCGTCACCCTCGCCTCACTCCTCAGGTGGGCGTGATCTTTGACGCCGGTTCCTAGCCGACCAGGCGGCGGCGCCAGTCGAGCGGGGTGACGGTGATGGCCCGGCCGGGGTCATGATCCCACTCGGCGGGGAGGCCGACTGCTTCGAGGGCAGCCACGACCTCGTGGCCGATGGCTGCAGTGGTCTCGGACGAGCCGTCGAAGCCGCCGTAGAGGAGCATCAGTCCGTGGCCGGCTGCGGCGGAGTCCGTGCACTGGGTGTGGAAGTAAACGAAGCCGCGGGCGTCGGGCCCGCCTTCGCCGCCGATCTCGGACTGGCCGCAGCTACGGCAACAGGTGAAGTTCTCGCGGGCGGTGATGCCGGCGTCCTGCAGGGCGGTGAACGCGCGGGTGAGCCGCTCAGGGTCGGTCTCGCCCTGCCATTCGGCCTGCTCCGCGACCCGCTCCACCCACAACCGGTCGGCCAGCGCCTCCGCCTGCTCGCGCGAGACGGGCCGGCGGTCCTTGGTGACCAGGAACTCCTCAGCAAGCTCCGCCAGTTCGGCGCGGGAGGCGTAATCGCCTGCGAGCACCTCGCGGACGCGCTTCTCCAACTCCACGCGCTCGCCTTCGTCGAGGTCGAGCGGCGGTACGTCACGGGCGGGGCCCATGTCCAGCAGCGACCAAGCCAGACCACTGTCCCATCCGGCCTCCTGGCGGGCCCAGCCGGTCATCGCCGCAATCACGACCTCAGGCCCGTCGGTCATCGCCTGGAAGTGCCGGTCGGCGGCACCGTCGCGGTACTCCAGCGTGTAGTCACCACCGGCCTTGTGCCAGACCTGGGCGAAGATGTCAGGCAGGTCGGGTATGCGCTGGACCACCAGGAACAGGTCACCGTCACCACCGATTCGCCGGACCAACCCAGCCAGCTCCTCGGCGGACACACGGACGTGCCGCTCCCGGTTCTCCGTCTTCACCACGATCTCGAGCATGCGCAGACTCTGACACGCCCCTCTGACTGCAGACCTCCCGGGACCCGCGACGCAACTGCTGCTGCGACAGCTCGACCAGCCGTGTTCCTGGTGGTCGTTGGCCGAGGTTTGACGACAGTTCCTAGGGCAGCAGGAGTTGCTGGGTCGGTCCGGAGAGGCTGAGCAGGTGCTCGATGATGGCCGCCACCGGGTCCGGCTGCGGGTCGAGGGCGGTGAAGAACCGGTCGATCTCCGTTGGGCCGGCCGGGGGCGGCGCGTCGAGGCAGTGTCGCGCCTGGGTGCGGGTGTGGGCCAGGGCAGCCGTCCAGGCGGCCTGCTCCGCGGCGACCGGGACGGGGAAGTAGGCGTCGGCCCGGTCGGCCGCGTCGAGCAGCTCCGTGCAGGCGCGCCGCAGCGCTGCCGCGTCCACCCCGCCGTCGGGGCCGACACTGCGGTCGGCGGCGGCGAGGGCGTACTCGTATTGCTGCATGATGCTGCGTCCCCCGAAGTAGCCCCAGGCCCACACCTGCAGACCGGCGGTCAGACTGTCCACCGGTCTGCGCTGCACTTCGGTGACGAGCGGGTCCGCGCCGGAGCCGACCGCGCCGGAGCCGGTGCCTCCGGGCACGGTGTAGCCGACCAGGCCGATTCCGAGCAGGACCAGGCAGCCGACGGCGGAGCAAGTGCGCCGTAACAGGCGGTACTTGGGGCCCGGCCCGGCCTTCGGGCGACGGGAAGCGGCAGGGGCCCGACGGCGGAACAGCGCAGCGGCGGCGGCGACCGGGAGCGCCGCCACGATGCTCGCCATCGCCGCCACGGCGAGGAACTGGGGCAGGAAGAAGGCGAGCAGCTGCCGGCCGTTCCCGACGGGGAAACCGCAGGAGGCCCGCACCGTCTCCAACCCGGGCACACAGCCGTCGGTCGCGTTCACGGCGAGCAGGACGGTCAGGCCGACGGCCGTCGCCGTGCCCGCACCGACGGCCGCCGCCGCACCGCTGCCCCGGCCCAGCAGCGCCGCGGCCACCGCCGCGAGGACCGCACCGCACAGCAGCAGCACGAAGAGCCAGCCGCTGTAGATCGTCAGGGTCGGAACGAACACCTGCTGGTCCCGCCAGATCCACACATGGGCCCGGTACGTGAGGACGAGGGCCCCGGCGCCGACGGCCGCGCCGCACAGCAGACCCGGCAGGACGCCGGAGGCGCGGGCGCGTACCCCGCCGAGCAGCGGGATGGCCAGCGGGACGAGCCACAGCCCGACGGTCAGCCAGACGGTCCACCGAAAGAGGGCCAGGATGACGACGATCAGCGTGAGGTTGGCGATGACCTCCGAGGTGGTCGAGGGCGCCAACTGCTCCGAGGGCTCGAAACCGGCGTTCAGGAACGAGAGGGCGGTGGCGGAGGAGTACGGCATCCCGGCGGCGAAGGAGGTCCCGGCCGACTGCCACCAGCCGTACCACCAGGCGAAGGCCGCAGCGGCGACGGAGACGGTGGCCGCCCCGGCCGCCGACCGCCGCAGCCCGGGCCGCAGACCGGCGGAGAGCGCCGCGCAGCCCGCCGTCCACCAGAGCACGGCGGCGGGCACCAGCACCGGCAGCAGGAGCAGGAGCGCCTCGGGGAAGCGGGGTGCCCAGTCCAGCCCGAGGAACTGGTTGCAGACCAGCTCGCCCAGCAGGTTGCCGGCCCCGAACCAGAGCCCCGCCCGCAGACCGGATGAGCGGACGGCCCCCGGTGGGCCGTGGACCACGCTGCGCCGGACGGAGCCGGCTGCCACGGCGGCGGCCAGCACGGCCGCCGGCCAGACCCCGGGGTTGCCCGGCCCGGTCGGCAGATAGGTGTTGAGGCCGGGGGTGAAGGTGAGCAGATAGCCGAGGACCACGACCGACACCCCGGTCAGCACCAGCTGCGGCGGCCGGACCGCGACCGGCGCGGAGGCGTCGGCCAGCGCGGCGACCCGGGCCTCCCAGGAGGGGTGGGTCCGCAGCAGCGCCCGCACGGCCCGCACC
>NZ_JAHSQD010000610.1 GCF_020103755.1 Streptomyces sp. LS1784
CGCCGAGCGCGGCGATCGGCGGCACGGCCGCGGCGGCCTTGGCCGGGCCGCGGACGGCCAGCAGGGTCAGCAGCACGCCGAACAACCCGGCCAGCAGGCAGGTCAGCGGGGACGGCATCAGCGACAGGTGCACCGGCCCGAGGTCGAGCCCGCCGACCACGGCGGTGCCGAGCGCGCCGAGGGCGACCCCCAGCAGCACGCCCGCCGCCGAGGCACCCACCCCGAGCAGCAGCCCCTGGCGCCGGATCAGCCGGCGCAGTTGCTGCCGGTCGGCGCCCACGCAACGCAGCAGGGCGAGCTGGCGGGTCCGCTGGGCGAGCACCACGGTGAAGGTGTTGCCGACCACCATCCGTGCCACCGCGAGCGCGATCAGGACGAAGGAGAGCGCGGCGATCAGCACCACGCCGTACATGGTGCCGCTCTGCCGGGTCACCTCGGTGACCGAGGCCTCGCGGGTGTGCACCTCGGTGCCGGTGCCGAGGGCGGCGCGCAGGGCCTCGACAGTCCGGGTCCGGGAGGCGTCGGGGGCGACCCTGACGTCGAGCCGGTCGGTGGTGACGCCGGTCGCGTAGCCGGCGACCACGCTCGCCGGGACGCCGATGATCGGGACTCCGGCGAGGCTCGGTGCGCCGCGCTCGTCCAGGGTGCCCACCAGCCGGGCGGTGGCGGCGGTGCCGTCGGCCCGGGTCAGGTGCACCTCGGCGCCCACGACGGCGTCCAGCCGGTGCGCGGTCCCGGTGTCGAGCAGCACCTCGCCGGGGCCGGCGGGCCAGCGGCCGTCCTTGAGCAGCTGCCAGCGCAGTGCCGGGTCCTCGGCGACGGCGCTGACCGCGGCGGTCCGGTCGAGCGGCCGCCCGTCGGCGGTCAGCACCCCGCCCTTGCCGGTCAGCCGTGGAGCCACCGAGGCCACCCCGGCGGTCTGCCGCACCCGCTCCGCGGCAGCCGCGTCCAGCCCGCCGGCCGCGGCCTTCCTGGTCACCTGGATGTCGCCGGGGCCGACCTCGGCGGCCGCGGTCTGGCTGTAGGAGTCCACCAGCGCCCCGCTGCCGCTGACGGAGGCGATCAGGAAGGCCACCCCCAGCGCGATGGCGGCGCCGCTCAGGAGCAGTTGGCGCAGCTGGCCGCGCAGCTCGGCCACGGTGTATCGGTACGTCGTCATGGTTCCCCGGCTCGTCCGCCCTGACCGGGAACGGTGCTCCGGCAGGGGTCTCATCGAGCCTAGGAGCGGAGTGACCACGCCCCGTCAGCACGAGGTCTGTTTCATGATCACTCCGCAGGCGGACGGCAGCCCTCCGCCTCCTCCTCCCGGAGAGGTACGCCGTCCCTGACGCCGGTCCCACGGGAGGGCAGCGGCGGCCCCGGGAATGCCGCAGGCCCTCCGGCCCGGGTGGGCGGAGGGCCTGCGACCTGCGTGTTCGTTGTGCCCCAGACAGGAATCGAACCTGCGACACCGGCTTTAGGAGAGCCGTGCTCTATCCCCTGAGCTACTGAGGCGCGGCCCGGGTGCTACCAGGCCGTTCACAGCGTACCGGATCAGGGGTGGGGCTCGGGGGCGCGTCCTGTGGATCCTGCCGGATCAAGGGCGCCGGTGTCGCGGGCACGGCTGGGTCCGCAGGGCGCGTCCCACCGCGACGGAGGGGCCGTGGGCGGCCGACGGCGCATCAGGGCGGGTCCAGTAGCCTGCCGGGCAGGGTGGGATTCGTCCCGGCACGTCGCGCTGAGGAGGCGAAGGACCTGATGAGACCTGCTGTGCACCCGGTGGGCCGGCTGTTGGGGCAGGTGTGGGTGTGGCCCGCGGTGGCCATGTTGGCGGTGGGTGGGTACCGGCTGGGGACTCCGGACCTGTGGCGGGACGAGATCGCGACCTGGACGGTCGCCACCCGCTCGCTGGGCGACCTGCTGCGGCTGCTCCAGCACATCGACGCCAGCAACGGCGCGTACTACCTGCTGATGCACTGCTGGACGGCGGTGTTCGGCGACTCGACGGTCTCCCTGCGCATACCCTCCGTGCTCGCGATGGCCGGGGCGGCGGCACTCGTGGCGCTCACCGCCGAGCGGCTGTTCGGCAGCCGGGTGGCGGCGGTCGCCGCCGGGCTGCTGCTCGCGGTGCCCCCGGAGATCTCCCGGTACGCCCAGGAGGCGCGCTCCTACGCGCTGGTGACCTGCGCGATCGCGGCGGCCTCGTACTTCCTGCTGCGGGCGCTGGAGCGGCCGACCTGGCGGCGCTGGGCGCCGTACTGCGTGGCCATGGCGCTGGCCGGCGCCGGGCACCTGATCTCCTTCAGCACGGTCGCCGGGCAGGTGGGGCTCCTGGCGTTGCACCTGTGGCGCACCCGCGCGGAGACGGACCGGCGGCTGCTGTGGCAGTACCCGCTGGCGGTCGCGGTGGCGGCGCTGCCGGTGCTGCCGGTGGTGCTGCTGGGTAGCCGGCAGTCGGACCGGCAGTTGGGCTGGATCGCAGTCCCCTCCACGCGCGGCCTCGCCTTCTTCGGCGAGCACCTGTTCGGCTCGGACCTCGTGTTCTACGCCTTCGTCCCGCTGGTGCTGTCGGCGCTGGCGCTGCCCGGCCGGCGGATCCAGGCCTGGCAGGTGCTGCTGCTCGCGGAGCTGCCGGTGGTGAGCGTCTGGCTGGTGTCCCGCCTGAGCGACACCTCGTACTTCCTCGACCGGTACCTGCTGTTCACGGTGCCCGCCTGGGCGGTGCTGGCCGGCGGCGGCGCCGGGGCGGTGTACGGCACGGTGACGGCCCTGGCCCGACGTCGCGGCCGGGCGCCCCGGGGGACCGTCGCGGTGGCCGGGCTGCTGACGGCCGGGCTGCTCGCGGTACCGGCCGTGGCGACGCTGCCGGAGCAGCCCGCGCTGCGGTACGTGGGTTCGCACAACGGCTCGGAGGAGCCGTTCAAGGCGGCGGCCCGGGAGATCTCGGCTGGCTACCGCTCCGGGGACGGGATGGCGGCCCCGCTGGGCGACCAGTCCTGGGCGATGGCCTGGCCGGGCGTCAGCTACTACCTGCCCTCGGACGTGCGCCCCCGTCCGGTCTTCGTCGCGCAGAGCGCCGACGACGCCGAGGAGCTCTCGCCGACGCCCTGCCCGCGGCCGGAGGACTGCCTGGGCGGGGCGTCCCGGATCTGGCTGCTGGTCCTCGGCGACACCGAGGACCCGCTGGGCTCGGTGCCGACGGACCAGGCGCAGGTGCTCCGCAGCCAGTACGGCGAACCGGACCGGGTGACGCCGCTCGGCGGGCTCACGCTCGCGCTGCTCGACCCGAACGCCTAGGCCCGGAGGACCCGGATCCGGGCGGGGGAAGACGGACATGCAGGAAGAAGGGGAGCCGGTGCGGACCGGCTCCCCTTCTTCTTCCTGCGTTCGACGCCTCGGCGGCTCAGCCGCTCAGCCGCTCACAGCGTGCGCAGCAGCCGGGACTGGATGGACGGCGGGTTCAGGTCGGACTGGAGGGCGACCGGGACCTCCGCCTTGTCCTCACCCGTGCCCACCCGCAGCACGCCGACCTCCTTGCCGGCCTGCTCCGTGTGGCCGATCTTCGACGTGTCCAGGGTGACCGTGCCGGAGATGCCGGGGAAGCCCGCCACCACCAGGTCCTTGGTCGCGACGACCCCGACCTTGCCGCCGAACCCGTCGTCCACCGAGCCGACGACGTCGCCCTTCTTCACCACGGTCTGGCCGGTCAGGCCGTTCTGCGCGGCCTGGATCTGCTTGCCGCTGACCTTCAGCACGGTCGGCAGGATGCCGTCGCCGGGGTTGGACGAGGTGGCCTGCTGGCCCAGGGTGACGCCGAGGATCAGCCGCCGCACGCCGCCGATCTCCTTGTACGCGGCCCACATCAGGCAGCCGCCGGCCGGGGTGCTGGAGCCGGTCTTGACGCCGATGACGCCGGTCTTCGGGTTGATCAGGTTGTTGGTGTTGGGGATCTTCGCGTTGTTGAGGTTGGTCTCCGGGGTGGAGACGATCTGCCGGAAGATCTCGTCCTGCATGACCTGCTCGGCCAGCTTCAGCTGGTCCTTGGCGGTGGACTTGGTGTCCGGGTTGTAGCCCGCCGGGTCGGCGTAGATGGTGTTGGCCATGCCGAACTTGGCCGCGGTGTCGTTCATCGCCTTGACGAACTCGGCCTCGGAGCCGGAGTGGAAGCGGGCGAGCAGCCGGGCCACGTTGTTGGCCGACGGCAGCATCAGCAGTTCCAGCGCCTGGTACTCGGTGAGCACCTGGCCCTCGGTGAGCGTCACCTTGGACTCGTCGACGTTGCCGGACTCCTGCGCGGCCTGCTTGTCGACGGTGATCTTCGGGCCGCTCTCCCCCTTCTTCAGCGGGTACTTCTGGAGGATCAGGTAGGCGTTCATCACCTTGGTGACGCTGGCGATCGAGGCCGGCGTCTCCGGGCCCGAACTGCCGAGGCTGCCGACGCCGACCACCTCGGCGGCGGACTGGCCCTTGGCCGGCCAGGCGAGGTCGAGCGCGTCGCCGGAGAAGCTGTAGCTGCCGGCGGCGGTCGTCTTCAGCTTGGGGTCCGGCAGCGGGCGCAGCAGCTGGGCCACCGCGAGCGCGCCGAGCACCACGGCGAGGAAGACCGTCCAGATGGTCACCCGCTTGAGGGCGCGCCGCAGCGGCGAGACCGGGCGGGCGTTGAGGGAGGCCAGGACCTCCATCGCCTCGGCGGTGTTCTCCGGCGACGGCAGCGGCTCCGGCGCGGGCAGCGGCGGGACCGGCGGCACCGGCTG
>NZ_JAHSQD010000611.1 GCF_020103755.1 Streptomyces sp. LS1784
CGCTGCCGCTGCCGGCCCCGCCGGAGCACACCGCCCCGCGCTCCGCCAAGGCGGGCGGCCGCAGCGGCGGCAAGGGCGGCGGCAAGGCCGGGGGCGGACGTTCCGGGGACTCGCGCTTCGTGAACGGCTGTGCGGCGGTCTTCTGCGTCCTGGTGTTCGCCGGGGGAGCCTGGGCTACGACCGATGTGCTCTTCCCCGGCTCGACCGACGTCACCGGCGTCCCCGCCCCGTACAACGCCCTGTTCCGGCTGCTCTACCTGTGCGAGAACCTCGCCTTCGGCGCCGGGATCGTCTACCTCACCAGCGGCTTCGAGGCCGTCCTGCGGTTGGGCAGGCCGCGCCGGCTCTCACTGCCGGCCCATCTGTCGATCACCTGGCTGCTGGTCAACTGGTGGCCGCAGGACAACCTCTACCGGCTCACCAAGGCCACCGACTGGCCGCGCGAGGCTGCGCTGGTGTTCGCGTTCAACGTCCCGCTGATGCTCGCGGCGCTGGTGCTGGTCCGCTTCGTGCTCTGGCGTCCGCCGGCCGGAAAGGGGTGACGGCCGCTCACCGGAGCGCTTCGAACATCCCGGCCAGCCCGTGGTTCGCGGCGGCGACCAGCGCCTCGGCCGCGTCCAGCGCCTCGGCGTCCGGCCCGGCCAGGGCCAGGCCGACGGTGGGCTCCGGCTCGTGGCAGGCCGTCGGGATCAGTGGCAGCAGGGTGACGCCGAGCCGGGCGCAGCGCGGCCGCAGCCGTTCCAGGTGGTCGTGCAGCGCCGCCGGGGCGAGCCGGGCACCGAGCGGCATCCCGTCCAGGGTGCGCACCAGGTGGCCCTGGCCGCGTACCTGGTCGAGGCGGGCGGCGAGGACGAAGGCGACGGCCGGGCCGGTGAGCCGCAGGTTGATCTCGGTGGGGGCGAGCCGGCGCTCCCGGTCGGTGACGAAGTCGACGTCGTACCAGCCGCGGTAGCCCTCGGCGGCGAGCCGCTCCCCCACCGCGAGGGCGAACCGGCGGGCGGTGGCGGCGGCCTCCTGCGGCACCGTGCCGGGGCCGACGGTGACGCCCTGGTAGCGGGTGCCGGCCACGTCCATGGCACCCGCGCCGACCGGGTGGACGGTGCCGTCCGAGCCGACCAGGGCGTCGTAGGTGAGATCGCGCAGCCGGGCGCCCGGGCCCGGGTCCACGTGCTCCTCCAGCAGCAACTCGCCTTCACCTGGCAGGACTTCCGCGCACACCAGGCGGCGCAGCAGCGCCCCACCGCCGCCCGCTGCGAACAGCTCGGCAGGCTCCACCACGACGGTGCCGTAACCGCCGACGCCGTACGGGCTCTTCAGCACCGTGGTCAGCCCCCGGGCGGCGCGGGCGGTCAGCCGACGGGCCGCCCGGCGCCGGCTGCCGGGGCGCTCCTGGTGTGTCGGGCGGATGCCGGGGTGCTCGGGGGCGAGGTCGGTGAACAGGTCGTGCGCGGCGGCCTTGGACTCGTAGCGGCGCACGGCGGTGAGCTCCGGCCCTTCGCCCTGCGCGGCCGTCCGGCCCCAGCCCACCACCGGTCGCCCGGAGTCCGCGATCCGTGCCGCCAGGGCGGGGCGGTCGGCGAGGGCCTCGGCCACCGTCCGGCCCGGCGCCACACCACTGTGCACCTCGACCGGGCCCCACTCCAGCTCCCGGGCCAGCCAGTCGGTCCACTCCGGCGCGACCTCGGCGGGCAGCACCAGCAGCGCCGGTTCGGGGCTGTAGCAGGCGGCCAGGCAGGCGTAGTGGTGTGCGTGCCGCAGCCGCCGCAGGTGCTGCGCCGCGTCCATGCCGGGGGCGAAGAACTGCGCGTTGAAGTCCGCCACGTCGCCCACGTGGACCGCCGCCCGGCCGCCGGTCCAGGCCCCCACCCATCCGTCCATGGGTCGGGAGCCTAGAGCCTGCCTCAGAGTGCCAACAGCCCCGCAGCGGTGGGACGCAGGCCGCAGGCGTCGAGGTAGAAGGGGCGCAGGTGCGGCTCGAAGTCCACGTGCAGCCAGGCACAGCCGGCCGCGCGGGCGCCGTCGGCGGCCTCGGCGACCAGACGGGTGGCGATGCCCTGCCGCTGGGCGTCCGGGGCGACCACGGTGTCGAGCAGGAAGGCGTGGGCGCCGCCGTCCCAGGCCAGGTTGACGAAGCCGACCAGGGCGCCGTCGGCCGTGCGGCGGGCGGTCACCCAGCCGAGGCTGTGCCGCTCCAGCCGAGCGAGCCACTCGCCGACGAGGTCGCCCGCGGGGTGGCCGAAGCCCTCGGCGTGCAGGGCGTCGAGTTCGGGGTCGGCGAGCGGGCCGCGCCACTGGTAGTCGATCGTCACGACCGCACTGTAGAGCCCCTGTTAACTTTCGATCATTTTTGATGACCCAAGGACACGACTTGGCAAAGTTATGACCTTTCCTCTAGCTGAACCTGACTGACCGCCGTCAATCTCTGTCGCAGCTCCTTTCCCTGCACAGCTACCCCCACTGGAGTCAGAGTGACCCCCACGCCCCTCTCCCGCCGTGCCCGCGTGGCCGGAGCCGTCGCGATCGTCGCTGCCCTCGCCGGCGCCACCGTTCCGGCCGCCACGGCCTCCGCCGCCACCGGCACGCGCGAGGCCGCGATATCCCAGGCCCGCGCCAACGTCGCCCGCAACGCGGGGGTGTTCGGCTTCGGCGCCGGTCAGGACCTCGTGCTCAAGGACGTCGTGCTGGACGCCGACGGCGCCTCGCACGTCCGCTTCGACCGCACCTTCCAGGGCCTGCCGGTGGTCGGCGGCGACCTGGTCGTCCACCAGGACGCCAAGGGCAAGCTCAAGGACTCCTCCCGCGCGGCCGCCCACGACGCCGCCGTGAGGTCGACCGTCCCGAAGGTGACCGCGCAGTCCGGCGCGGCCGGCGCGCTGGCCGCCGCCCCGGGCGTCAAGGACGCCGTCAGCACCCCCGAGCTGGTCGTCTGGGCCGCCGACGGCACGCCCCGGCTGGCCTGGCGCACCACCGTCGAGGGCACCGGCGAGCACGGCCAGCCCGCGGGCAAGGTGGTCGTCACCGACGCCACCACCGGCGAGCAGATCGAGTCCTACGACGCCGAGCACCAGGCGTCCGGCACCGGGAACTCCGAGTACACCGGCACGGTCACCATCGACACCACCGCCAAGACCGGCGGCGGCTACACCCTGACCGACCCGGTCCGCGGCCACGTCACCAAGGACGCCAACAACCTCTCCGCGAGCTCGCTCAAGGCCTCCTCCGGCACCCCGTTCAACAGCACCACCAACGTCTGGGGCGACGGGAAGAAGTTCTCCTCCGACCGTTCCACCGCCGCCGTCGACGCCCACGCCAACACCGCCTGGACGTACGACTACTACAAGAACGTCCACGGCCGCAGCGGCATCAAGAACGACGGCAAGGGCGCCACCGTCTTCGTCCACGTCGGCACGAACTGGGACAACGCCCAGTGGTCCGACACCTGCTTCTGCATGATGACCGGCGACGGCGACGGCACCACCGACCCGGAGCAGGTGGACCTCGACACCATGGGCCACGAGATGACCCACGGCGTCACCAGCGCCACCGCCAACCTGCGCTACAGCGGCGAGTCCGGCGGCCTCAACGAGTCCACCAGCGACATCTTCGGCACCATGGTCGAGTTCTACGCCAACAACAGCGTCGACACCGGCGACTACCTGTTCAGCGACCAGTCCACCCCGCCGTGGCTGCGCCGCTTCGACAAGCCCTCGTTGGACGGCCGCTCGGCCGACTGCTGGAGCAGCAGCGTCGGCAAGCTCGACGTGCACA
This sequence comes from Streptomyces sp. LS1784, assembly GCF_020103755.1. Taxonomy (GTDB): domain Bacteria; phylum Actinomycetota; class Actinomycetes; order Streptomycetales; family Streptomycetaceae; genus Kitasatospora. The sequence goes on from NZ_JAHSQD010000611.1 coordinate 3,769, forward strand.
ACTCCTCGGGCGTCGGCAACCACTGGTTCTACCTGGCCAGCGAGGGCAGCGGCAGCAAGACCCTCAACGGCGTCACCTACAACAGCGCGACCTGCAACGGCTCCACGGTGACCGGCATCGGCCGTGACAAGGTCGCCAAGATCTGGTACCGCGCGCTGACCGTCTACATGACCTCCACCACCAACTACAAGGGCGCCCGCGCCGCCTCGCTGAACGCGGCCCGCGACCTGTACGGCGCCGGCAGCACCGAGTACAACGCGGTCGCGGCGGCCTGGAGCGGGGTCAACGTCAGCTGACGCCCGTCCGTCAGTGGTCGAACCCGACGTGGCAGTGGTCGTGGTGGGTGTCGTCGGTGAAGAACCGGTTGCCGACGCCCGGGAGCGCCACCGGACCGCCCACGTTGTACGAACCGGCGGCTGCCGCGTCCCGCATGAAGGACTCGATCAACTGCCGGGGCGTGCCCGGGTCGACCACGGCCAGGCCGTCGATGCGCCAGACGTCGAAGGCCCGGCCCAGCGGATGGTCGCTGGGCCGGGTCGTCCCGAAGACGTCCAGCGGGTGGCCGGTCCGCACCACGCTCACCGACAGCGTGTACGGGCCGGCCAGCCGCAGCATCGCCTCCAGCACGCTGTCGTGCACCGTGCCGCTGCGCAGGTCGGCGGCGGCCTCGGGCGGCAGCTCGATCCGGGGCTCGGCCAGCACCCGGGCCACCGCGGACGGCGGCGAGGCGGCGGCCGGGCCGGCGTCCCCCGGATGCAGCTCGGTGACGGCCCAGCGTGGTTCGGCCCGGCTGAGCCGGACGTCCACCGTGGTGCCGCCCTCGGCCACCGAACCGTCCGGGCCCCGCGTCCACTGACGGCAGACCACCAGCACGCTCGCCGAGTCGGCGAGGATGCCGCCGTACTGGGCGACGATCACCTCCAGGCTCGCCTCGGCCGCCGCCGGGGCCAGCGGG
>NZ_JAHSQD010000612.1 GCF_020103755.1 Streptomyces sp. LS1784
GGGCCCGGCCCGTCCGAGCCGCGTGTGCGGTTCGGACGGGCCGGGCCCGGGGGAGTGGTGGTGCGGGGCCGGCCGGGGTCAGCGGGCGGGCGAGGCGGCGTCCACGGCCTCGACCGCGCGGACCAGCGAGGTCAGCTCGGGGTTGCGGGCGGCCTCGTCGAGCGCCTCGCGCAGTGCGGCGTCGTTGGTCGGCCTGGCCTCCTCCAGGAGCTTCAGGCCGTCCTCGCTCACGTTGGTGTAGATGCCGCGGCGGTCGGTCGGGCACAGGTAGCGCGACAGCAGCCCGCGGTCCTCCAGTCGGGTGACCAGGCGGGTGGTGGCGCTCTGGCTGAGCACCACCGCGTCGGCCACCTGCTTCATCTGCAGGTGCCCGCCCACACCGTCGTGCTGGCGGCTGAGCACGTCGAGCAGCGAGTACTCGCGCACGCTCAGGTCGTGCTTGGCCTGCAGGGCGCGTTCGATGTGGGACTCGATCCGGCCGTGCAGGACGGAGAGAGCACCCCAGCCGTTGGCAGGGGCGGTGAGCGCGGGGTCCGTGGCGGTCATGGGGCCTGGCCTCCTTCCAGATGTGGCTGAGTACAGGATAAGCCATGAACTGAAATATCGGCTAGAGCTTATATAGCGCTCATGCAAGTAATCTTCCCGCGTGGGTCGGGCGCAGGGTCGGGGCGTGCGGTGTCGGGCATCGCCCAGTGTTCGCAGGGCTTTGGCGTAAATGGTTCAGACCATTGACGCGAGGGGAAGGCGGATCCTACGGTGTCGGGCAACCGGTCTGGCGCGGGCATGCCATGTCTCCGGCGGACCGCCGTGCGCACCCCCACGCGCACGCGCACGCCCCGCGCCGGGCGCACACTCCATCCACCCCCACGGAGGAGCACCATGCGCAAGCGCCATCTGATCGCCGCCGCCGCGGCCGCGATCGTCCTGCCGATCGCGGCGGCCCTGCCGGTTCAGTCGCACGGCTTCATCAACCTGCCGCCGAGCCGTTCCGCGCTCTGCGGCGCCAACGCCGTCCCGTGGGACTGCGGCGACATCCAGTGGGAGCCGCAGAGCGTCGAGGGCCCCAAGGGCTTCCCGGGCCGCGGCCCGGCGGACGGCACCATCTGCGCCGGCGGCGACGCCCGCTGGGCCCCGCTGGACAACCCCCGGAACGGAGCCTGGCCGACCACCAGGGTGACGGCCGGTCAGCAGCTCACCTTCACCTGGGAGATCGAGGCCCGGCACTCCACCACGAACTTCACGTACTACCTGACCAAGCCCGGCTACAACGCGAGCCGGCCGATCACCCGGGCCGCCCTGGACCTGACCCCGTTCCTGACCGTCCCCTACAACGGCCGCCAGCCCGCCGCCACCACCACCCACACCGCGACCCTGCCCACCGGCCGCACCGGCCACCAGGTGATCGTCGCCGTCTGGGAGATCGCCGACACCGGCAACGCCTTCTACTCCTGCACCGACGTCCAGTTCTGACCGTCCCGACGGCCCTGACCGTCGCGTCCCGCCGACGCCGCCGCCCGACTCCGGACGGCGCCGGCGGGCCGCCGCCCGCACCGCAGACCCCTGGCCCGGGACCGTGCTCGCGCGCCGAAGAAGCCGCAAATAGGTACATTGACGACATTTGGCAGCAGTGCCAGGCCCCGCGCGTCCACGAAAGAAGGCCGACCGCCTTCGGAAAGGGTCTCCATGCGCCCCGACCTCAGCCCCGCCGTCCTCGCCGAGCTGCGCCGGCCGCGGCCCTATCCGGCGGTGTCGATCCTGATGCCCACGCACCGCCGGGAGCCGGACAACACCCAGGACCCGGTCCGGCTGCGCAACCTGCTGGCCGAGGCCAAGGAACGCGTCCAGGCCGACCCGAAGGTCTCCCGCGCCGACCGGCTCGACGTCCTGGAGCAGCTCGACCGGGCCCTCACGGAGGTCGACCTGGTGCACGCCGAGGACGGCCTGGCGATCTTCGCCGCACCCGGCGAGCACCAGGTCTGGTCACTCGGGCGCACCGCCCCCGCCCGGGTGGTCCTGTCCGACACCTTCCTGACCCGCAACCTGGTCGCCGCACACGCCGCCGAGCGCCCGTACTGGGTGCTCGCGGTCGCCGCCGACAAGGTGGTGCTGTGGGGCGGCACCGAGGAGCGGGTCGCCGAGGACAAGGACCACGGCTTCCCGCTGGTGCGCGTCTACGACAACCCCGACCCCGAGCGGCAGGAACAGATCGGCGACACGCCCAGCACCTTCCGCGACGAGGCGACCAAGACCTTCCTGCGCCAGGCCGACACCGAGGCCGGCAAGCTGCTGGCCGCCGCCCCCCGCCCGCTGTACGCGGTCGGCGAGGCCGCCGCGCTCGCCCTGCTGGACGCCGTCGGCCCGATCGCCAAGGAGTCCACCGCGCAGCTCCCGCACGGCGGCCTCGCCCAGGCCGACGCCGAGACCGTCCGCAAGGTGGTCGAGCCCGCCGTGCGCGCCCACGCCGAACGCGAGGTCGCCGAGAACCTCGCCCAGCTCGACAAGGCCCGCGGCGCCCAGCAGTTCGCGGCCGGCCTGGACGAGGTCTGGCAGGCCGTCGGCCAGGGCCGGATCGCCCGCCTGGTGGTCGAGGAGAACTACCGCGCCACCGTCCGCGACGACGGCGAACACCTCGTACCCACCGAGGCCGACCAGACCGGGGCCCGCGAGGACATCGTCGACGAGGTGATCGAGCGCACCCTGGACACCGGCGCCCAGGTCGGCTTCGTCCCCGACGACACCCTCGCCGACAGCGGCCGGATCGCCGCCGTCCTGCGCTACTGACCCGGGCCCAGGGCTCCCCGCCCCGCAGCCGCCCGCCCGGCCACCACCCCGGCGGACGGCTGCGCACACCCGAGGACCGCCGCACAGGGCGACCGCGTGTCAGTACTCGAAGTCGGCTGCGCGGATTTCCGCAGTCCCGTGCACTGCGGTCTTGTGACTGATCGTCACTCCGCCGGCAGATCCTTCCGGAAGACCGTGGAGCTGTGCCGGACTCCCATCCCCACGCTCAGGTACAGGTCGAGTGCGCCGGTTTCCGAGTGCGTCCCGAGGGTGCACGCCCGCCGTCCCCGCTGATGGAAGCTGCGGAACACGGTGCGGAGCAGGAGACGGGCGATGCCCCGGTTGCGGTGATCGCGGCGGACCGCGACCTGCTCGATGTAGCCCTCGCCGGTGTCCGGGAGATCCAGCGGGAGCGCAACGCCGACCAGTTGGCCATCGGCGAACGCCAGCGCTGACATCGCGGGGGCGAAGGTGGGGCGTTCGACGGTGTGCCGGGCCCACTCCTGGTAGGACTTGCGCCGCTGCTGCCATTCGTCGAAGGCATCCTCGACGACCTGGTGTGCATCGTGCTCGTCACCAGGCCTGAACGGCCGGACCGTGACGCCCGCGGGAGGCTCGGGCACGGTCGGTTCCCCCGGCATGAGGAACTCCAGCAGCCATTCGGTCACCATCGGCTCGTATCCGCGCGAGCGCAGCAGCGCGACAGCATCCCTGTCGTTGTCCGGGACGGTCTGGACGATTCGCGTGCTACCCGTCTGCCGGCCGCGGGCCTCGGCCCAGTCCAGGAGGGCACCACCCAGGCCGCGGCCGCGGTGCTCGGGGTGGACGTCCACCTCCGAGCGCCGGTTCACCCAGGCCCGAGCGGCCAGCTGCCCTGCCCGGTCGTGGATCAGTCGGGTATCCAGCTCCGGGGCCAGACCCGGTCTGGCCAAGTCGGCGGCGACGCGGCCGAGATCGGTGTGCACCTGTCCGTAGAGCTCCCGCTCGCAGGCCGTGACCAAGCGATGGATGTCGCCGAGGTCGTCGGCAGTGGTCGGGCGCGCTCGGTATCCCGGCGGCAACCCCGGCATGAGATCCGACACTGTGGACACTCCTCCCCTGGCGGCGGTACCGGAGACCGATCCGGCCTCACAACCCGGTGGCCAGTGTAAGGAAAGAGGTTCGGCACGGCGCCGGGAGATCCGAGGCATCGTGGCGGCCCCATCCGCGTCCGCCGGCCCCACCACCCCGCCCTGCCGCACCGGGCCGCGTCGCCACCGGTCTCGGAAGCCGGCCGCCGTGGCCGGGCAGGGCTGACGACCCGTCCGAGGACGGGCCACGGCGGATACCCAGGATTCGGTACGGGATTGGGTAGCGGTACGCATTGATCCCGCCCCGTCCCGGCCGGTTTCCTGGAGCCCGCCCGAACCGACGACCCTCATCCCCCCGGAGGTCGCCCATGACCCGCCGCGAACGTCTCCGGCTCTACGCCGACGAGCACTTCACCGCCCCCGACCCCGGGCTGGTCCTGCCCGCCCGCCGCAGCAGCGGCGTCCGCCGGCCGGGCCTGGCCCGCCTGGCCCGGCTCTCCCGGCTCGTCGAGCGCGCCGGGCACCACCGGCACGGCTGACCCCCGGACCGGGTCCCGCCCTCTGAGGGAGCGGGCGGGACCCCAATCTTCAGGAGGCGCCCTCCGGGGCGTCGTCCACGGCGGCCAGCGCCTCGCCCAGCCCCGCCCGGCCCACGCCGAGCTTGCGCAGCGCACTCGCCACGTGGTGCTCGACCGTACGGGTCGACAGGAACAGCGCCCGGGCGATGTCCTGGTTCGCCGCACCCTGGGCGGCCAGGGCGGCGACCTGCCGCTCGCGCGGGGACAGCCGCTCACCGTAGCCGCGCCGCCCCGGCGAGGCCGCCCGGCCCAGACCCAGCT
>NZ_JAHSQD010000613.1 GCF_020103755.1 Streptomyces sp. LS1784
CGGGACTCGCGACCGCGGGATCCGCGGCCGTGAGACGCACGGCCGCGGAACCCGCGAGCGCGGTGTGCACGGCCGCGGTACGGGCCGAGCGGCCGTCGCCGGGCCCGCCGCAACCGGCGCGCACAGCAGAGGAACCAGGTTCAGCAGATGAGTACCACCCCGGTGCGCGGCAAGGCGGAGCGGTTCCACGAGGACTGGGCCCGGCTGCTCTCCGCCGACCACGGCATCGCCGTCCACCCCGGCCTGCTCGGCCGGCTGGTCGCGCGCACCGCCGCGCTGCTGCACCGTGCCCAGGAGGACGAGCCGTTCGAGCCGCGGCTGGCCGCGCAGGCCGGCGCCGAACTGGTCGACGCCCACTTCACCGACCCGGTGCTGCTGGCCCGGGCGGTCGAGCTGCTCCAGTCCCAGCCCGTCCACGACGACCGCGGCCCGGCACTGACCGGTGCCTTCGCGGCCGGCTGGGCGGCCGCCCTGCGCGAACGCACGCTGACCGAGCAGGAGGCCATCCGCACCGCCGCCGACGCCGCCCGCAAGGAGGCCGAGCGGGCGCTGCGCGCCTCCGAGGCCCGGTTCCGGGCGCTGTTCGAGAGCGCCGCGATCGGCATCGGCATCGGCGACACCGACGGCAACATCATGGCGGTCAACAAGGCCCTCCAGGGGCTGTTCGGCGCAGGCCCGGAGGACATGATCGGCCGCCGGGTCGGCGACCTCGTGCACCCCGAGGACACCCCGGGTGTGTGGGAGGCGTACGAGGAGCTGATCAGCGGCAAGCGGGACTACTTCCAGTTCGACAAGCCGTACTACCGCCAGGACGGCGAGGTGGTCTGGACCCACCTGACCGTCTCGCTGATCCGCGACGATGACGGCTCCCCGCAGTACCAGGTCGCGATGCTGGAGGACGTCACCGACCGCTACCGGCTCCAGGAGCGGCTGCGCCACCAGGCCACCCACGACCCGCTGACCGGCCTGCCCAACCGCGCGGCCTTCTTCGAGCGGCTGGAGAAGCTGTTCGAGGAGCCCGAGCCGGGCGCCCGCTTCGGCCTCTGTTACGTCGACCTCGACGGTTTCAAGGTGGTCAACGACAGCCTCGGCCACGACATGGGCGACCAGTTGCTGGCCGCCGTCGCCGCCCGGCTGAAGGCCGCCCTCAGCCCGCTCGGCCACCTGGTGGCCCGGCTCGGTGGCGACGAGTTCGTCGTCCTGCTGGAGAAGTGCCGGGGCGAGCAGGAAGCGGTGGCCGCTGCGAAGACCGTGCTCAAGGCGCTGGCAGGGCCGGTGCTGATCGGCGACCACAAGCTCGCCGTCGGCGCCAGCGTCGGCGTGCTGGAGCGGCGGGTGTCCACCACCACCCCGGGCGCGGCCGTCCGCGCCGCCGACCTGACGCTGTACCGCGCCAAGGAGGCCGGTCGCGGCCGCTGGACCCTGTTCGACCCCAAGGAGAACGCCCGGGCGGTCAGCCGCTACGCGGTGTCGGTGCGGATGCCCGCGGCCCTCGACCGCGGCGAGTTCTTCATCGACTACCAGCCGCTCTACCGCCTCGCGGACGGCCGGCTGGCCGCCGTGGAGGCGTTGGTGCGCTGGCGTCACCCGCAGCTCGGGGTGCTCGGCCCGGACGAGTTCGTCACCACCGCCGAGGAGACCGGGCTGATCATGCCGCTCGGCCGCTGGGTGCTGGAGCAGGCCTGCGGCCAGGCCTCGGACTGGATCAAGCAGTACGGCGACGCCGCCCCGCAGCTCAACGTCAACCTGGCGGTCCGGCAGGCGCGCAGTGCAGCCCTGGTCAGCGACCTCGGCCGGATCCTCGACAACACCGGACTGGACCCGGCCCGGCTGCAGCTGGAGATCACCGAGTCGACCGTGGTCGGGCCCGAGGACGAGGCGCTGCGCACCCTGCACGGGCTGGTCGACCTCGGGGTGTCGCTGGCCGTGGACGACTTCGGCACAGGCTGGTCCAACCTCGCCTACCTGCGCGACCTGCCGGTTTCCGGGCTGAAGATCGCCGGTTCCTTCGTCGGCGACCTGCACGAACCGGGGAAGGACGAGTCCACCGGGTGGCGGATCGTCAGCGGACTGGTGTCCATGGCGCACGCGCTCGGGCTGAACGTCACCGCCGAGGGCGTGGAGACCCGCCGGGACGCCGAGCGGCTGCGGACCCTGGGCTGCGACTGGGCGCAGGGCTGGCACTTCGGGCGCCCGGTGCCGCCGGGCGAGATCGCCCGGCGGATCGTGGAGGAGCCGAACGGGCGCCCGGTCGAGGAGCGCTGAGAGCCCGCTGCGGTCCGGCTGCTCACCGACCGCGGTGCGGCCTGCGGTGCGGCTGCGTGCGGGCGGCACCGTACCCGCCGCGGCGTCGACGGCGCCGGTTCCCCGTTGCGGACGGGTGCTTCGGTACCGGTCCTGCGGTGGGTCGGTCCTGATCCGGAAAAGCGCCCGACACCCCTGCCCGCCATGCGGGATGATGACGCGTCGAATTCACCACCCCGGCACCGGTGCGCCCACGCTCACGGCCCCGCGCCGGTCCGGGCTGCGGGGGAGGGGAGCGTCGCATGGGCACGACGGAGGACGCGGACCCGGCCGAGGGCGATCGGCGCGGGCCGAGGCCCCGGTCGGCCGCCGGAGCCGAGCCGGGGAATCCGCCGCGGAGCAGGGTGGAGCGGTGGTCCCGAGGGCGTTGGCGCGGCTCCGACGCCGCCCCGGACCGGTCGTCCCGGCTCGGGTCCGTCCCGCCGACCCGGGTGGACCCGCAGGCCGCGACCCGCCGGGCGCCCGCCACCCCGCCGCGCTTCGATCCGGAGGCCGCGACGCGCCGGATATCCGGCGTCGAGCCGCGGTACGACCCGGAGGCTGCCACCCGCCGGAAGCCGGATGCCGAACCGCGGTACGACCCGCACGCCCGGACGGAGGTTCGGCCGGGCCGACCGGGGCATCCGGGAGGCGCCGATTCGGAGGCGGTGACCGAGGTCGTCCGGCCCCGGTCGGGAACCGGGGGCGGCTCGCCCTCCTGGCAGGACAGCATCGGGCCCGGCGGCCCCGCTCCGGGCGGTGGTCCCGGCGCAGGCCCGGGCTCAGGCCCGGGCGGAGCGCCGGGTGGCAGGTCGGGCGGCCCCGAAGGCGGGTTCGGTGACGTCCTGGGCGCCGACGGATCGTTCGAGGGCGCCTTCCCGGACGCCCTGCGGAACCGCTTCATCCCGCTGGGCCGGGCCGGGGCCGGCTCCGAGGGCACCGTCTGGTACGTCCGACGCACCGACGGCGGTGGCGACGCGGCCGTCAAGGTGGCAGTCGCCGGTCAGCCGATGGACCACGACCTACTCGCCCACCTGCGCAACGACGGCTTCCGCCGGCACGTCCCGCACCTGATCGACTTCGGCCGGGTCCGCCACCACGGCGCCCAGGTCGACTGGGTGGCCATGGAGTACCTGCCGGTCACCCTCGCCGCGCACGTCGCCGAGCTGTGGCGGGCGGGCGGAAACGGCGACCGGCGGACCTCCGAGCAGATCGTCTACGAGCTCGTCGCCCTGCTCGACTTCTGGCAGCAGCGGATCAAGCGCAACCCGCTGGACTTCAAGCCCGCCAACATCCTGGTGCGGCCCGGCAGCGGGTCCGGGGAGTTCGTGATCGCCGACTTCGGCGGCGTCGACCGGCTCACCGACAGCCGCCGGTTCACCTCCGCGATGATGGTCACCGTCGCCTACATGGCTCCCGAGCAGCTGGCCGGCAAGAACCACCAGGCCGGTCCCTGGTGGGGGCTGGGCAACGTGCTGTACGAGCTGTTCGTCGGCCGCCCGCGCTTCGTCGGCGCGGACGGCGAGCGCCCGGCCGACCAGGAGCTGGAGCTGGAACTGGTCATGGGCGAGGAGGTGGACCTCGGCGCCGTCCGTGACCCGCGCCAACTGTTGCTCCTCCAAGGGCTGTTCACCAAGAAGCCGGAGGACCGCTGGACCGCGTCGCAGGTCCGGAGCTGGCTGGCCGGCGGCACCCCCGAGGTGATCCGTCGCCGGCCGCAGGCACAGGCCCGGGCGCATCGGCCGGTCACCTTCCTCGGCAACCCGTTCACCGACCCGGTCCGGCTCACCGAGGCGCTGCTCAAGAACTCCGGCGCGGCGGCCCGCTGGCTCTCCACCGGGGGAGCGGAACGGGTGCGCGACTGGCTGCGGGACGAGGTCGAGGACACCGTCTTCGACCTGCACTACCTCTCCGACGTGGCCCGGGCGCCCGGCTCCCGGCGCGAGTCCGTGGCGGCGGTCGCGGTGCTCGCCCTGGGCGCGGCCTTCGCCCCGGGCGCAGTCGCGCACTACCGCGACCGTCCGATCGACACCACCGGGCTGGAACGCGTCGTCTCCGAACCGGACGGCGCCGAGTTCATCGACGAACTGGTCCGGGGCGGGGCGCCGGCCGTGGTCGCCCGCTACGACTGCTTCCACCCCGAATGCGCGGGCGAGCACTGCTCGCGGCTGCTCGCGCTGGCCGGACTGCCGGAGGTGCTGGCCGAGGTGGACCGGTTGGCCCGCACCGTCGGCGGCGGCCGGCGCGGCGGCGACGGACTCAGCCCGGAGGAGCGCGAGGAGGCGCACCGGCAGGCGGTCTGGCTGAGCATCCGGCCCGAGGAGCGCGCGCGGTTGCTCGGCCGGCTCTCGCCGCTGCCCGCCGCACTGCACCGGCTGCCG
>NZ_JAHSQD010000614.1 GCF_020103755.1 Streptomyces sp. LS1784
CCGCCCCGGCCGCGCTCGCCGGTCCGGACGCTCGCGTTGCGGCCCGCCCGGGCCGCCTTCGCGCGCCGGGTGGCCGCCTTCACCCCGCCGGGGCTCTCCCCCGCCTTCACCTGGATCACCCGGGTCGAGGTCTCCAGGGTGCCCTCGCCCACCCCGATGACGCTCCACTCGACCGCACCCAGCTTGGCCAGTCCGGCCCGCGAGTCGGCCAGCTCCTGCTCCGCGCTGTCCCCCTTGAGCGCCAGCATCTGACCGTGCGGGCGCAGCAGCGGCATGCCCCAGCCGGCCAACCGGTCCAGCGGCGCCACCGCCCGGGCGGTCACCACGTCCACCGCGAGCTTGCCGACCATCTCCTCGGCGCGGCCGCGCAGCACCGTGACGTTGTCCAGCCCCAGCTCCCGGACGACCTCCTCCAGGAAGGTGGTCCGGCGCAGCAGCGGCTCCAGCAGCGTCACCGAGACGTCCGGGCGGGCCAGCGCCACCGGGATGCCCGGCAGGCCGGCCCCGGAGCCGACGTCGCACAGGGTGATGCCGGAGGGCAGCAACTCGGCCAGCACCGCGCAGTTCAGCACGTGGCGGTCCCAGAGCCGGGGCACCTCTCGGGGCCCGATCAGCCCGCGCTGCACACCCGCGGTGGCCAGCAGCTCGGTGTAGCGGACCGCGGCGTCGTAGCGCTCGCCGAAGACCTCCCGGGCCGCGGCCGGCGCCTCGGGCAACGCCTCCAGCTCGGTGGCCCGCCCCTCAGCGGCCGGGTCCACGTCCGCCCCCGGCCGGCCGGCAGCCGCGTTCTCCGTGTCCATCTCGACCTCTCCGATCCCCGGATCCACCGACCCGCTCAACGCACTGTTTCACGTGAAACATCCCAGAAGGGACGACGACCCCGCCCGCACGAGGCGGACGGGGTCGCGTCCGGTGAAGCTCTCCGGCCGCCGCGGCGGCCGGTCGTCGACCTGTCGGCCTCAGACCGGCAGCACGACCACACACCGCTGGGGCTCTTCGCCCTCGGACTCGCTGCGCAGGCCGGCCGCGGCGACCGCGTCGTGGACGACCTTGCGCTCGAAGGGCGTCATCGGCCGCAGCTTGACCTGCTCGCCGGTGCTCTTGGCCTGCTCGGCGGCCTTGGCACCGAGCACCGCCAGTTCCTCGCGCTTGCGGGCCCGGAAGCCGGCAATGTCCAGCATGAGGCGGCTGCGCTCGCCGGTCTCCCGGTGGACAGCCAACCGGGTCAGCTCCTGGAGGGCCTCCAGCACCTCGCCGTCCTGGCCGACCAAGCGCTGCAGCGCGCGGTCGTTGCCGTCGCTGACGATGGAGACCAGGGCGCGGTCGCCCTCGACGTCCATGTCGATGTCACCGTCGAGGTCCGCGATGTCGAGCAGACCCTCCAGGTAGTCCGCCGCGATGTCGCCCTCCTGCTCCAGGCGGGAGATGAGGCTCTCGTCGGCGCTGGCGGCGGCCTCGGCCTCGACGGCGGAGGTGGTGCCTTCCGTCACTGATGGACTCCTTCGGAGATGGGCCCGTCTGTCGGGCCGGGAACGAAGCTCTTCGCGGCTGTCACGCCAGGCTCGGGGCCGGTCAGGACTTCTTCTTCGGCCGCTGGGCGCCACCGCGCTTCGGCTGCTGCCGGGTGCCCTGCTTGGTACCGGCGGGCTTGGCCCCGGTCTGCTTGGCGGCCGCCGGCTTGCCACCGGAGTCGGCCGGGGAGGAATCGGCCGGGACGGTGTCGACAGGCTCCTCGGCCTTGGTTTCCTTGCTCAGGTCGGCGGCCGGCTGCCCGGCACCGCCCTGCTGGCGCTGGGACTTGGACTGCCGACGGGGCTGCTGGCGGCTCGCCCGAACCGACTCCTCCACGACCGCGGCGGCGCTGGCCGCCTCGCTGATGGCGGCCTTGGACGGGGGCAGCATGCCCCAGAGCGCGCCCTTGATCTCCGTACCGTCCGAACGCAGCCGGCCGGCCTTCTTCAGTCGCTCCTGGCGCTCCTGGAAGGCCTTGCTGCCCGGGGTCGGGTTGTTGTGGATGACGATCAGCTGCTGGCCCATCGACCAGACGTTCGTGGTCAGCCAGTAGACCAGGACACCGACCGGGAAGTTGATGCCCATCACGGCGAACATGATCGGGAAGACGTACATCAGCATCTTCTGCTGCTGCATGAACGGCGTCTTCACCGTGAGGTCGACGTTCTTGGTCATCAGCTGGCGCTGGGTGACGAACTGCGACAGCGACATCAGGATGATCATCACGGCGGTGACGATCTTGACGCTGGTCTCACTGCTGCCGACGAAGGTCGCGGAGAGCGGGGCGCCGAAGATGTGCGCCTTGCCGGCGCTCACCAGCAGGTCGCCGTGGATCACACCGATCGAACTGCCCTTGGCGACCGAGGCCAGCACACCGTAGAGGGCGGTGAAGAACGGCGCCTGCACGAGGATGGGAAGGCAGCTGGAGAACGGGTTGGTACCCGCCTCCTTGTACAGCTTCATCATCTCTTCGGACTGGCGCTGCCGGTCGTTCTTGTAGCGCTCCTGGATGGCCTTCATCTTCGGCTGGATCGCCTGCATGGCCCGGGTCGCCTTGATCTGCTTCACGAAGAGCGGGATCAGGCAGATCCGGATGACGACCACCATCGAGGCGATGGAGAGACCCCAGGCCCAGCCACCGTCCGGGTTGAAGATGTTGCTGTACAGCGAGTGGAACTGGACGATGATCCAGGACACCGCCGTGTACAGGGGATTCAGGAAGGAGAAGGTCACCGGTCAGGCTCCTTGGACAGGTGGATTGGCCGCACGGGACCAATGGTCGCCGGGCCCTCGGGGTCCGGACCGGCGGGGGTGGCGGTCACCGGGTCTCCGGTGGCGGACCGGCTCTTCAGCCAGTCTCGCAACCGCCGGTGCCACACCGGATGCTTGCGCGGCGGGACGTGATCGACCCCGCCGGGCGTCCACGGATTGCAGCGCAGGATGCGCCACGCGGTCAGTCCGCCGCCCTTGACCGCCCCGTGCACCTTCACGGCCTCGTAGCCGTAGTGCGAGCAGGAGGGGTAATAACGGCAGACCGGACCGAGCAGTGGGCTGATGGTCCACTGGTAGACCCTGATCAGACCCATCAGCAGGTACTTCATCGCCCTGCTCCCGTCGGCGCCGTGGCGGCGGGCTCCGTCCTCAGCAACCGCTTGAGTGCCGCGTCCAGGTCACGTTCGAGGTCCTGGTACGAGGCGGTCGCGGCCTGGGGCAGCGCACGCACCACTATCAGGCTACCGGCGGGCAGCCTGGACAGACGATCACGAACGAGGTGGCGCAACCGGCGCTTGACCAGGTTGCGGACGACCGCCGGGCCAACGGCCTTGCTCACGACGAAACCCGCACGCGCCGAAGGAGTCCCCTCGGCGACGTGCGGGCGGGAGTCGCTGGTCCGGTCGGCCTGCCCCTGGGGGTCACCCTCTCTGCTGAGATGGACGACCAGAAGGGGCCGGCCGGCCCGGCGACCGCGTTTCACCGCGGTCGCGAAGTCCTGGCGCCGCCGCAGCCGATTCTCGGAGGGCAGCACAACAGACTCTGGCGCGGATCAGGCGGACAGGCTGGCGCGGCCCTTGCCACGGCGGGCGGCCAGGATGGCACGGCCGGCGCGGGTACGCATACGCAGCCGGAAGCCGTGGGTCTTCGCGCGGCGACGGTTGTTCGGCTGGAAGGTGCGCTTGCTCACTCGGGGGCTCCTGAGGTGAATCGTAGGATGACGGGGAGTCGCTTGGCCGTCACCGTGCGTCCGCGTGATCTCCCCTGATTTCGGAAATCCGGCCCATCGCCCCAGTTCGGCTGGGGTCTGAGGCAATCCACGGCGCCCGTGCTGCGCGCCTTATGGAGCGGGTGGACCCGCGGACATGCGGCAGCGGCCATCGACAACTCGACCTGGTTACGGTACGCGGGACGGGGTGCGAGGGTCAAACCAGCAGCCTCCGCCCCGCTTTGCCCACAGCCTGTGGACAACGACTTGATCCGGCCCTGTTCGCTGACTACCGTTGTAGAACTTGTCTGGTTTGTTCTTGGAAAGCGTGCACCAGTGGCTGATGTCAACAGCGACCTCGTCCCGGTCTGGGCCAGGGTCGTCGAGCGGCTGGTCAGCGACCCCGATGTCGGGGAGATGGACAAGCAGTGGGTGCAGCGCACCCAGCCGATGTGGATGATGCACGACACCGCCCTGCTGGCGACCCCGAACGAGCGGGCCAAGCAGGTGCTGGAGGGCCGGCTGCTGCCGCAGCTGACCGAGGCCCTCAGCCGTGAGCTCAGCCGCCCGGTCCGGATCGCCGTGATGGTCGACGCCAACGCGATACCGACCACCCCCGCACCCGCCGCCCAGGCCCCCGTCGAGCCCTACCCGGGCCCGGCCGAGGAGGACACCCCCGACTACGGCGGCCAGGACTACCAGCAGCCGTACGAGCACGGCCGGCCCTACGAGAAGGGGCAGCCGTACGAGCAGGACTACGACCACCCCCGCTACGACACCGGCGGCTACGAGCCGCGCCAGGCCCCGTACGGCGGCCCCGGCGGCGGACAGGGCTGGCAGGGCTACCACGAGCAGCCGCCCGCCTACCGCGATCCGGAGGAGTCCGCGCCCCGCCCGGCGCCGCGGCCCGTCCCCGGCCCGCCCGCGACCACCCAGGGCGACCTCTTC
>NZ_JAHSQD010000615.1 GCF_020103755.1 Streptomyces sp. LS1784
CGCCGGGGCCAGCTTCCCGATCCGGCCGCGGTGCTCCCTGCGCTCCCTGGAGCTCAGCGCCGAGCGGAGCTTCCCCGCCGCGACCAGGGCGGTCAGCGCCGCGTCGGCCGGGTCGACCCGGCTGAGCGGTCCCTTCAGCGCCCCGGCGACGGAGGCCGCCAGCGCCTCGCGGGCCCCGGGGTCGGCCAGGGTGACCAGGGTCACCGGGAACAACCCGGCCACCCGGTGCGGCCGGAGGGCGATCCGGCCGGAGTCCGCCAGGCCGTCCCGGACCCAGCGGATCGGCTGGTCGCGCCCGACGCTCCTGGCCCGGCCGGCCCACGAGCTCCAGCTCTGCGGCCGGGCCCTTCGGATCTGGCCCAACAGGCGGGCGCTGTAAGGGTCGAGGCCGGCCTCGACGGCGTCGGCGCGGACCCGGGCGACGGCCTTGCGGCCCTCCTCGTACAGCAGGCCCCGGCGCAACAGCTCGGTCAGCGCCGCCGCCTGCAGCAGCAGGTTGAGCGAGGAGTGCTGGGTGGTCCGTCCGCGCCGCGGGTCGTAGGCGAGCAGGTACAGCTTCTCGGGGAGGGTGGCGGGCAGGTCCATGTCGGTCTCCGAAAGGGTCTTCGTGTGCCCGGCCTCCGGTCAGCTCGCGTCGGAGCCGCCTCGCTCGGGGCTGTTCTCGGCCGGGCCGTCCTCGGCCGGGCTCTGCTTGGGCGGGCGTCCGCGCCGGGGAAGCCGGGCCGCGCCGCCGGGCATCCGGCCCGCGTCGGCGAGCGCGCGGCGGAGCAGGAACTCGATCTGCGCGTTGGTGCTGCGCAGGTCGTCCGCGGCCCATCGGGCGAGTGCGTCGTGAACTGAAGGATCCAGCCGCAACAGGAGCTTCTTCCGTTCCGTCGCCAAGGCCTCGCCTTACTGGTAGAGGGAGCCCGTGTTCACGACGGGCTGGGTACCGCGGTCGCCGCAGAGCACCACCAGGAGGTTGCTCACCATGGCGGCCTTGCGCTCCTCGTCCAGGTCCACGACATCGCGTTCGGCGAGCCGGTCCAGCGCCTCCTCGACCATACCGACGGCGCCCTCGACGATCAGCCTGCGCGCCGCGACCACGGCCCCGGCCTGCTGGCGCTGGAGCATCACCTGGGCGACCTCCGGAGCGTACGCGAGCCTGGTGATCCGGGACTCGACGACTCGCACTCCGGCCGAGGCCACCCGGGCGGAGATCTCGGCGGAGAGCTTGCGGGCGATCTCGTCCGCACCGTCACGCAGCGACAACTGGCCCTCGTGGTGGGCGTCGTACGGGTAGCTGGTGGCGATGTGCCGCACGGCCGTCTCGGTCTGGATGGCGACGAAGTCGGCGTAGTCGTCCACCTCGAAGACCGCCATCGCGGTGTCCTCGACCTGCCAGACGACCACGGCGGCGATCTCGATCGGGTTGCCGTCCGCGTCGTTGACCTTGGCGGTCTCGGTCTCGTGGTTGCGGATCCGCAGCGAGATGTGCCGACGGTTGGTGAACGGGTTCAGCCAGGTCAGGCCCTCGGCGCGGACGGTGCCCCGGTAGCGGCCGAGCAGCTGGACCACCCGGGCCTGGCCGGGCGAGACCACCGTCAGGCCGCACATCAGCAACACCGAGCCGAGCACCAGCAGCGGCCCGACGACTATCAGGGCGATGCCCAACGCGTTGGTGCGGGCGGCCAGTTGGGCCGCACCGACGATGAACGAGCCGACCCCGGCGAGCAGGCCGAGCAGCGCGCCGCCGAGCACCGGCAGGCCGGCCGCCCCGGTGATGACCCGTTCGGTGATCTTGGGGACCGGGATGTCCAGGACAGGGCCGTCCTCGACGGTGAAACGCGGTGTGGTCATGGGAGCGACTCCTTGGTCGGGCATCCGCATCTGATGGCAAAGTGATATCACTTTTCTGACAGCCGACGCCACCCATCCGTGCGAGGACGACCCCCCGACACCCCCGGCACGCCGCCGATGCGGCAGACTTGTCACCCCGATACTTACTGCCTGTTTTCTGAAGGCTCAGCATCACTTGTGGGGAATCGCATCCATGACAGCGCTTGCCGAGTCCATCGGCACACCGGACAGAACGAGCCCGGGCACGGGGACTGAGCGGCAGCGCCCATGGGCCCGGTTCGAACGGCCGAACGCCGCACAGCTCCAGCTCGCCGCGGCCCTCCTCGTCCTCCCGCCGCTGTTCCACCTGGTCTCGGCCGATCTGCTGAGCTTCGGGCTGGTCTGGTTCGCCGCCGCGACCCTCATCCGCTCCCGGGCCACCGCCTTCGACCGGCTGATGATCTCCGGCGGCGTCCTGATCGGCTGGACCTGCGCACTCAGCCTGCTCGCCAGCTACTGGCCGTGGGGCCTGCACCCGGTGGCGCTCGCCGAGGCCACCGCCGTGCCGCTGATCGCGATCCTGCTCCTCCAGGGCCCCCGGCCCGCCGGGCGGGCCGAGCGGCCGTGGGCGCGGCTGCGCCGGCTGGTTCCCACCCGGGACCTCGCCCTGCTGCTGCCGGCAGCCGCGGCCGTCGCGTTCACGCTGTACCCCGTCGTCCGCCGGAACGCCACCGAGCGGCTGGGCCTGATCATCCTGTACGAGGACCTCGCCCGGCACACGGCGCTGTACGACACCATCCTGCGCCTGGGCGGTCTGACCGCCCTGCACAAGAGCGAGGCCGCCGCCACCGTCGCGGACGGCCTCGACACCTACCCGCAGGGCAGTCACCTGACGATGGCCGTGATCACCAGCTTCGTGCACGGCGGTGCCACCCAGGGCCCCGCGCTCGCCCAGCTGTCGTTCTTCGTCCTGCTGTTCGCCCTGGCCACGGCAGGTCTGGCGGTCGCCGTCCTGTGGGCGGTGCAGCGGGTCGCCGGACACGCGCTGCGCGGCTGGCGCGGCCTGGCCCTCGCGCTGCCCACCGCCGTCTACCTGGTCGTCGGCGAGGTGCCGCAGCTCCAGGCCCGCGGCTTCCTGAGCGAGATCTTCGCGCTCGGGTTGTTCGCCCTGCTGATCGCCCTGGCGATCAGGCCGCTCAGCCGCTTCCACGAGCAGATCACCGCGCTCGGCGCCCTGACCGTCGGCATCTCCTTCGGCCACTACCTGCTGCTGCCGGCCGTCGGAGCCGTGGTCCTCGCCTGGGCCGTCGTGCACCGGCGGGACTGCCTCCGGCACTGGCCGGCCGTGCTGGCCACCGCCGCGGTGACCGGCGCCCTCGCGCTGTTCCCGCCGTACATCAACATGGGATCGGCCGGTTCGGCGGACGTCCTGACCCTTCCCGGCGCCATCAGCCCGACCGGACGCCACCTGCTCTTCCCCCTCGTGGCGGCCGCGTTCCTGGGCCTGCTGACCCGCAGCGCACGCGCCAACCGCGCGCGCAAGGTCGCGCTGGCCTCGCTCGCCGCGGTCTCGCTGCTCTGCTTCGGCGTGATGGGGTACCAGCTCCTCACGACGGGCACCACCTCGTACTTCTACGAGAAGATGATCCACCAGCTGCTGGTCGTCGGGGTGATCTGCTTCGCCGCCGCCCTGCTGCCCGCGTTCGGCCGCCGCGCGCTCGCCGGGCCGAGCACCGCACCGGCCCCCGGTGCCCGCCGGACCATCTGGTCCCGGTTCCACTCGGGCGTGCCCGTGGTCGCCGTCGCGGGCTGCCTGGCCTTCGCCGTCCTCAGCAACGCCCAGCCGGACTCCGGCCCTGCCGGCTGGCGGGGCACCGTCGGGCGGGCCCAGCTGCGCGGCGACGGCGCGCACTTCGGACTGGCCCAGCGGGTCGCCGCCATCCAGTCCGACCACCCGCAGGACGGCCGGCTGCAGGTCTCCCTCGCCGGCGCCCGCCTCTACGGCGAGACCACCCCGGACTGGGCCGGGATCGAGGACAACCTCTGGCTGAGCGTGCTCAACCGCAACCAGGGCAGCACCGCGCAGCTGTGGGCATGGGCGATCACCCGCCGCAACGCCCAGGACATCGTGGACCTCGCCGCCTCCAAGCCGTCGACCCCGCTGCGCTTCTACCTCGACGAAGGCTCGCCGCTGGTCGCCGACCTGAAGGCGATGGCCGCCAAGGGCAAGCTCCCGGACCTGGCCGTCTCCGTGCTGCGCCACCAGGACGGCGACCTGATCGTCGAGCCGGTCAAGCTCCGCTGAGCCGCACCGAAGACTGTGGGGCCGTCACCGGCGAACGGTGACGGCCCCACAGTCTTTGCGGCGTGGCAAACTCCGGCGGGCGAGATCCTGCCCTACAGTTCCACTCGACGGAAACCCGGCGTCCGGGCCGGCCACAGGCCTTCTCGGAAGGGGCCGACAGCCGCCGGGGCAAGAAGAAGAAGTGGGGCGGGTGGGACTCGAACCCACGACCAAGGGATTATGAGTCCCCTGCTCTAACCGGCTGAGCTACCGCCCCGGTTCGCCGCGCGCGCCGGTCGTCGGCACGGCAGCAGCAGACGGCCCAACGAGGCCGTCCCGGGCAGCATAGCCGGTCGATCACCCGTGGTGCGCGCCGGGGGGCAGACCTGAGTGCGCGACGGTGCGCGCCTCCCGGGCGGCGCAGCCCGGGTGGCGGCGGGGCACCCGTTCGGGGCAGCCTGGGCGGATGACGAAACGTGGGACGGGGACGGCGGCCGCGGCGCTCACAGTCGTGCTGGCCGCGGCGGGCTGCACCACCGCGGCGGGGCCGGGCGGG
>NZ_JAHSQD010000616.1 GCF_020103755.1 Streptomyces sp. LS1784
GCCAGCGCCCGTTCGCGCCGACGGCCGCTCCGGCGGCCGTGGCCGCCACCCCCGCCGTTGCCGTCACCCGGTGCGCCGGGCCGCTGCCGGCGGGACCGCTGGGTGGGCCAGAACAGCACGTACGCGGCGGAGACCACCACGAAGGCGAGCCGGACGAAGCCGCGGGCCGCGTCGGACGGCAGGAACAGCGTGCCGCCGTACAGCGCGACCAGCGCGATCCAGCTCCACCACGGGACGAGCCGCTTCTGCCCGACCGCGTCCCAGAGCAGGGTGCCGAGCAGGATCGAGGCCGTGTAGTACGTGTAGACGCTCGGGTCGAGCAGGATGCGGGCGTCCGCGCCCAGCAGCACCACGGCCGGCCAGCGCCCGCGCCAGACGGCGACGCAGCCGAGCCCGATGCCGAGCGCGAACTGGGTCGGGCGGTCCCACCAGGGGGTGGACGGGTCGGTGACCCCGAACCAGCGCAGTGCGGAGGCGGGCTGGTTCGGGATGGTGAACTTGGCGGCCGCCATGGTGTCCAGGTTGCCCAGGTAGAACGGCAGCCAGGCGATCGCCACCAGGGCGCAGAACCAGAGCGCGGTGCGCAGCCAGGCGGGCCGGGGCAGCGCCAGGATCAGCGGGGCGAAGGCGATCGCCCAGGGCTTGGAGTCCACCGCCAGCGCCAGGAAGACCGCGACCTGGACGGGCTTGCCGCGGGCCAGGGCGTGCGCGGCGAGGGTGGTGAAGAACAGCGCGAGGACGTCGTCCAGGTGCGCGAAGCGGACGGAGACCTCGACCCACATCGGGATGAACGCCAGCCCGGCGATCAGCAGCCGCTGCTGGAGCCGTCGGTGGTTGGTCCCGGTGCCGAGGTAGTACAGGGCGGCGGTGCGGCCGACCACGACCAGCATCACCAGGCCCAGCCCGGCGCTCACCGCCTCGGCGATCAGCTCGCCGGTGTGCGGTGCGAACGGGGCGGTGAGGCGGGCCGCGGCCAGGCTGACCGGGCCGATCTGGAGCTCCGGGTGGTGGGCGTAGAGCGACAGTCCGCCGTCGGGCTGACCGCTGAAAAGCAGTTGCTCGCCCTGGCGCAGGTAGTGCCAGGAGAAGCCACCGCTGGGCTCGACCAGGAAGAACCAGAGCACCGTCCAGGCCGTCAGCAGGACGTGGTGCCGCCGGAACGGCAGTCCGGCGATCCGCCCGGTCGCCGCCTCGTAATCGGTGGTGGTCCGTGCCGTGCGCGCTTCCCGCACCTGTCCTCTCCCGCCGTTCCGCCCCCCTCCGGCCGGACATCCTATGTGACGGAGGAGAACCGCCCGTGCCGCTCGCACACCCGTCCGACGGGACGGTGCGGGCGGCCCGGGGCACACCGGGAGCGACGCGGGGGCCGGGCCGGCATCAGCCGTGGCCCGGCCCCCGCGGGGAACGCCCTCTAGGTCGGCGCGCTTCGGCTCGGCGCGCTTCGGGTCAGCCCTGCTGGGCGGCCTTGCGGCGGCGCAGCACCACGAGGGTGCCGACACCGGCCGCCAGGACGGCGCCGCCGGTGGCCGCGATGGCGGTGGTGTTGTCACCGCCACCGGTCTGGGCCAGGGCCTTGTCGTTGCCGTCCGCGGTGGCCTTGGCCTTGTCGACGGCGGCCGGGGTCAGCGGCGGCGGGGTGATGACCGGGGGCTCCACCGGGAAGTCGATCGGACCCGAGGTGTCGCCGCTGCTCTCGGCCGGGGCCGGGGCGGTGGCCGAGCCGGAGGGCTCACCGGTGGCCGGGGTGGTCGGCTTCTCGGTGGGCTTCTCGGTGGGCTTCTCGGTCGGGGTCTCGGTGGGCTTCTCGGTCGGCTTCTCCGTCGGCGTGGCGGTCGCGGTGGCCGACGGGGAACCGCTCGCGGTCGGGCTGGGCTTGCCCGTCTGGGTCGGGGTCGGCGTCGGGCTGGGCTTGCCGGTGTGCGACGAGGTGGGCGTCGGCTTGCCGCCGGGCGCCTTGATGACGAAGCCCACGCCGCCGTCGCAGCTGAGGTGGCCGTTGTCGACCGGCTGGTGGCTGGAGTCGTCGAGCTGGGCGGCGAAGACGACCGGGACGACGCCGGCCCGGCCGAGCGGGGCACCGTCGGCGAAGGAGGCCCGGACCTTGATCGGGACGTTCTTGCCGCGGTTCACCCCGAGCAGGTCGTCGGCGACCGGGTTGCCGTCCGGGCCGAGGGTGCCGAGCAGCATCAGGACGGAGTCGTTCTTCTCTCCGCTCTTGTCGGGGGCGGCCACGGCGGTCTGCCACTCGCCCCCGGGGAGCCGGTACTGGACCTTGAGGTCCTTCGCCTGGAGCGAGCCCGCCTTGTTCTTGAACTTGAGCAGCGGGATGAAGACGAAGTCGTGCTTCGTCCGGTTGTCGACCTTGAAGGTGAACTCGCGGGCGTCACCGCCGGCGATGAAGGTGCCGGGCACGCCGTTCAGCGAGAGGTCGAGGCTCGCGTGCGACGCCTTGTCGGCCTGCGACGCGACGGCGGAGGGGGTGCCGGTGGTGCCGACGGCCATGGCGCCCTGGGCGCCGGCCAGCACGAGCGAGGACGCGAGCGCGGCGGCGCCGGCAAAGGCAAGACTGCGACGTATGGACAAGGAAGACCTCACGGAAGTGTCCGGGCGAGGCCCGGGCGCGAGGGGGCGGCCACAGACGCCGCGGACCCCCCGCGAAGCTGAAAGTCCGACGGAGAGTACCGAATGACCCGACCGGTCCGGAAGGCGGGTGGCCGACTACGGTCCGGACCCGGGGAAGTGGTGCCCGATTCATCCAACTCTGGCCACTTGCAAGGCTTTTGCGCCATGCCGAGGGGTGACCTACAGGTGACGGGTACACGCCCGGAGGACGGTCCCGCACGGCCTCCGGCGGCGAGCGGCGAATGCGCGCAGCGCCCGGCCCGCCGGAGGCCGGTCCGCACGGGCTCGGCCCCCGGCATCGGCCCGGGAGATCAGCCCGCGAAGAAGGACTTGGCCGCGATCATCGCCCGCTCGTCACCCAGCACGTCGCCCGGGCGGGTCCCGTTGCCGAGCAGCACCCCGCCCCAGCGCATCCCCATGTACTCGGCGGTCAGCCGCAGGGTGCCGATCAGCGGCTCCGCCTTGTCGTCCCCGCCGGCGAGGGCGGTGACGCCCCAGAGCGTGCCGCCGCCCAGCCGGGCGCGGAAGTCCACCCCGGGCACCCGCATCCAGGCCGACCAGTGGTCGAGGTAGAGCTTGGCGCTGGTCGGCAGCGAGTACCAGTACAGCGGCGCGACGAAGACCAGGTCCGTGGCGGCCAGGGTGGCGTCCAGCAGGGTCCGCTCCTGGCCGGCCGGCTCGGGGTAGCTGCCGTCACCGGTGTGCCGCAGGTCCCGGAAGGGCGGCAGCGGGTGCTCGTCCAGCCGCAGCCAGCGCTGCTCGGCGCCGGCCGGCAGGCTCGACTCGGCGGCCAGCCGGGCGAGTCGGGCCGAGTTGCCGTCGGCCCGCGCGCTGGCGTCGAGGAACAGGAACCGGCGCGGCGCCTCGGCGCCGGGCTGCTGATCGGCCATCAGGACTCCTCCGTCGTACGTGCGGTGCGGACGCAGGAGGGAGCTGCCGTCGAACGCCGGTTATTCCGTGCCCGTGCCGGCCCCGGGCACGGAACCCGGGGCGGCCGGCCGACGGTCAGTCGGGCAGTCCGGCCCGGCGGCGGGCGACGGCGGCGACCGCCGCCCAGTCCTTGTCCCCGTCGCCGTGGGCCAGCGCGTCCAGGAAGGCGTCCCGCAGGATGCTGCCGAACGGCAGCGGGACGTTGCGCGCGGCCCCCGCCTCCAGCGCGAGGCCGACGTCCTTGAGCCCGAGCGGCAGCCGGAACCCGGCCGGCTCGTAGCGGCGCTCGGCCACCATCGCGCCGTAGCCGGTGTGGACCGGCCCGGGGAAGAGCGTGCCGGTGAGCATTTCGACCAGGTCGGTCGGCCGGACGCCGTGCGCCTCGGCCAGGCTGCACGCCTCGGCCATCGACTCGATCGCGCAGGCGATCAGGAAGTTGGTGCTGATCTTGGCCGTGTTGGCCTGCCGGGGGCTCTCGCCGAAGTGCCAGGTGCGCTCGCCCATCGCGGCGAACAGCGGCTCGGCCCGCTCCAGCAGCCCGGGCTCGCCCGCGACCAGGATGTTCAGCCGCCCCGCCGCCGCGACCGGCGGCCGGCCGAGGACGGGGGCGGCGACGTAGCCGATGCCGTGCTCGGCGTGCAGCGCCTCGGCCCGCTCGGCGAGGGCGAGCGAGACGGTGGCCATGTTGACGTGCAGGGTCGCCGCGGCACCGGCCAGCAGCGCGGGGTCGAGCAACAGTTGCTCGACCGCCGTGTCGTTGGCGAGCATGGAGACCACCGTGTCGGCGGCGAACACCTCGGCGAGCGAGTCGGCCGCCTCCGCGCCCTCGGCCACCATGGCGGCCACCGGCTCCGGCGAGCGGTTCCAGACCCGTACGGTGTGGCCGGCCCGCAACAGGCTGCCGGCCATGCCGCGCCCCATCGCCCCCAGCCCCACGAAGCCGATCGTCCGCCCGGGCATTCGCGCACTCCTCTCGCCGCCACTGCTCGTGTGCGATCGACTGTACGTCAGGAGGCCTGCGGACCGGCCTGCGGACCCGCGGCCGGGCGGCGGCTCACGCGCAGGCCGGCAGCCGGCTGCGGTC
>NZ_JAHSQD010000617.1 GCF_020103755.1 Streptomyces sp. LS1784
TGTGGGCGGTGGGGCGCGCCAGACCGGTGGCGGCGACCAGCCCCGCCAGCGTGGCGGGGCCCGACTCCAGTGCGCTGAGCACCAGAGCGGCCTTGTCGAGAACGCCGACGCCGCTAGTGTTGTCCATGCGCTAAGACTGCGGTCTCACTCTGCGAGACGCAAGTTCAAACTTCCGGGAAAAGCGCCACTCTGGAGGAAAGCAGCCCGGGAGGCATCCAGGATGCGGCGCCGTACGGGCGTCCGCATGGTGGACGGCGATCCGGCGTGCAGGTCTCGCGAACGTGCCCCGCACCGGGCGGCGCACACGCTTTGACCCCGACGACACGAGAAGGCCGGCAACGCGGCCGGCTGGAGGGAATCCGATGGGACGGACACTCGCAGAGAAGGTCTGGGACGACCACGTCGTGCGGCGCGCGGAGGGCGAACCCGACCTCCTCTTCATCGACCTGCACCTGCTCCACGAGGTCACCAGCCCGCAGGCCTTCGACGGGCTGCGGCTGGCCGGCCGCACGGTCCGCCGCACCGATCTGACGATCGCCACCGAGGACCACAACACCCCCACCCTGGACATCGACAAGCCGATCGCCGATCCGGTCTCCAAGGTGCAGTTGGAGACCCTGCGCAGGAACGCCGCCGAGTTCGGCGTCCGGATCCACTCGCTCGGCGACGTCGAGCAGGGCGTCGTGCACGTCGTCGGCCCGCAGCTCGGCCTGACCCAGCCCGGCATGACCGTGGTCTGCGGTGACTCCCACACCTCGACCCACGGCGCCTTCGGCGCGCTGGCGTTCGGCATCGGCACCAGCCAGGTCGAGCACGTGCTGGCCACCCAGACCCTGCCGCTGGCGCCGTTCCGGACCATGGCGGTCACCGTCGAGGGCGAACTGCCCGAGGGCGTCACCGCCAAGGACCTGATCCTGGCCGTCATCGCGAAGATCGGCACCGGCGGCGGCCAGGGCTACGTTCTGGAGTACCGCGGTTCGGCGATCCGGAGCCTGTCCATGGAAGCCCGGATGACCGTCTGCAACATGTCGATCGAGGCCGGCGCCCGGGCCGGCATGATCGCCCCGGACGAGACCACCTTCGCCTACCTCCAGGGCCGCCCGCACGCCCCGCAGGGCGAGGACTGGGACGCCGCCGTCGCGTACTGGAAGACGCTGGGCACCGACGAGGACGCGGTCTTCGACCACGAGATCTTCATCGACGCGAGCGAACTGACTCCGTTCGTCACCTGGGGCACCAACCCTGGCCAGGGCGCGCCGCTGGGCTCGACCGTGCCGGACCCGGCCTCCTTCGCCGACCCGCAGGAGCGCCAGGCCGCCGAGAACGCCCTGGCGTACATGGGCCTGGAGGCCGGCACCCCGCTGCGCGAGGTGAAGGTCGACGCCGTCTTCGTCGGCTCCTGCACCAACGGCCGGATCGAGGACCTGCGGGCCGCCGCGGCCGTCGTGGAGGGCCGCCGGATCGCCGACGGCGTGCGGATGCTGGTGGTCCCCGGGTCCGTCCGGGTCGCTCTCCAGGCCGTCGAGGAGGGCCTGGACAGGGTCTTCACCGCGGCCGGTGCCGAGTGGCGCCACGCGGGTTGCTCGATGTGCCTGGGCATGAACCCCGACCAACTCGCCCCGGGGGAGCGTTGCGCCTCCACCTCGAACCGCAACTTCGAGGGCCGGCAGGGCAAGGGTGGCCGCACCCACCTGGTCTCCCCGCAGGTCGCGGCCGCGACCGCCGTGCTGGGCCGCCTCGCGGCCCCCTCCGACCTGACCGCCGACGTCGCTGCCGTGGAGGCCTGAGCCATGGAGAAGTTCACCACCCACACCGGCCGGGCCGTCCCGCTGCGCCGCAGCAACGTGGACACCGACCAGATCATCCCGGCCCACTGGCTCAAGAAGGTCACCCGATCCGGTTTCGAGGACGGCCTGTTCGAAGCCTGGCGCAAGGACGAGTCGTTCATCCTCAACCGGCCGGAGCGGCAGGGTGCCACGGTCCTGGTGGCAGGCCCCGAGTTCGGCACCGGCTCCTCCCGGGAGCACGCCGTCTGGGCGCTCCAGAACTACGGCTTCCACGTCGTCGTCTCGTCCCGCTTCGCCGACATCTTCCGGGGCAACTCGCTGAAGAACGGCCTGCTGACGGTCGTCCTGCCGCAGGAGACCGTGGAACGGCTCTGGGCGCTCACCGAGAGTGACCCTTCGGCCGAGATCACCGTCGACCTGGAGGCGCGCGAAGTGCGTGCCGGGGGCGTCACGGCGACCTTCGAACTGGACGACAACGTCCGGTGGCGGCTGCTCAACGGCCTGGACGACATCAGCATCACCCTGCGGAACGAGGCCGACATCGCGGCCTTCGAAGCGACCCGCCCGGCCTTCAAGCCGCGTACTCTGCCGGTCGCCTGAGTTCCCTTCAGAACAAGCATTCTGACGATCCGCCGGATGGCCCGCGCCCCCCTCGGGGGGGCCGGGCCATCCGGCGTTCCGGAGCGCGAGTTAGCGCCGGGGCCCGCCCCGGATTGCCCATTTGGCTTTGCGGAAGAGGGCCCCGCGCAAGTACAACTGCGGGTAGATGGCACAATCAGTACATGCACCGGCACCATGAACCTCCGTACGCGGGCGGCGAACCCGCGGCTGAGGACTCCGTGGGCCGGCCATCCGAACGCCGAATTGACGATCGGCCGGACGTCACCTCCGCGCCAGCTGAGGGGCCGGACGACCAGGAAGTCGCAGCGCTCTACGCGCTTGTGGCCGAGCGGTTGAAGCAAGCTCACGCCCGCGTGCATGCGCTGAACGTGTCTGCCGATGCAAAGACCGCTCTCACCCGTCAACTCCTCATCGTCACCGAGACCGCCAAGCGCGATCTTCCGGAGGCGGCAAGGCGGTTGAGTCGCTTTGTACATGACCTCGACGAGGGGCCCCCGCCGCTCGACTGAGGTCGCCGACGCGCAAATCCATTGCGACACTAGGGTGATTCGCGCGTTTGGTAATTGAAAGTCCGCAGATACATACCTAACGTGCGAAAAGAACGGATGGAATCATCCGGCGCCCGTTTCCGAAGGGGAAGACGTGAACAAGGCTCAGCTTGTCGAAGCGGTGGCCGAGCAGCTGGGCGGTCGCAAGGCTGCCGCAGAGGCCGTCGACGCAGTGCTCGACACCATGGTCCGTGCCGTTGTGGCCGGTGACCGGGTTTCGGTCACCGGGTTCGGCACCTTCGAGAAGGTGGAGCGCTCCGCGCGCTTCGCCCGCAACCCGCAGACCGGCGAGCGGGTCAAGGTCAAGAAGACCTCGGTCCCGCGCTTCCGTCCGGGCCAGGGCTTCAAGGACCTGGTCAGCGGCAGCAAGAAGCTGCCGAAGGAAGGCCCCTCGGTGAAGAAGGCCCCCAAGGGCTCCCTCACCCCGGGCAAGAGCGGCGTGGCCGCCACCCCGGCCGCCAAGCGTGCCGCCACCAAGCGTGCCGCCGCTGCCGCCGCCGCCCCGGCCGCCAAGAAGGCCGCCGCCAAGAAGGCGACGACCACGGCCGCCGCCAAGAAGGCTGCCACCACGGTCGCGAAGACCACCGCTGCCAAGAAGACCACGGCCACTGCCAAGAAGGCCGCCGCGAAGACCACGGTCGCGAAGACCACCGCCGCCAAGAAGACCACGGCGGCCGCGACCAAGGCCGCCGCGACCAAGAAGACGGCCGCGGCGAAGAAGGCGACCACCACGGCTGCCGCCAAGAAGACCACGGCCACCGCCAAGAAGGCGACCGCCACGGCCAAGAAGACGGCGCCGGCGAAGAAGACCGCCACCCGCAAGACCACCGCGCGCAAGACCTCTGCCAAGTAAGTCCCGCGCGACCGTCCCCGGACGGCCTTCGGTCCAGAGCCGCGGCACCCCGTTCCGTGAATTCACGGAAACCGGTCGCCGCGGCTCTTTCGATTTCCGGGCGCTTAGTCAGGAATCGACGGCGTGCGGCGGCACCGGAGGTGCCCTGGGCAGGGTGCGGCGGGGTGTGGACAGGTCCGGCGGCGCCGGGTGGGGCCGTCAGCCCTCGGCCGGGTCGGGGAAGGTCTGGAGCGTCACGAAGACCACCCGGCGGGCCTCGCCGGTGCCCTCGGTGCGGATCCGCACCCGCTGGCCGGGGCGCAGCAGCCGCAGGCCGCCGGCGTCGAAGGCGGCCGCGTCGAACGGCACCGGGGTCCCGTCGTCGAGCAGCACGGAGCCGGCCCGGGTGGCGGGGTCGAAGGTGAACGCGGTGGCCTGCATGCGAGCAGCATAGCGAGCGGGCCGGCCCGGACCCGGGGGCAGGTCGACGCCGGGCCGGGACGGGCCGGGAGGCAGGCAGGAGGCGTGCGGGCGGCGTCCGGGAAGGGCTCAGGACAGGCTCAGCCGGGCGAACAGTGCGCTGGTGTGCGGGCCGAGGCCGAGCACCGCGGCCTGGTCGAGGTCCGTCCCGGTGTCCACGTCCCGGCGCACCGACTCCACGTCCGCGAGATGCAGTTCGAGCGCCCCGCCGGCCGCGTGCCGGGCCCGCGAGCCGTCCCCGAACGCCGGGGAGAGCGGGCGGCCGGGGGTGCAGGCGAGCAGCGTGGTGCCCAGGCCGGGGGAGTCCGGCAGGAAGGCCCGGCCGTCCGGCGGCACCGCGCCCAGTACCCGGGCC
>NZ_JAHSQD010000618.1 GCF_020103755.1 Streptomyces sp. LS1784
GCCAGCACCGTGACGATGGCAGATCAGCCGACCATCGAACAGGCCCAACCACCCGCTTCCAGCAACTGTGCCAACCACCGGGTGGCGGGACTCGAACCCGTCACTCATGAAGATCACCAACAGCATCACTTCTGTGGTGTCGGCCCGAGGCCGGGTACATCGGAACCTCGGGAGACGAACACCAGCAGGTCAGAGATCTGCTCCGAGGTGGCTCCGCACACACACGGCGGAGCTCCACAGAAGTTGAGCCAGAGCCCGGTTCGTGAAGTCAGTTGTTCACGGATCTGGGAGGCGCCTGCGGACCGGACGACTCGATGTTCACGAGGACGGGAGTCACCTGCCAGCGCCCGGCAACGGTGCGATGGTGGCTGCCACCTGCGCCCGTAGCCAGCGCTTTTGTCCTGTGTCCCGAGCGGGCGGTAGTCGGCATCGCGCCGGTCACCACCGAGGTACGCCCGTTCTCGTGAGTATCCGGCTCGGGTGCTGACTCCCGAACTGCTGTCGAAACGCTGCTCCGTGACGTGAACAGAGCCATCCGGCGACGGTGGAGGGTGAGCCTACGGTCTGTGGAAACGCAGCAGAAAGGGCCCTTCCGGTAGCGACCGGCGGGGCCCTTCTCATAGCTGGACAGCACTCCGTTCCAGTACGGGCGAAGATCAGCCCGCGCCGAAGCGTGGACGTATCACTCGGTGTCGGTGGCTACCGGGACCTCATCCTCTCGGATGATGAGGTGCTCCTCGCCTTCGATCTTGATTTCAGTGCCTGCGTACTTGCCAGACGGAGTCTTGTCCTTGGCGGACGCCGTCTCCTTGCTGTCCCCGGCCATGTCTCCTCCTTCCGGTCGACACGGTGTCGATCCGCACTGATCCTGCCATGACCAACCGTCACCGGGCCATCACTCCCGACAGATTGGACGAGCCCTATCGACGTCAACTAGTCGATGCCATAAGTGATCTGATATGTCATTAGGACTTCGAGAAGGGTGCGGCTCGTTTCGAGTGAAGCTTGCGATCAAGGGGTGATAGGCGCTTCTGTTGGATCGCCAGAAATTCCGGCCAGGGTGGCATGAGCTGCGGTTACTGTGCTGCCGTGATTCTGACTGACGCTGAGATAGATGACCTGCTCGCCTCCGCCGGGCTCCGACTCGTCGAACGAGTCCAGCGGGAGGTACGACTGCCCCCGCTACCGAAGTACGTGTCGCCTGCGAGCGCCGGGCCCGAGCACGGACGGTTCGACTCACACCCGGACGAGGTCGCCGACCTGGGTGCTTCGGACTTCGCCGACAAGGTCAACGCGGGCTGGCATCGAATGGCCGCGGAGTTCGGGCTCTTCGACGAGAAGCGCGAGTTTCTGCTCGCGCTCGGCCGCGCGCGCCTCGGGGACGATTCGGACGATGAGCCGTACGAGGTGTGGTTCCGTGTCCAACTACTCGACGAGTGGGACCTGGTGGGAAGTGAGGTGGACTTGCTGCGGAGTGGCTTCGCGACCCTCTTCACTGATCGTTTCGTCCCGGAGTTCACGGTGGCGTCCCTGGACGGGCAGATGATGATGAGTACCACGGTCTGGGGTGATGGCACGCTCAGCACCATCGTCATCCGCCCGTAGCCGGCGCCCCCGTGGGACAGCCACTCCCGTCCTGGTCGGACCGTCTCTACCGTTGTAGCGGGAGAGGAGCGGTGCGATGGGGTCGCTGTTCGAAGAGTTGGAAGCCCGCGAGGCGGCTGCCCGGACGCGGGTGGAGGCGCTGGAAGCCGAGCTCGCCGAGGTGTCCAGGCGGTTGAGTGTGGCCCGCGAGGGGTTGGAGCGTCTGCGAATTGCTCGGGAGACGGTCGCCGAGGTGCTCGCCGAGATACCGGCGGTCACGGCGGACGCGAGCGAGACGCGAGTCGAAGGTGTGTTGGTGTCGCCGTATGCGGGGGCCGAGCGGCAGGTGATCGGGGTGCTGACGGTGCCGAACTGGCAGCCCGGCATGGGGGTGGACGTGCTCCCGTCGCTCTACCGGGACATCGTGGAGGTGGTGGCCGATGCGCCGGGGCCGGTGCGCGCGAAGCAGATCGTGCCGAGGATCGGGCTGCCCGCCGAGACGGGGAAGATCGAAGGCACACGGGCGAAGCTGAAGCGCCTGGTGGAGCGGGGCTGGCTGGACGAGGACGCCCCTGGCCTGTTCACCCCGGCTCGCCGCCGGACAGGTGCCTCTCCCAACTCCCGCTGACAGCAGGGCTCTTCCGTCTCTACATTCGAAGGTGCGACCCGTATCGGATGCAGGACAGGAAGAGCCCTGGAGATGACACCGTACGACACTCATGACACCACTGACCCCTTTGCCCGCTCCCTGAGCGCCTTCGAGACGCTGATAGGCACCCTGTCGGGCGGCGACGCGAGCAGGTGGACCCACGCCGAACTGGAGGAACACCTCGACGCGGCCGGGCGGGACCTGCTCCGCCTGCTGCTTCAGGACCACCTGGACCTTCGCGCCCAGCGCGAGGAGAGGCAGGTCCGTGCCGGCGACGGCCCGGTCGTGGTCGGGCCGGACGCTCGCGTGCGGCCCTGGCGGGAACCGGGCCACCAGCGATGGCTGGCCACCGTGTTCGGGCTGGTCCGGGTCACCCGGGTCGCCCACCGTGGCCCCGGCGCCTGCAACGTTCACCCAGCAGACGCCGCTCTCTCCCTGCCGGCGGGCAGACACTCGAACGGCTTACGCCGACTCGCGGTCACCGAAGCCGTGCGCGGCTCGTTCGACCAGGCCCACCAAGCGGTCGAGCGTCGCTGCGGAAACGTGCTCGGCAAGCGGCGGCTGGAAGAACTCGTGGTCGCGGCGGCGGTGGATGTCGACGCCTTCTACCGAGCTCGGATACCGGTACCCTGCAGCCGGGAGATGCCGCTGGTGGTCCAGGTCGACGGCAAGGGCGTGGTCATGCGCCCGGAGGCACTGCGCGAGGCCACCCGTCGGGCCGTCGCGAAAGCGGCCGGCGGGCATCGCGGTCGGCTCGCGCCGGGCGAGAAGCCGAACCGCAAGCGGATGGCAACCGTGGCCTACGTCTTCGACATCCGCCCGACTCCCAGACGCCCGCACGACGTGATCCACCCGCCCGGCGGCCGAAGCGACGAACGCCCCTCCCGCCCGGGACCGAGGGCCGAGAACAAATGGTGCACCGCCTCGCTGGTCCGCTCGCCCGAACAGGTCATCGCCGACGCTTTCGACCAGGCCGAGGCCCGCG
The DNA here is from genome assembly GCF_020103755.1 of Streptomyces sp. LS1784. Taxonomy (GTDB): domain Bacteria; phylum Actinomycetota; class Actinomycetes; order Streptomycetales; family Streptomycetaceae; genus Kitasatospora. The sequence continues at coordinate 3,219 of NZ_JAHSQD010000618.1, forward strand.
ACCCGAAACACCTGCGGCCGTGGGTCGTCCTGGTCGACGGCGCCCGCCACCAGCTCGACCTGATCAAGGCCGAGACCGTCCGACGCGGCGTCACGGTTCACGTGCTGCTGGACTTCGTGCACGTCGCCGAGTACGTCTGGGCCGCCGCCCACGCCTTCCACAAACCGGGCACCACCAAGGCCGAGGCCTGGGCGGCCGACCACCTGACCGCGATCCTCGCAGGCCATGCCGCCCGCGCCGCCGACGAAATGACCGCCCAGGCCAACCGGGAACGACTACCCGCCGCCCGACGCGAGGCCATCGATGCCTGCCACCGCTACCTGACCGGCCACCTCGACCAACTCCACTACGACACCGCCCTGGCAGGCGGCTGGCCGATCGCCACCGGCGCAGTCGAAGGTGCCTGCCGCCACCTGATCGCGGACCGACTCGACATCACTGGCGCCCGCTGGGGGCTCGACGGAGCCGAAGCCGTTCTGCGACTCCGCACCCTGGTCGCCAACGGCGACCTCGACTCCTACTGGCGCTACCACGCCGCCAGCGAGCACCAGCGCCTCTACCCCACCCCCGACCAGCAGAGCTTCACTCTCACCGCTTGATCGCGGGCCCTCTTGCGGACAGACTGCCACCCATGAGGTCCACAGGCGCGCCCACCGACGCATCGACAACCCGCGTCGAGGCGGACCCCTCCTTGCAGGGGCAGGCTCAACAGTGAGCACCAACCTGCCCTACTTCCGCTACCACCCCGACCCCGTCGCCAGCGGCTCCATCCGCGAGAGCGCCGAGACCTGCGCCTGCTGCGAGCGCGCCACCGGCTGGACTTACACCGCAACCTTCTATACGGCCCAGGACGTCACCGGACGGTTCTGTCCCTGGTGCATTGCCGACGGCAGCGCCGCCGAACGATTCGAAGGTGATTTCACCGACTCGTTCGGACTCGACGGCGTCGACGCGGAGACCCTGGAGCAGGTCACCCGTCGCACCCCCAGCTTCCACGCCTGGCAAGATCCGCACTGGCTCGTCCACTGCAACGACGCCGCCGCCTTCATCGGCGAGGTCGGATACACCGAACTCACCGCCCACCCCGAAGCACTCGACCAGCTTCGAGCAGACCTTCGACTGAACGGCTGGCACGACGCAACCCAGCTCGAGAACTTCCTGACCCACCTCGGTCACGGCGCGAGTGAGATGCTCTTCCGCTGCACCAGCTGTGGCACCCACCTCGCCTACGCCGACGCGTCATAGCCACGGCCCAGCCCAGCGCGCCTTGACTCTGTTGCTCAATTCGGGCCGCGGGGTCGGTTGACTGCGGCATGATCGCTCCTGCGGTCGTCTCGTGGGCAGGTGGTCGCGGGGGTGGTGCGGGTGTCGATGAGGGCGGCGGGACTGCCGGAGA
>NZ_JAHSQD010000619.1 GCF_020103755.1 Streptomyces sp. LS1784
TCCGCCCGGCCGATCCGGGCCAGCACCAGCGCGATGCCGAGCGGCCCGTCGTACAGCCCCCCGGTGCCCGGGCGGTCCGCCCGCCGGCGCACCGCGGCGACCAGCCAGTCCGCGTACTCCTGCGGCCAGTCGGCCCCGGCACGGTGCAGCGCGTACAGCACCCCGGCCGCGCCGTGCGCCACGCCCGTACCGCCGTCGGCGAAGCCGGCCACGTCCCCGGGGAAGAGCCGGTCCGGCCGGTCCGGGGTGGCGCCGGCGTGGATGCCCGCGATCAGCTCCCGGCGCACCGGGCCCAGCGAGGGCCCGTCCAGCAGCTCCCGCCCGCGCCGCTCGCTCGCCGACTCCACCAGTGCCACGGCTCCGGGCCGCACCGGCCCCTCCTCCTCGCCCAGTCCGAACCACTCGCGTGCCCGCCGCTCCAGCGCCGGGAGCTTGCCCGGGTCGCAGTCGGCCAGTTCCAGCACCGGCATCAGCAGCATCAGCCAGGTGACCCACAGCAGGTACCGGTCGGCGTCGGCGCCGTCCAGCCCGGGCGGGATGCGCGGTCCGGCCGCGCCGGCCACCGGCACCCGCCGGTCGTCCAGCTCGGCCGCGTACTCGAAGTCCACCAGCACCACGGACCCGTCGGGCCGGAGCACCACATTGGCCGGGTGCAGGTCCCCGAACCGCACGCCCCGCTCGTGCAGGGCACCGAGCGCCTCCTCCAGCCCCGCCACCACCCCGCCCACCCAGTGCGCGTACTCGGCGCGCTGCTCCGCGGTGCAGTTCTGGTGCACCAGCGGGTAGCGCCGGATCGCCTCGTCGAACAGCTGGACGCCCTCGATGTGCTCCTGCACCAGGAAGGTGTGCTCCCAGACCGTGCGCACCTCGTGCAGCCGGGGCACGCACCCCAGCCCGGCCAGCCGTTCCAGCGCCCACTGCTCGCGCCGCAGCCGGGTCAACGCGTCCGCCCCGGCACGGTCCAGCCCGGCGTACGGGCGGGCCTCGCGCAGCACCACCCGCTCGCCGGTGCCGTGCCCCTCGGCCAGGTAGATCCCGCCGGCGTTGGAGAACCGGAGCACCTCGACGATGTGGTATGGCAGGTGCCCGCCGGCCGCCTGCCGGGCTGCCAGGTACGGGCGCAGCGCCGCAGGCGGCTCGACCCACCCGGGCAGCCGGAACACCGGCTCGCGCGAGTCCGGCACCAGCGTGCCGGAGGGGTCCCGCAGGGCCGGGACGGGCTGTCCGGCCCCGTCCTGGCACCACAGCTCGACGAAGGCCCCGTAGCGGGCGTACACCGGCGCGTTGCCGATCCGCAGGTCGGTGAGCACGTACGGTCCGGGGAAGCCGTCCAGCGCCTCGGCCAACTCCTCGGCCAGAGCGAGGAATTCGCCCTCCGTGGCCGGGTAGACGGTGACGAACTTGCCGCTGCTGCCGCGCCCCGCGGACTTGCCGTTCGCCACCCGCAGCGCCGCCGGGCTGCGCAGGAACTTGAACGCCACCCGCCGGGCGACGCAGATCCGCGCGACGGCGGCCAGCGTCCGCTCTGCGCCGTCCGCCGTCGCCGACACGTGCAGTTTCCAGCCCTGTTCCGGCAGCCGGGAGCCGTCGGGCCGCAGCACCGTCCACAGCCCGCGCTGCTCACGCCGCCAGCCCTCGGGCGGCTCGCCGAGGCCCAGCGGGTAGCGGCTCTCCCCGTCCCGCAGCCGTCCCGGGGTGTCGTAGTACGTCGGGTCGGCGAGGCAGTACAGCTGGATCTCGCGGGCGCCGGCCATGGCGCACCTCCTCTTCCGGGAACGGGCGGTGTTCAGACGGCGCGGTGTTCAGACGGCGGGGTGTCAGACGGCGCGGTGTTCAGACGGCGGGGCTCAGCACCGGTCCGCGCCGGACCGGCGGCGCCCAGGTGACCACGGCCGCGCAGAGCGCGATGGCCAGGGCCAGCAGGGCGAAGGTCCGGGTGCCGCCGAACGAGCCGAGCAGGGTGCCGCCGACCAGCGGGCCGAACGGCTGGACCAGCGTGGACAGGAAGCCGGCCGCGCTCTGCACCCGGCCGACCCGGTCGGGCGGCGCGGCGACCAGCATCCCGGAGACGAAGCCGATGCTGGCGACGGTGGACAGGCACATGCAGGCCGCGCAGAGCAGCCCGATCAGCAGCGGAATCCGGGTCAGCACCAGCACCCCGGCGGTGAGCGCGCAGGCCCAGCAGGCGAGCGCGACCAGGCTGCCGTCCCGGGCCCGGGCACCGAGTCTCGGGGCGAGCAACGCGCCGGCCAGGGCGCCGGCCGCGGTGCAGGAGACGACCGTGCCACCGCCGATGCCGGAGTGGCCGCCGTCGGAGGCGACGGCCAGGGTGGCGAACATCAGCGCGCTGAACGCGAAGTTCATCCCGAGGCCGAAGATCAGCAGCAGGGTGCGCAGGTAGGGCTGGTGCCAGACGAAGGCCAGTCCGGCGGTCAGCTCGGCCCGACTGAACACCGGTCCGCTCGCCGTGGCGGGCAGCGAGCGGGTCCGCATCAGCGCCACGCAGATCGTGGACAGCAGCAGGCCGACGCCCTCGGCGAGGAACGGCAGTACCGGGTGCCAGGCGAACAGCGCCCCACCACCGAGCGGTCCGATCAGCCGGGCGGCGGCGCCGCGCGCCTGCATCCGGGAGGAGGCCTCGCGGGCCTGCCCGGTGGGCACCACCGCGCGCAGCAGGGCGCCGGCGGCGGGCCCGTAGACGCTGGAGATCAGCGCCCCGGCGGCGGCGACCAGCAGGACCAACGGCAGCGGGGTGTACCCGCACAGCACGGCGACGACCAGGGCGCTGACCGCGAGCAGGCTGAAGACGTCGCAGATCCGCAGCAGCCGGCGCCGCTCGATCCGGTCTGCGAGCACCCCGCCGGGCAGCGTGGTGAGCAGCAGCGCACCGACCGAGACGGTGCCGATGGCGCCCGCCCCGACGGCCGAGCCGGTCTCCCGCAGGACCAGCAACGGCAGAGCGATCGAGGCGAGTTGGGAGCCGAGCGAGGCCAGCAGGCCGCCGGCCCAGAGCAGCCGGAAGTCCCGGTTGCGGGCGAGCGGGGTGGGTTCCATGGCCGTCCTCCGTGGTCGGCGGGGGCATCCGAGGGGGTGCGGATCGGGCCGGGGCGGTCCCGTCACGACGGGACCGCCCCGGAAGCCTTGCGATGGCCGGCGGCCGGGGGCGGTGGTGCGTCCGCCCCCGTGCACGGCCCGGCGTCCGGACTCCGCTCAGGCGGTGGTCTCGGTGCCCCTGACGTAGCTGATCAGGCTGAAGCAGCTGCCGTCGGAGGCCTCGCTCAGGACCTTCATCGACTGGAGGTCCAGGATGTTGGCGGCGTGCGCCTCGACCTCCGGGGTCTCCTCGCCGTTCTCGCCGACGTTCTGCTGCTCCATGTTCTCGGCCATGGTCGAACTCCCTTCCGCATGGGGGTGGTCAGGGCTCCGGCGAGCGGCTGCCCGCCGTTGCCCACCATGCTGCGGAGGGCCGGCTGCGCCCGGCTTCGGGGCCGGTTGGGGGCCGGTATGTCCGCAGGCCGGCGCGGCTGCGCCGGCCTGCGGGGCCCCTGGCCGGCCCTCCCGGGAGGCCCCCTCGCCCGCTCCACCTGCGGCCATACCGTTCGCCGGGCGTTCTCCGACCGGGCCCGAAGCCGTGGCCGCAACCCTGGCCCGGAACGCCCGCGCACACCCGTTCCGCTCCGCCGCGCACGCCCGCACAGCGAAGGACGACCGAAGGACGGCCACCATGCCCTGCCCACTCTGCGCCCAGCTCGTCGGCACCAACGACCAGTTCTGCCCCTCCTGCGGCGCCCCCCGCAGCGCCGCCCTCGACCTGGCCGCCGAGGAGCGCAAGCTGGTCACGGTGGTCTTCTGCGACCTGGTCGACTCCACCGCCCTGTCCGGCGCACTCGACCCGGAGACCCTACGCGAGGTGATCCTGCGCTACTTCGAGCGGATGCACCGCCGGATCGAGGCGCACGGCGGCACCCTGGAGAAGTTCATCGGGGACGCCGTGATGGCCGTCTTCGGCGTCCCGGTGATCCGCGAGGACGACGCCCACCGGGCGCTGGCCGCCGCGCTCGCCATGCTGGAGGACCTGGAGGACCTCAACACCGAGCTGGACGCCACCCTCGGGGTCCGCCTGGACGTCCGGATCGGCGTCAACACCGGCCAGGTGGTGGCGGGTTCGGACGCCTCCGCGCGCCAGGCGCTGATCTCCGGCGAGACCGTGAACATCGCCGCCCGGCTGCAGACCCAGGCCGCGCCCGGCCAGGTGCTGATCGGCCCGCAGACGTTGCGCGCGGCCGGCCCGGCCGCCCAGGTGGACGAGGTCGGCCCGCTGCACCTCAAGGGCAAGGCCGAACCGGTCACCGCCTACCGCCTGCTCGGCCTGGACGAGGACGACCCGGAGCTGCTGCGCCGCTTCGACGTCCCGCTGGTCGGCCGGGAGCGCGAACTGGCCCAGCTGGACGCCGCGTTGGCCCGGGTGGCGGGCGGCCAGGGGGCCGAGCTGCTGCTGGTGGCCGGCGAGGCGGGCATCGGCAAGACCCGGCTGGTGCGTGAGTGGCGCGAGCGGGTCGGCCGGCGCACCGCGCGCTGCGGCACCGCCC
>NZ_JAHSQD010000062.1 GCF_020103755.1 Streptomyces sp. LS1784
AGGCCGGCCCGATCAGCGCGCGGGCCGGACCACCGCGGCCGAGCCGCCGCCGCGCCGCACCGGTTCGGCGGCGGCCACCCAGCGCCCGTCCGGCAGCCGTTCCACGCCGGTGGCGGCGCCTATCTCGCCGCCGTTGACGAAGCTGTGCCCGATGCCCTCCAGCGCGGCCCGCTCGGGCAGTGCCAGGAAGGCGGGCTCGGCCTGGGTGGAGGCGTTGTTGCGCTGGCTGGCGCGCGGCGCGGCGATCGCCTGCTCCAGGCTCAGCCCCCGGTCGAGCCGCCCGAGCAGCACCTGGAGGGTGGTGGTGATGATGGTCGCGCCGCCGGGGCTGCCGGTGGCGAGCAGCGGTTCGCCGTCGCGCAGCACGATCGTCGGGGACATCGAGGAGCGCGGCCGCTTGCCCGGGCCCGGCAGGTTGGGGTCGGGGACGCCGGGGGCGAGCGGGGTGAAGTCGAAGTCGGTCAGCTCGTTGTTGAGCAGGAAGCCCCGGCCGGGGACGATGATGCCGCTGCCGCCGGTCTGCTCGATGGAGAGCGTGTAGGAGGCGATGTTGCCCCAGCGGTCGGCGACCGTCAGGTGGGTGGTGTTGGGGCCCTCGTACGGCTCGGCGCCGGCCTGGCCGGTGTCGGCGCAGGGAACCGGGTGGCGCGGGTCGCCGGGGGCGAGCGGGCTGGTGAGCGCGCGGTCCGGGCTGATCAGGCAGGCCCGGGAGGCGGCGTAGCGCTCGGAGAGCAGCTGCCTGGTGGGGACGTCGCTGAAGGCCGGGTCGCCGACCCAGCGGTTGCGGTCGGCGAAGGAGATCCGGGAGGCCTCCAGGAAGTGGTGGTAGTACTGGGTGCTGCTGTAGGTCGAGACGTCGCCGCCGTCCTCCAGGATGTTGAGCGCCTCGCCGACGGTGGTGCCGCCGGAGCTGGAGGGGGCCATCGTGTAGACGTCGTAGGCGCCGTGCGAGACGTGGGTGGGCGCCTGGTCGCGGACCCGGTAGGCGGCGAGGTCGGTGGTGTCGACCTTGCCGGGGCGGGCGTTGCGGCCGGAGGCCGGGTCGACCGGCGGGTGCTGCACGGTGTTGACGATGTCCCCGGCCAACTCGCCCTGGTAGAACGCCTTGACGCCGTCCTTGGCGAGCAGCCGGTAGGTGGCGGCGAGGTCGGGGTTGCGCAGCACGCTGCCGACCTCGGGGGGCTTGCCGTTCGGCAGGTAGAGCTCGGCGGTGGCCGGGAAGTCCTTGAACCGGGCGTAGTTGTCGGCGGTCTGGGTGTGGAAGGTGCCGTCCACGACGAAGCCGTTGTCGGCGATCCGCTCGGCCGGTTCGAGGTTCTGGGCGAGCGAGCGGGTGCCCCAGTGGCGCAACGCGGCGTCCCAGGTGGCGGGGGTGCCGGGGACGCCGACGGACAGGCCGCTGGTGACGGCGTCGGCGAAGGCCAGCGGTTTGCCGTCCTCCAGGAACAGGCCGGTGTCGGCGGTGCGGCCGGCGGTCTCGCGGCCGTCGATGGTGTGCACCCGGCCGGTGGCGTGGTCGTAGTAGACGAAGTACCCGCCGCCACCGATGCCGGAGGAGTAGGGCTCGGTGACCCCGAGGGCCGCGGCGGCGGCGACGGCCGCGTCCACCGCGTTGCCGCCCTTGCGCAGCACCTCGATCCCGGCAGCGGTGGCGTCGGCGTCGACGCTGGCCACCGCCCCGCCCCAGCCCACCGCCTCCGGAACCTTCGACGGCGGGGCCGCGGCGCCGGCCGGCCCGACGCCGGACCAGACCAGGGCGGTGGTGAGTAACAGCGACGGCGCGAGACGGGTCAGAGCCCTCATCCGAGTCCTCCTGAGTCGACGTCAACTCATCAGTTGTTCCACAGGAGGCATCATCCGACAACCACACCGTGCCGCTACCAATCGGTAGTTGACAGGGCGGCAGATGGTGTGGGCACAGCAGACAGCCGACGGATTTCAGATAACAGAAGACGAAATCTGTTATCTGAAATCTGTCGGCTGAATCCTGTTCGCTGAAATCCGTCCGCCGGCGCCGCTACAGCGCGCTGCGCTCCACCCGCCGCCGCTTGATCGTCCGGAAGCGCCGCGCCACCTGCCGGGCGAGGTCGGCGGCGCCGACGAGGCCGGCCTCGTTGCCGAGGGCGGCGTGCACGATGGTGGCCTCCGGGCGGAAGCCGCGCCCGGTGAGGGTGCGGCGGAAGGTGTCCCGGGCCGGCCCGAGCAGCAGGTCGCCCGCCTCCGAGACCCCGCCGCCGATCACGAAGCGGCCCGGGTCCAGCGCGGCGGCCAGGTTGGCGATGCCGACGCCGAGCCAGGTGCCGACCTCGTAGAGCAGCTCGGTCGCGGTCGGGTCGCCGTCCTGGGCGGCCTCGGTGACCAGCGGGCCGGTGATGCCCTCGACCACGCCGCCCGCCCGGGCCAGCAACGGCTGCACCACCGGGGACTCCTCGGCGACCAGCTCGCGCGCGTCGCGCACCAGCGCGTTGCCGGAGGAGTACTGCTCCCAGCAGCCCCGGTTGCCGCACGGACAGCGGTGGCCGCCGGGCAGCACCTGCATGTGCCCGAACTCGCCTGCCAGGCCGTACTTGCCGCGGTCCACGTAGCCGTCCCGGACCACCGCGCCGCCGATGCCGGTGCCCAGGGTGAGCATCACCATGTGGTCCTCGCCGCGCCCGGCGCCGAAGCGCCACTCGGCCCAGGCCGCCGCGTTGGCGTCGTTCTCCACGATCACCGGGAACCGCAGCCGCTCGCTGAGCGCCTGCTGGAGCGGCTCGTTGCGCCAGTTGAGGTGCGGGGCGAACAACACGTTGGAGCGGTCGGCGTCGACCCAGCCGGCCGCGCCGATCCCGACGGCATGGACGTCGTGCCGGTCGGCGAGCTGGAGCACCAGCTCGACGATGACGTCCTCGACCACCGTGGGGCTCTTGCTCTTGTGCGGCGTGTCCGTACGCAGCTTCTCCAGCACCTTGCCCTCACCGTCCACCACCCCGGCGACCACCTTGGTGCCGCCGATGTCGACGCCGATGGTGGGCAGTCGCAGTATCCCGGCGGGCAGGGCGCGGCGGCGGCGCTCGGCGCGCGGGCCGAGGCCGAGCAGGGTGGGCAGGACGGGCGGGCGGGTGCTGCCCTGGGAGCTGGTCACGGCTGCGGACGCTCCTCACGGGGGTCGGAACCACTGGGGTCGGAAACGGAGGGTCGGGCCAGCTCGTGCGAGAGCTCGGCGAGGTCGGAGCCGCCGGCCATCTCGGTGGTGAGCTGTTCGAGGCTGATCTCGGCACGCGGGTGGCTGCCCGCCATCCGGCCCCGCTTGAGCAGGGTGAAGTGGTCGCCGACCAGGTACGCGTGATGCGGGTTGTGGGTGATCAGCACGACCCCGAGCCCGGCGTCGCGGGCGGCGGTGACGTACTTGAGCACCACCCCGGACTGCTTGACGCCGAGCGCGGCGGTGGGCTCGTCCAGGATCAGCACCTTGGCGCCGAAGTGCACCGCGCGGGCGATCGCCACGCACTGGCGCTGCCCGCCGGAGAGGGTGCCGATCGGCCGGTCGACGTCGTGCAGGTCGATGCCCATCCGGGCGAGCGCCTCACGCGTGGTGGCGCGCATCCCGTCGGCGTCCAGCCGCAGGCCGCCCCAACGGCGCATGCCCTGCTCGGAACCGAGGAAGAAGTTGCGCCAGACCGGCATCAGCGGGACGACCGCGAGGTCCTGGTAGACGGTGGCGATGCCGCGGTCGAGGGCCTGGCGCGGGGAGTCGAGGCGGACCTCCTCGCCCTCCACGGTGTAGCGGCCCTCGTCGTGCTGGTGCAGCCCCGCGATGATCTTGATCAGGGTGGACTTGCCGGCCCCGTTGTCACCGAGCACGCAGCTGATCTCGCCGGCCCGCAGGGTCAGCGAGACGTCCTGGAGCGCCCGGACGGTGCCGTAGCTCTTGCCGACGCCGTCGAGGGAGAGCAGTTCGTCGCCGGTCGGAACCCCGGTACTCATGCGCCCACCTCGCTCCGCCCGGCAGGGGCGTCCGCCCACGCGTACCTCTTCATGATTCTCTCCTGGCCTCCGACCTGGGGGCACCTCCCGGCCGCCAGGCTGGGGGCGGGTACCCTCCTGCTCCGCTCGCTCATCGCGGCCCCCGTTCGGCCCGGCGCTTGACGTAGGCGTTCAGCAGCGCGGCCATCAGCAGCATCGCGCCGAGGAAGAACTTGAACCAGTCCGGGTTCCACTGGGCGTAGATGATCCCCTTGCTGGCCATGCCGAAGATCAGCGCACCGAGCGCGGAACCGACCACCGAGCCGTAGCCGCCGGTGATCAGGCAGCCACCGATGACGGCCGCGACGATGTAGATCAGCTCGTTGCCGACACCCTCGCCGGACTGCACGGTGTCGAAGGAGAACAGCAGGTGCTGGCCGAGCACCCAGGCGCCGAAGCCGACGCCCAGGTAGAGCACGGTCTTGGTCCGGGCGACCGGCACGCCGACCGCGCGGGCCGCGGCCGCGTCGCCGCCGACCGCGAAGATCCAGTTGCCGAAGCGGGTGCGCAGCAGCACCCAGCTGCCGACCACGAGCAGGCCGAGCCACCACCAGACGGTGGCCTTGATCGCCAGCCCGCCGACGGTCACCTCGGAGGCGAACAGCCAGCGGCAGGAGGCGAAGCCCTCCATGTCGGAGATCGGTTTGGTGGAGACGGTGCCGGAGATCGCCTTGGTGACGCCCAGGTTCGCGCCGGTCAGCATCAGGAAGGTGCCGAGCGTGACGATGAAGCTGGGCAGCCTGGTGCGGCCGAGCATCCATCCGTTGAACCAGCCGACGGCCAGCGTCGTCGCCAGCGAGACCAGCACGCCGACCCAGGTCACCGCGGTGAACTGGTACGAGACCATCGAGGAGGTCAGCGCGGCGGTGGTGACCAGCACGCCGGCCGAGAGGTCGAACTCGCCGCCGATCATCAGCAGCGAGACCGGCACCGCCATGATCCCGATGGTGGAGGCCGCGTACAGCACGGTGCCCAGCGAGGAGACCCGCAGGAAGGGTTCGGCGACCACGGCGAAGACCACGAAGACCGCGACGGCGGCGATCAGCGAGCCCAGCTCGGGACGGGCGAGGAGCCGCCGCAGGGCCGCAGGGCGCCCGTCGACCAGGCCGTCCTGGGCGAGGAGGTCGGGGGTGCTCACCTGGTCCCCCTCGCGACGTACTCGGCGAGCGCGTCGGCGTTGTCCTTGGTCAGGATCTGCGGGCCGGTCTCGACGGGCTTGCCGCCGCCGAGCATGTTCAGGTTGTACTTGTACAGCCAGAGCAGGTCGACGCCGGTGTAGCCCTGGAGGTAGGGCTGCTGGTCGACGGCGAATCCGACGCTGCCGGACTTGAGTCCGGACACCACCTGCGTGCCCAGGTCGAAGGTGTCCAGCTCGACGCTGCGGTGGGAGTCCTGGACGGCCTGGAGGCCGGTGGCGGCCATCGGGCCGGAGAGGGTGAGCACGGTGTCGATGGCCGGGTCGGCCTGGAGCTTGGCGGAGATCGCGGCGCGGGCGTCGGGCATGTCGACGCCGTTGACGTAGAGCACCTGGAAGGAGCCGCCGGCCTTGGACCGGGCGCCGGAGCAGCGCTGCTCCTGGCCGACGTTGCCCTGCTCGTGGATCACGCAGAGCACGTTCTTGCGGCCGCGCGAGGCCAGCTCGGTGCCGGCCGCCTGGCCGGCGGTGGCCTCGTCCTGGCCGATGTGGGTGAGCGCGCCGAACTTCTGCGAGTACTCCTGGCCGGAGTTGATGGTGATCACGGGGATGCCGGCGGCCTTGGCCTTGCCGAGGACGTCGGCCATGGCGTCGCCCTTGGCGAGGGTGACCAGCAGGCCGTCGACCTTCTGGTCGATGGCGGCCTGGACGAGCTGGACCTGGTTCTGGGTCTGCGCGTCGTTGGAGTACAGGAAGGTGATGTTGTCCTTGGCGGCGGCCTGCTCGGCGCCCTTGCGCACAGTGTCCCAGAAGGCGTCGCCGGCTCCGGCGTGGGTCACCATGGCGACCTTCCAGCGCGGGGTGGTGACGGCGCTGCCGCCGGTGGCCGCGGCCTTGGCGCGGGCCTCCTCGGCGCGTCTTCCTCCGGTACTGCTGCAACCGGCCGCGGTGACCGCGAGTGCCAGGAGGGCACACACGGGCCAGAAGCGGCGGGACGGGCGAAAGCGGGTGATGCTCATCCCCATAGTCTCCCTGCCCCGGTCGCGCGGGATCGCACCGCCTCGCCCAGCAGCGCGCACGGCCTGGGAGGTAAGGTGCCCCGGGGGACCGTTCCTGGTAGTTCGCTGAGCAGCCCGTCCGGACGACGTCCGTCCGGGTGGCAGACTAGGCGCCGATCCGAAGGGGTTCATCACAAGAACGTGATGTTCCTCTCAGGTTCCGCACAGATTCGGACGGCAACCGATCACCGGTCCATCGCCGTCCAATGCCATTGACGTGCGTTCGGGCGAGTGGGGCCCGGGCGGCGTGCGACCCGGATACGAGAACTCGATGGAACTGACAGGTACGCCATTCTTCCTCCTCACCGTCATCCTGGTGCCGGTGTCCATCGCGGTGGCGCTGCTGTTCTGGGGGAAGGTCGGCGGCCCGCAGCCGGTTCGCTATCTCACCCGGATCATCATGATCATGTTCTGTCAGGTCACGGCCGTCCTGATGGTCTTCGTGATGGTCAACAACGCCAACCTGATCTACGGCAACTGGGACGACCTGCTGGGCACCGGCGACCACGTCCGCGCGGTGCCCAAGGTGGCGCCGATCGACCCGGCCGCCGTTCCGGGCCAGAGCAATGACGCCGCCAAGGAGCCGCCGAAGGTCAAGCAGAGCTTCGGCGGCGTGAACGACCCGCTCGTCCCGGGCGACGTACAGAAGACCGAGCTCAAGGGACAGGTGTCCGGGGTCGACGGCGAGGTGCTGGTCTGGCTGCCGCCGCAGTACAACGACCCGGCGTTCAAGGACAAGAAGTTCCCCGTGGTCGAGCTGATCCCGGGCTACCCCGGCTCCTCCTCCACCTGGTACGGCACCCTCAAGGTCTCCGAGCAGCTCAAACCGCTGATGCAGCAGGGCAAGGTCGCGCCGTTCATCCTGGTCTCGCCCCGCACCAAGCTGCTGAACAACCAGGACGCGGGCTGCACCGACATCGCCGGCAAGGTCAACGCCGACGCCTGGGTCACCCGCGACGTCCCGCAGATGGTGCTGGACAACTTCCGCGCCGACCCGTCCGCGGACCGCTGGGCGATCGCCGGCTACTCGGCCGGCGCGCACTGCGCCGCCAAGCTGTCGCTGTCCCACCCCAACCGGTACCGGGCCGCCATCGCGATGTCCGGCTACAACGACCCGGCCCGTGAGCCGGACTCCCTGGTCGGCAAGGACGCCAAGCTGCGCGAGGCCAACAACCCGGTCAACATCCTGAAGACCGCCCCGCAGCCGCCGAAGGTCGCCCTGCTGGTCAGCGGCTCCAAGGGCGACGGCTACGAGGACGGCGAGGCGATCCGCGCCACCGCCAAGGCCCCGACCACCGTCCAGGTCGAGGAGGGCTCCGGCCCGCACACCACCGAGCAGTGGAAGAAGATGGTCCCGGGCGCCTTCGAGTGGCTGACCTCGGTCATCCCGGTGCAGTAGCGGACCGGCAGTAGCGGACCGTACGACGAGGGCCCGCCGCGACCAGTGGTCGCGGCGGGCCCTCCCGCGTTTCGGGGCGTGCCGTCAGGCCAGTTCCAGCGCCAGGTAGAAGTCCACCCGGTCCTCCAGCCGGGAGAGGTCACGTCCGGTCAGCTCCTCGATCCGGCCGATCCGGTACCGCAGGGTGTTCACGTGGACGTGCAGCTGCGCGGCGCAGCGGGTCCAGGAGCCGTCCGAACGCAGGAAGGCCTCCAGGGTGCGGACCAGGTCCGCCTGGTGCTCGATGTCGTACGCGATCACCTTGTCCAGCAGCCGGCTGCGGAAGGCGCGGCGCACCTCGTCCGGGACGGCGGCCAGCAGCAGCACGTGCGAGGCGAGTTCCTCGGGGCCCGCGACGCAGACCCGGCCGACCCGGGAGGCGGCGATCCGGCGGGCGTGCCGGGCCTCCTCCAGGGCGCCGCGCAGGCCGCCGGCCTCGGAGGCGGGAGCGGAGACCCCGAGGGTGATCCGGCCCTCCGAGCCGAGCCCGGCCTCCAGCGGGGCGAGCAGTTCGCGCAGGGTGTCGGCGGGCACCGGGCCTTCCAGGGCGGGCAGCACCACCACCGCGCCGATGCCCGTCCCGGCGACCAGCGCGCGGTCGGTGATGCCGCCGAGCGCCTCCTCCAGCACCGCCCGTACGGCGCCCTCCGGCAGGCCGGTGCCCTCGGCGCTGAGCACCAGCCAGGAGCCCTCCTCCGCCTGGGACTTGGACTCGGGGATCTCGTAGCGGGCGGCCATCGCCGAGGAGGCGTAGAGGGTGCGGCTGATCTCGGCCGGGTCGGCGTCGCGGCGCAGCAGGGCGAGCACCTCGTCGGCGAGCCGGCGGCGCAGCCGGCGGCCCTCGTCGCGGCGGTGGCGCTCGGCGGCGACCAGCCGGGCCAGGTTCTCGGCGAGCTGCTGGCGCTTGGTGGTCCACTCGGTGACGTCGCCGGCCACCGCGAGCACCCAGTCGGCCAGCGCGCATTCGGCCTGCGGCGCGTCCTGCTCGGCGGAGGCCGGGGCGGGCAGCAGCGAGTAGGAGCCGGCCGCCAGCCGGACCCGGTGCGGGGGGCGGCGGCGCTGGCGCTGGGCGGCGAGGTGGGCGCGGACCAGCTGGTCGCGGTCCTGGGCGGAGAGCCGGTCCGCGGGGCCGGCGATCACCGCGCCGGTCGGGGTGAGCACCCAGCAGTCCAGGTCGAGGTCGCCGCCGAGCAGGTCCAGCACCGCGTCCAGTCCGCCGCCGCCGGCCGCCGAGACCAGCAGGCGGTGCCGGTCGACCAGGGCGGCGAGGTCGGCCGCGCGGTCGGCGGAGACCTGGCGGCCGATGAACTCGGTCACGGTGCCGAAGGCGATGTCGTCGGGGACGGCGAGCAGCGGCATCCGGTGCCGGCGACAGGCCTCGACCAGGTCCTCGGGCACCGGGCCGACCTCGGCCTCGCCGGCGGCCAGGGCGACCGCGCCGCCGGCCGCGAGGGTGCGGACGAAGCGCTCGGAGTCGGCCGGGACGGTGCGCCAGAGCATGCCGGTGAGCACCAGTTCGCCGCCGTGCAGGTAGCGGCCCGGGTCCTGGAGGTCCGTCGTCATCACACCGCTGACCTGCCGGTCCAGCTCTTCCTCGGCCGCGAGCAGGCGCAGTCGCGGGGCGCCGGGGGCGAGCAGGTCACGGACGCGCATCCGCGGACTCCTTAACGGGGCTGGGGGGGGAGGGATGAAGGGGTAACGATAGGGCCTGGCCGAACGGGTGTGCGCGCGGGCCCGTAGCCCGCGCGTCACGGCCGGATTACGGTCGTAGGTAGCACCCGGTGAACACCTGGGCTGCGAGATTCTCCTCCTTAGAGGAACGTACAGGATGCCGGGCGGGCTCACAGCCGGGGCTTCATGCCATCGGTGACTGCCAGTGGGCCGCGTCACAGCGGTTCACTGGGCGACACGCCGCCGGACACCCGGCGGGCGACGACTTGAGGAGACACCCGCATGGAGTTTCTTCGGCCCGCCACCTGGGACGAGGCGCTCGCGGCGAAGGCCGAGTACCCGACCGCGCTGCCCGTCTCGGGCGGCACGGACGTCATGGTCGAACTGAACTTCGACGTGCACCGGCCATCCGCCATTCTCGACCTGAACCGCATCGCCGAACTCGCCGAATGGTCGAACGACGGCAGCGTCGTCAGGCTCGGCGCCGCGGTCCCGTACGCCCGGATCATCGCGGAGCTGTCCGCTCCGCTGCCCGGGCTGGCGCTGGCGGCCCGCACCGTCGGCTCGCCGCAGATCCGCAACCGCGGCAGCGTCGGCGGCAACCTCGGGGCGGCCTCTCCGGCCGGCGACTCGCACCCGGCGCTGCTGGCGGCCGGGCGGGACGTGTTCGTCGAGGCGGTCTCGGTGCGCGGCACCCGGCTGATTCCGATCGACGACTTCTACGTCGGGGTGAAGCGCAACAGCCTGGAGGCCGACGAGCTGATCCGGACCGTGCACATCCCGGTGGCGGACGGACCGCAGCAGTTCTCGAAGATCGGCACCCGCAACGCCATGGTGATCGCGGTCTGCGCGTTCGGCTTCGCCCTGCACCCCCGGAACGGAACCGTCGGCACCGGCATCGGCTCGGCCGCCCCCACGCCGCGGCGCGCCGTCGAGGCCGAGGAGTACCTCCAGAACGTGCTCGCCGAGCGCGGCCTGTGGGAGTCCGGGGAGCTGCTGGGCACCGAGGTGGTCCAGCGCTTCGGCGAGCTGGTGAAGGCCGCGGCCTCGCCGATCGACGACGTCCGGGGCACCGCCGACTACCGCCGGCACGCGCTCGCCGTGATGGCCCGCCGCACCCTCACCTGGACCTGGACCGACTACAGCAAGCAGATCAGGAGCGCGGCATGAGGGTCACTTTCACCGCCAACGGCAGGCCGGTCGAGGCCGACGACGTGTGGGAGGGCGAGAGCCTGCTGTACGTGCTGCGCGAGCGGGTCGGCCTGCCGGGCTCGAAGAACGCCTGCGAGCAGGGCGAGTGCGGCTCCTGCACGGTCTACCTGGACGGCGTCCCGGTCTGCTCCTGCCTGGTCGCGGCCGGCCAGGTGCAGGACCGCGAGGTGCGCACGGTCGAGGGCCTGAGCACGGAGGACGGCGAACTGGGCCTGGTCCAGCAGGCGTTCGTCGACGCCGGCGCCGTCCAGTGCGGCTTCTGCACCCCCGGCCTGCTGGTGCAGACCGACGCGCTGCTGGAGGACGACCCGCAGCCGAGCGACGACGACATCCGCGAGGCGCTGTCCGGCAACCTGTGCCGCTGCACCGGCTACGAGAAGATCATGGACGCGGTGCGGCTGGCTTCGGCCCGCAAGTGCGCGGGGAAGGCCGGTGCGGCGTGAACGAGCGGACCATCCAGCGGACCATCCAGGGGCAGAAGAACCTCCAGAACATCAACCAGGCGTCCAAGGACGGCATCGGCGGCTCGCCGCTGCGCCCGGACGGCAACCTGAAGGTCCGGGGCGAGTTCGCCTACTCCTCCGACCTGTGGCACGAGGACATGCTCTGGGGCACGGCACTGCGCTCGCCGCACCCCCGGGCGAACATCCTCTCGGTGGACATCTCCGAGGCGCTCAAGGTGCCCGGGGTGCACGCGGTGCTGACGCACGAGGACATCCCCGGTTCCAAGTACTACGGCCTGGAGATCCAGGACCAGCCGGCCCTGGCCATCGACAGGATCCGGTACCACGGCGAGGCGATCGCGCTGGTGGCCGCCGACCATCCGGAGACGGCCCGCCGCGCGGTGAAGAAGATCGCGGTCGAGTACGAGGTGCTCACCCCGATCGTCACCGAGGAGCAGTGCCTCGACCCGGAGACGCACGGGTACGTGCACGAGCCGCACGAGTACAAGTCCCATGCGCACGGCAACATCTGCCACGAGCAGAAGCTCGTCTCCGGCCTGGGCGTGACCGACGAGGTGCGGGCGCTGGCGGACGTGATCGTCAGCGGCGACTACGAGGTCGGCATGCAGGACCAGGCCTTCCTCGGCCCGGAGTCCGGCCTCGCGGTGCCCGCCGAGGACGGCGGCATCGACCTCTACGTCGCCACCCAGTGGCTGCACGTCGACCGCCAGCAGATGGCGCCGGTGCTCGACCTGCCGGAGGAGAAGATCCGGCTCACCCTGGCCGGCGTCGGCGGCGCGTTCGGCGGCCGCGAGGACCTGTCGATGCAGATCCACGCCTGCCTGCTGGCCCTGCACACCGGCAAGCCGGTCAAGATCGTCTACTCCCGGGACGAGTCCTTCTTCGGCCACGTGCACCGCCACCCGGCGCGGATGCACTACGAGCACGGCGCGACCCGGGACGGCAGGCTGGTCTTCGCCGACTGCCGGATCGTCCTGGACGGCGGCGCGTACGCCTCCGCCTCCCCCGCCGTGGTCGGCAACGCGGCCTCGCTCGGGCACGGCCCGTACGTGATCCCGAACGTGCGGATGCACGCCATCGCGCTGTACAGCAACAACCCGTCCTGCGGGGCGATGCGCGGCTTCGGCGCGGTGCAGGCGGCGTTCGGCTACGAGTCGCAGATGGACAAGCTGGCCGCCGAACTGGGCATGGACCCGGTGGAGTTGCGGCAGCTCAACGCGATGTCCGAAGGCGACTTCATGCCCACCGGCCAGCAGATCGACTCGCCCGCGCCGGTGGCCGAACTGCTCCGGCGGGCCAAGGAGATGCCGCTGCCGCCGCCGCTGGACACCGAGCACCCGGACCTGCGCCGGCTGCCCGGCGCGCTGTCCAACACCTCGCACGGCGAGGGGATCGTGCGCGGCGTCGGCTACTCGGTCGGCATCAAGAACGTCGGCTTCTCCGAGGGCTTCGACGACTACTCCACCGCCCGGGTGCGGCTGGAGGTGATCGGCGGCGAACCGGTCGCCGTGGTGCACACCGCGATGGCCGAGGTCGGCCAGGGCGGCGTCACCGTGCACGCCCAGATCGCCCGCACCGAGCTGGGCGTCGAGCAGGTCACCATCCATCCGGCCAACACCGAGGTGGGGTCGGCCGGTTCGACCTCCGCCTCGCGCCAGACGTACATGACCGGCGGCGCGGTGAAGCTGGCCGCCGAGGCGGTGCGCCGGGAGCTGCTCGACAGGGGCCGTCGGCGCTACGGCTGGACCCACGACGACCTGGCGCTGGCCGGCGGCAAGGTGGTCTCGAAGAGCGCCGGGGTGCTGGTCTCCATGGCCGACCTGCTCGGCGACGAGGCCGTCGACCTCACCCGCGAGCACCACCACCGGCCCACCCAGCCCTTCGACAAGGAGACCGGTCAGGGCTTCGGCCACGTCCAGTACAGCTTCTGCGCCAACCGTGCGGTGGTGGACGTGGACGTGGAGCTCGGCCTGGTCAAGGTGGTCGAGCTCACCGCCGTCCAGGACGTCGGCAAGGCGCTCAACCCGCTCTCCGTGGTCGGCCAGATCCAGGGCGGCTGCACCCAGGCCCTGGGCCTCGCGGTGATGGAGGAGATCATCGTGCGGGACGGCAAGGTGCGCAACGCCTCCTTCACCGACTACCTGATCCCCACCATCCTGGACACCCCGCCGATCCCGGTGGAGGTGCTCGAACTGCCCGACCCCAACGCGCCGTACGGGCTGCGCGGGGTCGGCGAGGCGCCGACAGTCTCGGCGACGCCGTCCATCGTGGCCGCCATCCGCAACGCCACCGGGCTGGCGCTCAACCGGATCCCGGTCCGGCCGGAGCACCTGACCACCGAACAGCCGGGCTGAGCGCCGAACCGCCGGGAACAGCCTGCCCGTCGGCACTCCCCCGGGGCGGTGACCGTCCTCCCCGCCGCCCCGGGGCACCCCCACCCCCACCTCCGCTGCCCTGCCCGCGCCGGGGTTCGCAGCGGTGCGCACCACGCTCGGATGCACCGCCGGCACTCCCCTCGTCTCGCGAGTGCCCCCAGTGAGTCGATACGTCCCCCTACGCCGCTTCGTTGACCGGCAGTCAGGTCGGCTCGCCCACCCCAACCCCCTTTGACACTTGGGAGTGGACATGACCAGGATCCCCACGGAGCCCGGCACCACCGAAGACAGACCCGTCGAGGACGACACCCACCCGTCGCCCCCGGCACCACGCCCCACCGGCGCACTGGACGCCTACTTCAAGATCTCGGCCCGGGGATCGACCCTCGCCGACGAACTGCGCGGTGGGCTCACCACCTTCATGGCGATGGCGTACATCATCCTGCTCAACCCGCTCATCCTGAGCGGCGCGGACGTCACCGGCGTCAAGCTGGACCACGCCGCGCTGACCACCGCCACCGCGCTGGCCGCCGCCGTCACCACCGTCCTGATGGGCCTGGTCGGCAATGTGCCGCTCGCCCTCGCCGCCGGGCTCTCGGTCTCCGGCGCGGTCTCCGCGCTGGTCGTCCCGCACACCACCTGGCCGCAGGCCATGGGCCTGTGCGTGATCTACGGCCTGCTGATCGTGCTGCTGGTGGTCTCCGGACTGCGCGAAAGGATCATGAACGGCATCCCGCTGCCACTCAAGCACGCCATCACCATCGGCATCGGCCTGTTCGTCACGGTGATCGGCCTCTACAAGGCCGGGTTCATGCACACCGGTGGTCCCACCCCGCTCTCGCTCGGCCCGACCGGCGAGCTGGCCGGCTGGCCGGTGCTGGTCTTCTGCGTCACCCTGCTGACGATCTTCGTGCTGATGGCGCGCGGCGTCCGCGGCGCGATCCTGATCGGCATCGCCGGCGGCACCGTGCTCGCGATGATCGTCAACAAGGCCGCGCACGTGCCGGCCGAGGCCTGGAAGAACTCGGTGCCGGTCTGGCCCGGCAGCCCGGTCTCCGCACCCGACTTCAGCCTGTTCGGCGACATCGACCTGTTCGGCGCGTTCGGCGGCCGCGGCATGGGCGCGATCAGCGCCTCGGTCGCGGTGTTCACCCTGGTGCTGGCCGGCTTCTTCGACGCGATGGCCACCATCATCGGCGTCGGCACCGAGGCCGGACTGGCCGACCGGCGGGGCCGGATGCCCGGGCTGTCCAAGGCGCTGTTCATCGACGGCGCGGGCGGCGCGGTCGGCGGCCTGGCGGGCGCCTCCGGGCAGACCGTCTTCGTCGAGTCCGCCACCGGCGTCGGCGACGGCGCCCGCACCGGGCTCGCCTCCACCGTCACCGGCGCCCTGTTCGCGCTGATGCTGTTCTTCTCGCCGATCGCCGGGATCGTCCCGGTCGAGGTGGCCTCGGCCGCCCTGGTGGTGATCGGCTCGATGATGATGAGCCAGGCCCGGCACATCGACTGGTCCGACCGGGAGGTGGCCGTCCCGGCCTTCCTCACCTGCGCGCTGATGCCGTTCACGTACAGCATCACCGCGGGCGTCGCGGCCGGCGTCATCTCGTACACCGCCATCAAGGCCGGGCTGGGGCGCCCGCGCGAGCCCGGGCCGCTGATGTGGATCCTCACCGCGGTGTTCGTGGTGTACTTCGCGATCACCCCGATCAAGTCCTGGCTGGGCGTGCACTAGCCGTCCGCACCGCCGGCCGGGCGCCGCCGCCGGCCGGGCGCCGCCGCACTGGGCACTACCGCCGCCGTACGGGATCGTTTCCCGTACGGCGGCGCCTCCCGCTACTGTCGAAACCGTGTAAGGAGCCTCCCTATGCAGGACATCGCCGAGCAGCTGCGGGCCTGGCACGCGTCCGGGCGCTCCTTCGCCGTGGCCACCGTGGTCGGCGTCTCCGGCAGCGCTCCGCGCGACCCCGGGGCGGCGCTGGCCGTGGACGCGGACGGCGAGGCGGTCGGCAGCATCTCCGGCGGATGCGTCGAGGGCGCGGTGTACGAGCTGTGCCAGGCCGCGATCGCGAGCGGCCGGCCGGTGCTGGAACGCTTCGGGTACAGCGACGAGGACGCCTTCGCGGTGGGTCTGACCTGCGGCGGCGTCCTGGACGTGTTCGTCCAGCCGGTGGTGCCGGGGGCCGACGCCGGGCTGGACGCCGGGATCGCGCACATCGCGGCCGGCACGCCGGTGGCGCTGGTGCGGGTGATCGCCGGGCCGGGCCGGATGGTCGGGGCCACGCTGGCCGTCACCGCCGACGGCGTCGCCGGCGTGCTCTCGCCGACGCCCTCGACGGTCGGCGGGCTGGAGCGGGCGATCGTCGCGCAGGCCCGGGCGATGCTGGAGGCCGGACGCACCGGCCGGCTCGTGCTCGGCCTGGACGGACGCCTCTGCGACGAGCACCGGCAGGGCACCGTCACCTGCTTCGTCGAATCGTACGTGCCCGCGCCGCGGATGCTGGTGTTCGGGGCGATCGACTTCGCGGCCGCGGTGGTGCGGATCGGAAAGTTCCTGGGCTACCACGTGACCGTCTGCGACGCCCGGCCGGTCTTCGCCACCGCCCGCCGCTTCCCCGAGGCCGACGAGGTGGCGGTCGACTGGCCGCACCGCTACCTGGACTCCCAGCTCGGCCGGATCGACGGGCGGACCGTGCTCTGCGTGCTCACGCACGACGCCAAGTTCGACATCCCGCTGCTGGAACGCGCCCTGCGGCTGCCGGTCGGCTACGTCGGCGCGATGGGCTCGCGCCGCACCCACCGGGACCGCGCGGCCCGGCTGCGCGAGGCGGGGCTCACCGAGGCCGAACTGGCCCGGCTGCGCTCCCCGATCGGGCTGGACCTCGGCTCGCGGACCCCGGAGGAGACGGCGGTCTCGGTCGCCGCCGAGATCATCGCCCACCGACGCGGCGGCAGCTGCCTGCCGCTGAGTGCCTCGGACGGGCCGATCCACCACGACGTGTCGCGAACGGCGACGGAGGGTGACACGGCGGGCGGCCCGACGCCCCGTACCCACGCGGCCTGAGCCGCACACGGCTCCGGCGCCGCTCACGTTGCGTGGCCACCGGCGCGACGGGCGGCCGGAGGTGCGGACCCGCCCCGAGCCCGGGGAAGGAGCAGGGATCACGCGTGCCCTGCCGGAGGTCGCCACCGGGGCCCGGGCGACGGCCTCGGTCAGGCGGTCAGTCGGTCAGTCGGTCAGTCGGTCAGTCGGTCAGCGCCAGCTTCACGCCGAAGCCCACCACGACCGCGCCGGTCACCCGGTCCATCAGCCGCCGGGCGGCCGGCCGGCGCAGCCAGCCGCGCAGCACCTGGGCGAAGCCCACCAGGACGGTCGACCAGAGCAGGCCCTCCACGACGTGTACGCAGGTCAGCGCCACACCGGCGACGAAGTGCGGGGCGCCGGCCGGGATGAACTGCGGCAGCACGGCCACGTAGAAGACCCCGACCTTGGGGTTCAGCAGGTTGGTCAGCGTGCCCCGCCGCCAGCCGTGCGCGAACCCGCCGTCCTCCGGCTCCTCCTCGGCCGCCGCCTCGCCGCCCCGCTTGCGCAGCATCCCGATGCCCATCCACACCAGGTACGCGGCGCCCGCCCAGCGCAGGATCTCGTACGCCACCTGCGAGGCGGTCAGCAGCGCCGTCACCCCGGCCGAGGTCAGCGTCCCCCAGAGCAGTGTCCCGGTCTGGATCCCCAGCACGACCCCCCACGCCTGCCGTCGGCGCCCCAGGGCCGAGGTCCGCAGGATCAGCGCGGTGTCGAGCCCGGGCGTGAGCGTGAGCAGCCCCACGACAAGGGCGAAGGACCACAGGGCCGTCGTCATCTCCATGGGCCTCGATGCTCTCACAGCCCCGGGCGGCGCTGCGGGCCACCCGGGGCGTATCTGCCGGCGACCGGGTCAGGTGACGTTGAGGCGGGCGGCGAGGCGGAGGAGGCCGGGGCTGAGCCGGGAGAGCAGTCGGGCGGCCTTGGCCTCGGGGGTGACGGGGACCACGGGCCTGCCGGTGCGGACCGCGGTGAGGATGGCGGTGGCGACCTTCTCCGGCGGGAAGCCGCGGCGGGCGTAGAGCTTCGCGGCGCGGGCCTGCTTGGCGGCCTGTTCGGTGGAGGTGGTGGCGGAGAAGGTGGAGGTGCGGGTGATGTTGGTGTTGACGATGCCGGGGCAGATGGTGGAGACGCCGATGCCGTGGCCGACCAACTCGGCGCGCAGGCAGTCGGAGAGCATGAACACCGCGGCCTTGCTGGTGGCGTAGGCGGTGAGCGCCTTGGAGGGCAGGTAGGCCGCGGCGGAGGAGACGTTGACGATGTGGCCGCCCTGGCCGCGGTCGGCCATCAGGGTGCCGAAGGCGCGGCAGCCGTGGATCACGCCCCAGAGGTTGACGTCCAGGACCCGCTGCCACTCCTTCTCGGTGGTCTGCAGGAACGTCCCGGAGTGGCCGATGCCCGCGTTGTTGACCATCACGTCGGGCACCCCGTACTCGGCGGCGACGGTCTGTGCGAAGGCGTCCATCGCGGCGCCGTCGGAGACGTCCACCCGGTGGGCGTGTGCCTTCGGACCGATCAGCGAGGCCAGCTCGGCGGTGCGCTCGGCAGCCGCGAGGTCGAGGTCGCAGACCACCACCCGGGCACCGTCCTCGGCGAAGGCGAGCGCGGTGGCCCGGCCGATGCCGCTGCCGCCGCCGGTGACCACGACCAGCCGGCCGTCGCCCTCGGCCGGTCGGGACCGCCCCTCGTCGATGCGGGCGGTGAACTCGCGGACCAGTCCGGCCACGGTGGCTCCCTTCTCCAGCAGCGCCGACCAGTGGCCGGCGTGCAGCGTCCTGCGGGTCAGGTCGCTCACCCAGCGCTCCAGTCCCTCGGAGAGGTAGGTGCCGACGTACCGGTCCCGGGTGAGGGTGATCAGCTGGACCGGCACCTCGGTCCGCCGTTCGCGCGGACGGCCCAGGGTGGGGCGGAAGTTGGCCCGGTACAGCTCGATGCCGCGGACCGCGTCGCGGCGCAGGGTGGGCTGCGGGTGGTCGGCGCGCGGGGTGACGTGCTCCAGGTCGCGCAGCACCCGCGGCCAGGCCCGGGCCAGGCCGAGGCGCCAGATGCCGGGGGCGAGGTAGGGCAGGTGGAAGGCGGTGATGTACCAGGAGTGCAGGCCCTGGTGCAGCAGCTGCCCCAGGTGGCGCGGGGTGGGGCGGCGCAGCCGGTGGCGCAGCCAGTGGCCCATGTGGTCCAGGCTGGGGCCGGACAGGGTGGTGTACGAGGCGATCCGGCGCTCGGCGCCGGGTGCGGTGACGGCCTCCCAGGACTGGATCGAGCCCCAGTCGTGGGCGAGCAGGTGCACCGGGCGGTCCGGGCTGACGGCGTCGGCGACGGCGAACAGGTCCTCGGCGAGCTGCTCCAGGCGGTAGCCGGACCGGTCGGCGGGGGCGGCCGACTCGCCGGCGCCGCGCACGTCGTAGCGGACCACGTGGTGGTCGCGGGCGAGGTCGGCGGCGATGTCGTCCCAGACGGCGTGGGAGTCGGGGTAGCCGTGCACAAGGAGGACGGTGGGGGCGCCCGGGTCGCCCTGCTCGAAGACGGCGAGCGCGAGGCCGCCGGAGTGGACGGTGCGGCGGCGGACCGGGGGCGCCGCCGGGCGCTTCGTCCGGCTGGTCGTCGGGTGCGTCATCGGGTGGCCTCCAGGGTGGTCGGCTCGGCAGCGGTCGGCTCGGTGGCGGCCCGCTCGGTGGTCGGCTCGACGGCAGTCTGCCCGGTGGCGGTCTGCTCGGCGGTGGTCGGCTCGACGGTGGTCGGCTCGACGGCAGTCTGCCCGGCGGTGGCGGTCCAACGGCGGACGTGCGGCAGGTCGTCGTCGAGCCAGTAGGCGTCGTCCTCGGTGACCACCAGCAGCTCCTCGAACTTGATGCCCACGCCGCGGAAGCCGATGTGCGGCTCGACCGCCCACAGGCCCGGGGTGGGCGCGTGCCGGGAGGAGCGACCGTCCGCCCAGAGCGGCGAACGGCCGTGCAGGCGTTCGGAGATGAGCTCGCGGCCGAGGGTCTGGAGGGTGCGCACGCCGAAGCCGAAGACGTTCACCCCGGCCGGGCCGCGCGCGGTGTTGCGGGTGACCTGATGGCCGATCACCCGGCCCGGGTAGACCTGGTGGCGGTTGTCGTAGCCGTGCGCGGCGAGCTGGGCGTCCACCGCGGCGTACACCTCGGCGAGCGGCTTGCGGGCCCGCACCTCGACGAGGATCAGCTCGCGGTAGACCTTCAGGTCGGCGGCCAGGCGGTCCCAGACCCGGTTCTCGCCGACCTTGCCGCCGTAGCCGATGTCGGCGGTGTAGCCGTCCACCACGGGCGCGCAGTCCAGTACGTACGGCATGCCCTCCTCCAGCCGTCGGTTGCCGGCGAAGAACTGCAGCGGGGTGCGGAAGTGCCGGAACGCCGTCCGGTCGCCGAACCAGGCGAAGGGGACGTGGAAGAAGTCCTGGACCCCGGCGGCGACCAGGCGGCGGCGCAGCTCGGCAGTGGCCTGCCGCTCGGTGACGCCGGGTTCGATCCAGGCGGCGACCTGTTCGGCGCAGTCGTAGGCGAGCTGCTGGGTCTCGCGGAAGCGGGCGAGGTCGCGCTCGGTGTAGCGGAAGGCGGGGGTCGCTTTCGCCATGGCAGGACTCCTTCTAGAGGTCGAGCACGAGGGTCTCGCCCTCGGCGGCCCGGGAGACACAGGGCAGCAGGGCGCCGGCGGCACGCTGCTCGGGGGTGAGGCGGCGGTCCCGGTGGTCGGGCGAGCCGGCCAGCACGCGGACCTCGCAGGTGCCGCAGAAGCCCTGGTGGCAGGAGTACGGGAGGTCCGGTCGGGTCTCGCGCAGCACGTCCAGGGCGGAACGGTCGGCGGGGACGTCGAGGGTGGGGCCTTCGGTGCCGAGGCGGACGGTGAACGGCTCACCGCCGGTGACCGGGGCGGCGCCGAAGCGCTCGAAGTGCAGGGAGGCGGCCGGGGAACCGTCCAGGGCACGCTGCACGGCGGCGAGCATCGGGGCCGGCCCGCAGCAGTAGACGGCGGCGCCACGCGGGGCGAGGGCGAGCAGCTCCGGGCCGGTGGGGACGCCGCCGTGCTCGTCGTCGGTGCGCAGCACCACCCGGTGCGGGTCGAGGGCGCGCAGCTCGTCCGTGTACGGGAGGGTGTCGGCGCTGCGGCCGACGTGCACCAGGCGCCAGTCCAGGCCGTGCCGCTGCGCCTCGCGGGCCATCGGGAGCAGCGGGGTGATGCCGATGCCGCCTGCCAGCAGGAGGACGGCGGGCTCGGCGCAGAAGGCGAAGCCGTTGCGCGGGCGGCGGGCGGTGAGCCGGGTGCCGGGGTACAGCGCGTCGTGGACCTCGACGGACCCGCCGCCGCCCTCGGGCAGCCGCCGGACGGCGATGGAGTAGGCGGTGCGGTCGGCCGGGTCGCCGCTGAGGGAGTAGTGGCGCTCGCGGCCGGAGGGCAGGGCGAGGCGCAGGTGGGCGCCGGGCTGCCAGCCGGGCAGCGGGCCGCCGGAGGGGTCGACGAGTATCAACTCGATGACGTCGGCGGTCAGTTGGCGGCGCTCGGCGACGACCAGCCGGAGCGGCTGAGTGGGGCGGCTGAGCGGCCGGCGGGGGTTGCGGCGCAGCAGCGGGCCGCCGAGGGCCGGGGAGTACCGGTCGCCGAAGGCGGTGAGCCATCGGATGAAGCCGTCGGCGCGGGGGCGGCCGTAGAGGTCGGGGGGTGGGGTGAGCAGGTCCATCCGGCGGGATCCTTGGGCGTCGGGAGAGGGCGGGCGGCGGGTGGCGGGGAGCGGGTGACAGGTTTCAGACGTCAGACTTCGGAGTCCGGCGAACAGAGTTCAGCGAACAGATAACGTTTTCTGTTCGCTGAACTCTGAACTCCAAACTCTGAACTCTGAACCCCGTCACCCGTCAGCCGCGCCCGGCGGCCGCACGGGCGGCCGGGGAGGTGGCGAGGTAGCCCAGCGCCTGGCTGGACGAGCCCTCCTGGGTCGGGTGGTAGCCCGGCCGCAGGTAGCGCAGCCCGGAGCGGATCGACTTGACCGGGTCCGGCAGCAGTCCGCGCCTGGCGATCCGGCCCGCCTCCCGCCAGGTGGGCTTGAGCCGCCCCTTCAGGGTGGGGTCGGCGGCGAGCAGGAAGCGGGCGCCGCGCACCCAGAGGTGGACCAGCAGCGGCCCGGAGAACACCATCCCGCGCACCCGGCGCAGGTAGCCCGGGTCCAGGTGCACCATCAGGTCGTAGGCGACACTGCGGTGCTCGACCTCCTCCGCGCCGTGCCAGCGCAGCAGGTCCAGCATGGTCGGGTCGGCCTTGGCCCGGTCCAGGCCCGGGGAGTTGAGCGCCCAGTTGCCGAGGAAGGCGGTGAAGTGCTCGATTGCCGCGATGAAGGCGACCCGCTCGATGAGGTTCTCCCGTCGCCGGGCCGGCGTCAGCCCCGGCTTGTCGCCGAGGACGCGCCGGAACAGCCAGGAGATCTGCCGGACGTACGGCCGCGGGTCGAGCCCCTGGCCGAGCAGGTGGTCCAGGACCTCCTGGTGCGCCTCGGCGTGAATGGCCTCCTGCCCGATGAACCCAAGGACCTCCTCGCGCAGTTGCTCGTCCCGGATGAGCGGCAGCGCCTCCTTGAACACCTTGACGAACCACCGCTCCCCCTCCGGCAGCAGCAGGTGCAGCACGTTGATGACGTGGGTGGCCATCGGCTCGTCAGGGATCCAGTGCAGCGGCAGCTGGGCCCATTCGAAGTGGACGTCCCGGGGCTCCAGGACGAGGCCGTCGTGCACGCGCGCCGCGGGGGCGGCGAGGGCGGGGACGGGGGCGGAACGGGGCATGGCAGGCCCTCCTGACCTGGGGGCGGCGGCTCGGCTCAGGGAAACGTACTCGCGGGTAGCCCCCGGGACAAGGGCCTCGGCGAGTCTTATCGACATCGAGTCTAATAAGTGCCGCACACCGGCGGCCACCGCGGGAAACGCGCGAAGCCCCGCCGACTTCCCGGCAGGGCTTCCTCGAACTCATGTGCGCGGTCGTCGGCCGGCCGTCAGACCGCCATCGCCAGCATCAGCGGCGCCGCCCGGGCCGCGAGCAGCTCCGCGGCGGCCTTCAGTTTGTGGATGTTGTCCACCGGCATCGAGGTGGCCAGGCAGCCGACCGTGCTGCCCGCCGTGATCGGCACGGCCGCGCACACCGTGCCCAGCGCGTACTCCTGGATGTCCAGCACCGGCACCGTGGCCGGCTGTCGCTCCAGCCGGTGCATCAGCTGGTCGGCGTCGGTGACGGTGTGGGAGGTGAGCCGGGCGACCGGGTGCCGGGAGAGGTGGTCGCGCCGGCCGTCCGCGTCCAGCTGGCTGAGCAGGCACTTGCCGATCGCGCTGGCGTGCGCGGTGGCCCGGAAGTCCACCCATTCCTGCACGGCCGGCGCGCAGTCGGCGGCCGAGACCGCCTCCACCGTCAACTCACCGTCGTGGTACCGGCTGAAGTACACCGCGGCACCCAACTCGTCCCGGAGTTCGGCGAGCTTGCGGTCGAGTCGGGCCTTCACCAGCTGCTCCCGGTTGTGCTGGCCGAGCAGGGCGAAGGTGCCGCCCAGCAGCCAACCCCCGTCCTGACACTGGAGGTAGCCCTCGACCTCCAGGATCTCGGCGAGCCGACGCACGGTCGGAAGCCCGAGCGAGGTCTCCCTGGCGAGGGACACCAGGGTGGCGCCGTCGGGGTGGCGGTCGACCGCCTCCAGCAGTCTGAGGGCGTGCTGGAGGGAGGTGAGCGGGCCCATCAGACCCTGGTCCAGCGCGGCGTGACGACCCGGGGCTGGTGTCGACATGTCGTCCCCTTCCGATGTCCCCCCACGGAGCGACCGCGGGCACCCACCAGCGTATCGACCCAGCGGCTCCGACGGCTGCCGTCCGTACATATCCGTGGACGTTCCGTGCAGAAGCCGCCGGGCCGTTGACGGACTGCGAGTCCCTCGACGGCAGGACCCCGCCGTTCTGGACCGCCATGGTCCGGGGGGCGAACCAGCCGGTCGCCGCGCGCGGGTACGTCCGGTTCCCGGACGGCCGGGCCCGGACGATCACCGCCGGAACCGGCTGACGTCGGCGACACCACGACGGGCCCCGTCCCACTGCCCCGGTGGAAGGGCCCGTCGTGCGGGAGGTGTCAGCTCTCGTCGCCCGCCCGCAGCTTGGCGACGGCGGCGGCCAGCCGGGCGCCGTACTCCTCGTCCGCAGCGTGGAAGTGGGCGAGGTTCTTCTCCACCACGTCGTCACGCGAGACCTGCGCCAGGAAGCCCGCGATGTTGTCGATCAGGCGGGTCCTCTCACCTGCGGACATCAGCCGGTACAGCTCGCCGGCCTGGAAGAAGTCGTCGTCCTTGGTGTGCGCCGGGGTGGTGTAGGTGCCGGTGTGGCCCGCCACCGCGACCGGCGTGGCCAGTACGTCGCCGGTCTGGGCAGGGCCGTCGTACGAGTTGGGCTCGTAGTTCTTGCCGCGACCGGCGCTGTTGGCGGCCATGTAGCCGTCCCGGCCGTAGTTGGCGGCCTCGGTGGCGCGCGGGGCGTTCACCGGCAGCTGGGTGTGGTTGACGCCGAGGCGGTAGCGCTGGGCGTCCGCGTAGGCGAACAGGCGGCCCTGGAGCATCTTGTCCGGGGACGGGCCGGTGCCGGGCACGAAGTTGTTCGGCGAGAACGCGGCCTGCTCGACCTCGGCGAAGACGTTCTCCGGGTTCCTGTTGAGTACCAGGCGGCCGACCTTGACCAGCGGGTAGTCGATGTGCGGCCACACCTTGGTGAGGTCGAAGGGGTTGAAGCGGTAGTCCGCGGCCTCGGCGACCGGCATCAGCTGGACGTAGAGGGTCCAGGACGGGAACACCCCGCGCTCGATGGCCTGGTGGAGGTCGCGCTGGTGCGAGTCGGCGTCTCCGCCGACCGTCTCGGCGGCCTGGGCGCCGTCCAGGCAGCGGATGCCCTGGTTGGTCTTGAAGTGGTACTTCACCCAGTACGCGTCGCCGTCGGCGTTGACCCACTGGTAGGTGTGCGAGCCGTAGCCGTTCATGTGGCGGTACGAGGCGGGGATGCCGCGGTCGCCGAACAGCCAGGTGATCTGGTGGGTCGAGGCCGGCGAGTGGGCCCAGAAGTCCCAGACGTTGTCCGCCTCCTGCACGCCGGTGTACGGGTCGCGCTTCTGCGAGTGGATGAAGTCGGGAAACTTGATCGGGTCCTTGATGAAGAACACCGGGGTGTTGTTGCCGACGAGGTCGTAGTTGCCCTCCTCGGTGTAGTAGAACTTCACCGCGAACCCGCGCGGGTCGCGCACCGCGTCGCTCGCGCCCAGGTTGCCGGCCACGGTGGAGAAGCGCAGGAAGACCTCGGTGCGCTTGCCGACCTCGGAGAGGAAGCCCGCCCGGGTGTACCGCGCGACCTCGTCGGTGACCTCGAAGTAGCCGTACGCACCGGAGCCGCGGGCGTGCACCACGCGCTCCGGGATGCGCTCGCGGTTGAACCGGGCCAGCTTCTCCAGCAGCTGCTGGTCCTGGATCAGCAGCGGGCCGTACTCGCCGGCCGATGCCGAGTTCTGGTTGTCGGCGACCGGGGCGCCGGACTCCGTGGTCAGGATCTTGGACATGGAGGGTCCTTCAGGTGTCGATAACGGCGGTGCGTGGAGAGTGATGTGACGTGACGTGACGTGACGTGACGTCAAATTCGGCACCGAGGAGCGCCGAGGAGCGCCGAGGAGATGGCGGTGGCGGCCGGTCAGTTGCCGAACAGGCTCCGGACGACGGTCTCGGCCGCGGCCGGCCCGGCCGCCGGGCGGGCGGCGGTCAGCGCGGCGGCCTCGTCGGCGCCGAGCCCGGCCC
>NZ_JAHSQD010000620.1 GCF_020103755.1 Streptomyces sp. LS1784
GGACGGCCGGTGCCCAGCCGGGCGGTCGCCGAGCGCCAGGCGCCGTACGCGGCGAGCACGCCGACCACGGCGAGCCCGGTCCCGGTGACGGCGGTGACCGCGGAGGGCCGCAGCGAGCCGCCGTCCAGCAGCGCGGGCAGCCAGTCCGAGCGCAGACCGAGGACGCCGAAGCCCATGGTCGGAACGGCCAGCACCCACAGCGGCCAGCGCATCGCGGGCGGCTCGGCGGTGGCCGGGTCGGCCTCGTCGAGCTCGGGCGAGTACGGCGCGCCGTTCTCGTGGTCGGCCGTGACGGTGCCCCGGTCGGCGGCGGGCAGCAGCTGCGGTGCGGCCGCGGCGGCACCGGCCGGGCTGTGGAAGGCCAGCAGGAAGAGCCTGGTCGCGTACGCGGCGGTGAGCAGCGCGGTGAGCCCGGCGGAGATCAGCACGATCCACCCGGCCGCCTGCGGCACCGCCGAGGCCGGGCCGAGCCCGTTGGTCAGCGCCTCGCCGTTGGCGGCGTGCTCGGCGGCGGTCAGCACCGCCTCCTTGCTGAAGAAGCCGGAGAACGGCGGCAGCCCGACCAGCGCGACCAGCGCGATGCCCATCGTCCAGTAGGCGTCCGGCACCCGCTTGCGCAGCCCCGGGATGCGGGACATCGCGGAGATCGAGTTGGTGTGCGCGGCGTGGATCACCACACCGGCGGCCAGGAACAGCAGCGCCTTGAACGCGCCGTGGCTGACCAGGTGGAAGACCGAGGCCTCGCGGTCCCCGGCGGCGAGCGCGCCGGCCATGTAGCCGAGCTGGCCGACGGTGGAGTAGGCGAGCACCCGCTTGAGGTCGTCCTGGGCGAGCGCGCAGAGCGCCGAGCCGATCATCGTCACGGCGGCCATCACCGCGAGCACGACCAGCGCCGCGCCCGACAGCAGGAACACCGGCAGCAGCCGGGCGACCAGGTAGATGCCGGCCGCGACCATGGTGGCGGCGTGGATCAGCGCGGAGACCGGGGTCGGGCCGGCCATCGCGTCCGGGAGCCAGGTGTGCAGCGGGAACTGCGCGCTCTTGCCGGCCACGCCGGCGAGCAGCAGCAGGGCGGTCAGCGTCGGGTGTCCGAGCCTGCCCTCCGTCGCGGCCGCCAGCACGTCCGTGACACGGAAGCTGCCGGCGTCCGCACCGAGCAGGAAGATCCCGAACAGGAACGGCACGTCACCGAGCTTGGTGACCAGGAAGGCCTTCAACGAGGCCGAGCGGGCGTCCGCGGTCTCCCAGTGGTGGCCGATCAGGAAGTACGAGCACAGGCCCATGACCTCCCAGCCGACCAGCAGCACGATCAGGTCGCCCGAGTAGACCACGAGGAACATCGCCGCGGTGAACAGCGAGACCAGCGCAGCGTACGAGGGGTAGCGCGGGTCCTCCTTGAGGTACGCGGTCGAGTAGACCTGGACGCAGGTGGCGACCAGGCCGACCAGCACCGAGATCAGCGAGCTGAAGCCGTCCAGGTGGAGGGCGAGCGCGATGTCCGGACCGCCGGTCGGGGTGAGCCGGGTGGCGGCGTCCAGGGCCTGGCCGGTGCCGAGCTGGAGGGCGACCACCAGGGCGAGCACCGCCGAGGCGGCGACCGGGACGATCGCCAGCGGCCGGGCCAGGCCGGGCGCCTTCTTGCCGACGGCCAGGGTCGCGGCGGCGCCGAGCGCGGGCAGCGCCGGGACGAGTGCGGGCAGGGCGAGGTTCATGCGGCGGCCTGGCCCTTCCGTGCCTCGGATCCGGCCGGCGCCTCGGCGCCGACGGGCGTCTCCTCGACGGCGAGCGTCTCGGCCGGGTCGCCGAGCGCGGTGGCCCGGTCGATGTCCGCGGTGCCCCGGGCCCGGAACAGCAGCAGCACGACGGCGAGCCCCAGCCCGACCTCGGCGGCGGCGACGGTGATGGTGAACAGGGTGAGCGCCTGCCCGGCGTGCAGCGAGTCCCGCAGCCAGGCGTCGAAGGCGACCAGGTTGAGGTTGACGGCGTTGAGCATCAGCTCGACCGACATGAGCACCAGGACGGCGTTGCGCCGGGCGAGCACGCCGTACACGCCGACGCTGAACAGCAGCGCGGCGAGGACGACGGGGTAGGCGAGGTGCATCAGCCCTCCTGCTCAGGGGTCGACTGCTCGGAGACCGCCGGAGCCGGCTTCGGCGCGGTGGCGGCGACCGTCCCGTCGGACCCGACCGGCCGGCCGGCGCGCAGCTTGCCCGCCCGCGGCGCCGGCACCCGCCGCTTGGAGCCGCGCGACAGCACGATCGCGCCGACCAGGGCCGCCAGCAGCAGCACGGACAGCGCCTCGAAGGGCAGCACCCAGTACCGGAACAGACTGGCCCCGGTGACGGCGGCCGAGCCGCCGCCCCGGCCGAGGTCGACCCAGGAGGTCCGGAAGGCGTCGACCACGAGCGTGACCAGCGTCCCGGCCGAGGCCAGCGCCACGACCAGGGCCACCCAGCGGTTCTTGGAGTCGGCGTCCGGCGAGCGCCCGATCGGTGCCTTGGTGAGCATCAGCCCGAACAGCACCAGGACGACCACCGAGCCGAGGTAGATCAGCACCTGCACCCAGGCGATGAACTCGGCCGTGAGCAGCAGGAACTCCACCGCCAGCCCGCCGAGCGCGACCACCAGCCAGAGCGCCGCGTGCACCAGCTGCCGGGTGGTCACGGAGACCACGGCCGAGCCGAGCACGGCGATGCCGACCAGCAGGAAGACGATCTCCTGGCCGGTCGGGGACAGGAACGAACGGGCGGCCGGCTCCAGGGAACCGGTCGCCGCGAGAAGCGTGGCAGCACCGATCACGCGTCGTCACCCTTCTCCTCAAGAGCCGCCGCGGCAGTCGCGGCCAGCTTGTCCGCCGCCTTGCGCGCGGTGGCGACCTCCTTGGGCTCCTCGGCCGCCGGGTCCAGCGCCGGCGGCGCGGGGACGGTCCACATCCACTCGCGGAGCTTCTCCCGCTCGTGGGTCAGCTCGTGGATGTCGGTCTCCGCGTACTCGAACTCCGGCGACCAGAACAGCGCGTCGAAGGGGCACACCTCGATGCAGATCCCGCAGTACATGCAGAGCGAGAAGTCGATGGCGAACCGGTCCAGCACGTTGCGGGTGCGGGCCCGGGCGTTCGGCTCGGCGGCCGGCAGCGTCTCCTTGTGGGAGTCGATGTAGATGCACCAGTCCGGGCACTCGCGCGCGCAGAGCATGCACACCGTGCAGTTCTCCTCCAGCAGCGCGATGACGCCGCGCGAACGCGGCGGCAGCACCGGCTGCACGTCGGGGTACTGCGCGGTGACGCTCTTCTTCGTCATCGTCCGCAGCGTCACGGCCAGCCCCTTGGCGAGGCCGACACCGGGAAAGCTCATGAGATCGCCACCTTGATGATGCCGGTGAGGGCCAGCTGGACCAGCGCGAGCGGGATCAGCACCGTCCACGCGAAGCGCATCAGCTGGTCCTCGCGCAGGCGCGGGTAGGTGACCCGCAGCCAGATGACCACGAAGGCCAGCGCGAAGGTCTTGAGGATCGTCCAGAGCCAGCCGAGCTGGTCCGGCAGCGGTCCGTGCCAGCCGCCCAGGAAGAGCACCGCGGTCAACGCGGACACCACCAGGATGCCCACGTACTCGGACAGCAGGAACAGTGCGAACCGCAGACCGGTGTACTCGGTGTACGCGCCGAAGATGATCTCCGAGTCGGCGATCGGCATGTCGAACGGCGGGCGCTGGAGCTCGGCCAGCCCGGCCGTGAAGAAGACGAACGCGCCGATGATCTGCCAGGGCAGCCAGTACCACTGCCAGGCGTCCACGATCCCGGGCAGCGACAGCGTGCCGGCGGCCATCGCCACCGAGGCCGCCGCCAGCACCATCGGCAGCTCGTACGACATCAGCTGCGCGGCCGTGCGCAGGGCGCCGAGCAGCGAGAACTTGTTCGCCGAGGCCCAGCCGGCCATCAGCTTGCCGATCACGCCGACGCCCATCACGGCCAGCACGAAGAACAGACCGGCGTCGACGGCCTGGCCGACGAAGCCGTCCGGGCCGACCGGGACCGCCAGCAGCACGAAGAGGTACGGCAGCAGCGAGACGGCGGGTGCCAGCTGGAAGATCCGGCGGTCCGCCCCGGCCGGGACGATGTCCTCCTTCTGCGCGAACTTCACGCCGTCCGCGACGAGCTGCGCCCAGCCGTGGAAGCCGCCCGCGTACATCGGGCCGAGCCGGCCCTGCATGTGCGCCATGACCTTGTGCTCGGTCTGGCCGATGACCAGCGGGAAGACCAGGAAGACGACGAGGGTGGCGACGCAGCGCAGCACCGTGTCGAGCAGGTTCACGTGCCGTCTCCGTCCTGGTCGGCCGCCCCGGCCGAGGTCTCGTCCTTCTGCTCACCCGGTTCGCCAGCCGACGGCTTCTCGTCGTGGGCGGGCACCGGGTTGTGCCAGGGCGCGTCGGAGGACCGGGGGCGTACGGGAGCCGCGGGCTCGGCCGTCGGCTCGCCGGCCGTCCGGTCGGCCGCCTGGCTCGCCGAGCCCTCCGACACCGACCGGGTCCGCCGCGGCCGGTCCGCCCGCACCGGCGGGGCACCCT
>NZ_JAHSQD010000621.1 GCF_020103755.1 Streptomyces sp. LS1784
GGAGGCGGCGGGACGGACGGAGCCGCACCCGGCGGAGGCGGCGGGACGGCGGGCGGCGGGGCCGGGGGCGCGAACGGCCGCCCGCACGACCCGCAGGCGGGTGACCCCTTCTCCGAAGTCGCCCCGCACGCTGCGCAGTTGGCCATGGCCCGCGTTCCCCCCGCTCGACGAGTCCCTGGCCGCCCCAGGGAGCCCGTTTATCCCATCGGACCCGAACGGATGTCAACCGGGAACCGGGGCAAGCGGATTGGCCCGCCGGGCCGGGTTCAGTCGCGCTTCTTCGGGACCTCCGGGACGGGCAGCAGCGGCAGCCGAAGCGCGCCGAACGCGCCCTCGGGCACGGCCGGCCTCAGCGGCGCCACCGCCGCCACCCGCCGGTACTCCTCCCCCTGGGCCGGGCGCGGGTCCGCCTCGCCCTTGTTCGGCCACATCGACATGGCGCGCTCGGCCTGCGCGGTGATGGTGAGCGAGGGGTTGACGCCCAGGTTGGCGGAGACGGCCGAACCGTCCACCACGCTGATCCCGGGGTAGCCGTACAGCCGGTGGTACGGGTCCACCACGCCGGTCTCGGGGGCGTCGCCGATCGGACAGCCGCCCAGGAAGTGCGCCGTCATCGGGATGTCGAAGATCTCGCCGACGGTGCCGCCCGGGAAGCCGTTGATCTCGTCGGCCAGCGCCTGGGCGCCCTGCTCGGCGGCCGGTATCCAGGTCGGGTTGGGCTCGCCGTGGCCCTGGGTGGAGGTGAGCCGGGCCTTTCCGAGCGGGCCCTTCTTCAGCGAGACGGTGATCGAGTTGTCCAGCGACTGCATAACCAGGCCGATGATCGTCTTCTCGGACCAGCGGCGCTGGTTCATCGAGCGGGCGAAGGTCACCGGGTGGAGCGCCGAGTTGCCCAGGTAGCGCAGCCAGCGCGGGATCGTTCCACCACCCCTGACCTGGGCGATGGACAGCGCGCCCATCGCGTTGGAGCCCTTGCCGTAGCGGACCGGCTCGATGTGGGTGTTGGCGTCCGGGTGGATCGAGGAGGTGATCGCCACGCCCTTGGTGAAGTCCGCCTTGGTGCCGTAGCGCCGGTCGGTGGTCTGCGCGCCGACCAGGGCCTCGGAGTTGGTGCGGGTCAGCTCGCCCAGGCGTTCCGAGATCCGGGGCAGGTGGCCGCCGTCCCGCATCCGGTGCAGCAGCGACTGGGTGCCGTAGGTGCCGGCCGCGACGACCACCCGGGCCGCGGTGATGGTCCGCGCACCCGCCTTCACCCGGTCGGTCTTCGAGCGCGCGTCGGTGCGGCGCACGTCCACGGCGTAGCCACGATTCCCGTCGGCCCCGCCGATCTCCCGGATCCGGGCCACCGTGGTGAGCGGGTGGATCTCCGCGCCGCCCCGTTCGGCCAGGTGGAGGTAGTTCTCGGTGAGCATGTTCTTGGCGCCGTGCCGGCAGCCGGTCATGCACTCGCCGCACTCCACGCAGGCCTTGCGCACCGGGCCGGCGCCGCCGAAGTACGGGTCGGCCACCTCGCCCCCGGGCGCCGCCTTGGCACTGCCGTCGGTGTCCCCGCCGTCGCCGAAGAAGACCCCGACCGGCGCCATGTGGAAGGTGTCGCCGACGCCCATCCGCTCGGCGGCCGCCTTCAGGTGGACGTCGGAGGGGGTGAGGGTCGGGTTGAGCCGGACCCCGAGCATCCGCTGCGCCTGGTCGTAGAACGGCGCCAACTCCTGCTGCCAGTCGGTGATGTGGCGCCACTGGCGGTCCTCGAAGAAGGCCTTCGGCGGCACGTACAGGGTGTTGGCGTAGTTCAGCGAGCCGCCGCCGACCCCGGCGCCGGCCAGGATCAGCACGTTGGCCAGCAGGTGGATGCGCTGAATTCCGTACAGCCCGAGCTGCGGCGCCCACAGGTAGTTCGGCAGGTCCCAGGAGTTCCTGGGCAGTTCGTCCCGGTCGAAGCGCCGGCCGGCCTCCAGGACGGCGACCCGGTAGCCCTTCTCGGTCAGCCGCAGGGCCGCGACCGATCCGCCGAAGCCGGACCCGACCACCACCACGTCGTAGTCGAACTCCGCCGCACCGCCGGACTGCACCATCTGCCACCGCTCCTTCGCCGGGTGAACCTGCCTGTGGGTACCGCGAGCCGGGCCCCGCCGGAAGTGCGGGGCCCGGTGTGCCGCCGAGGCCTACTTGAAGCGCAGCGCCTTGAGTGCCCGCAGCCCGCCGGTCATCACGGCGGCGAACTGCTTGTCGTCCAGGCCGAACGAGGGCGCGATCGGCAGCAGCCGCTGGGTCGCGATGGTCTGCGCCTCGGTGAAGCGCAGGATGCCCTCGGCGCCGTGCCGGCGGCCCAGCCCCGAGTCGCCCATGCCGCCCATCGGCGAGCCGACCGAGCCGTACGCGGCGGCGTAGGCCTCGTTGACGTTCACCGTGCCGGTGCGCAGCCGGGCCGCGACCGTCCGGCCGCGCCGCAGGTCCCTGGTCCAGACGCTGGAGTTCAGGCCGTACGGCGTGGAGTTGGCGGCGGCCACCGCCTCCTCGTCGGTGTCGAAGCGGTAGAGGGAGACGACCGGGCCGAAGGTCTCCTCGGCGCAGACCGCCATGTCCGGGGTGACGCCGTCGAGGATGGTCGGCTCGAAGAAGAACGGGCCGAGGTCCGGCCGGGCACGCCCGCCGGCCACCACGGTGGCACCCGCCTTGACCGCCTCGTCCACGTGCCGGGTGGTGGTCTCCAGCTGGCGGACGGAGACCAGCGAGCCCATGTCCGCGCCGTACGCGAGGCCCCCGCCGAGGCGCAGCGCCCGGGTGCGGGCGGCGAAGCGCTCCAGGAACTCGTCGGCCACCGAGCG
Source organism: Streptomyces sp. LS1784 (assembly GCF_020103755.1). GTDB lineage: Bacteria > Actinomycetota > Actinomycetes > Streptomycetales > Streptomycetaceae > Kitasatospora. Next base: position 2,826 of record NZ_JAHSQD010000621.1, read on the forward strand.
GTGCACCAGCAGCCGCTCGATCGAGATGCACAGCTGCCCGGCGGAGGAGAAGCAGGCCCGCACGGCGCCCGCGGCGGCCGCGTCGAGGTCGGCGTCGGCGAGCACCAGCATGGCGTTCTTGCCGCCGAGTTCGAGCGAGGCGCCGACCAGCCGGGCGGCGGCGCGCTGGGCGACGTCACGGCCGGTCCGGGTGGAGCCGGTGAACGAGACGTAGTCGGCGTGCTCCACCACGGCGGGGCCGATCACCGGGCCGTCGCCGATCACGACCTGCCACAGGTCGGCCGGCAGCCCGGCCTCGACCAGCAGTTCGCGGGCCCACAGCGCGGTCAGCGCGGTCTGGGTGTCGGGCTTGTTGACCACCGCGTTGCCGGCCACGAAGGCGGGCAGGGCGTCACCGATGGACAGCTCCAGCGGGTAGTTCCACGGCGAGATGTGGCCGATCACGCCCTTGGGGCGGCGGGCCTCGACGGCGTGGGTGAGCACCGGCAGCGCGCCACCGCGCCGCTTGTCCTTGAGGTACCCGTGCGCGGCCCGCCCGTAGTGCCGGGCGGCCATGGCGACGGCCAGTACCTCCTCGAAGGCGTGCAGCCGGGCCTTGCCGGTCTCCGCCTGGATGAGGTCCAGTACCTCGTCCTGCCGCCTGAGCAGCAGGTCGTGGAAGCGCAGCAGGACGGCGGCCCGGCGGCGCACCGGCAGCGCGGCCCAGGCCGCCTGGGCGCGGCGGGCCAACTGGAAGGCGACCTCGACGTCGGCCGGGGTGGACTGCGGCAGGCTGGCCAGCCGTTCGCCGGTCAGCGGGGCGGCGGTCTCCACCAGGTCGGGCTCGCCGGTGGCGGTGACGCCGGCGGCGAGCCTGGCGACCAGGGACGGCGGGACGGCCGCGGCGACCGTCCGGCCGCCACCGGGGGCCGCCGGATTGCCGGCGCCGGAGTGTTCGGTGGCCACTGCATCTGCTGTGAGGTCCGACATACGCGCAGCCTAGGCGTTCGGCGGCCGGTCTGGTACCCGCCGGTAACAAAAATCTGCCGCAGTCGGGTGAAAGCGGGCGCCCCTCCCCTGGCCGGCGCCCGTCAGCGGGTCGGCGTGAAGCTGTTGAGCACCGCGTAGAAGCGCTGCTCGGCCTCGTTCCACTCGCTGCCCCTCTCCGGGCTGGACGAGTAGATCGCGTAGCTGGTGCCGTCCTGGCTGATGAACTCGGTCTCGATCGCGCGCCGGCGGCCGCCCTCCTTGGCCAGGTAGCTGAACTCCCAGACCGCCGCCTCCTGGCCCTTCACCGCCGCGCTGGCCATCCGGTGCTGCTTGTAGTCCTTGAGCGCCTTGGAAAGGCTGGTCTCCATCTGCCGCATGTGCTCCAGCGGCTTGACCGACTGGCCGACGGTGACGGCGAACTGCAGGTAGTGCACCTTGCCGTCGGGGCTGTAGAAGATCTGGTTGTCCCCGGAGCTGATCCGCTGCCAGGGCGGGGTCCCGTTCGGCAGCGGGAAGCGGAAGCCGGCCGGGTCGTCGACCCAGTGGTAGCCGCTGGGCGGCGCCACCGCGGGGGTGGCGTCGCTGGTGGGCTCGGGCCCGGTGGACTCGGCGGCCGTCGGCGTCGGGTCGTCGGCGGCGCCGCCGCCCACCACGTGCCGGGTGGTGAGGAAGGTGCCCGCGGCGGCCAGCAGGCCGACGGCCACCGCGATGCCGGCGATCTTCAGCAGGTTGCGGCGCTTGGCCGGTCCGCGCGCGGG
>NZ_JAHSQD010000622.1 GCF_020103755.1 Streptomyces sp. LS1784
CGGCCGTGACCGGTGCGCCGTCGGCCGACGCCACCCCGGCCGGTGCCGAGCGCCGCGCCGATGGTGCCCGGCTGCTCTACCGCGCCGGGGGCGGCCACAGCGCGCAGAACCCGGCCTTCGCCCCGGACGGCCGCTCGGTGCTGTTGACCGAGTTCAGCGAGGGCTACAACAAGGGCGCCGCCGCCCTCGGCATCCTGCCGCTGGACGGCGGCGCGCCGCGCAAGGTCTTGGAGGATTCCGACAAGGCGGCCGTCAACCTCCCCGGCAGCAGCTGGAACGCCGCCGCCGACGCCTTCGCCTTCGCCACCGACCGGGAGTCCGGGCACGACGAGGTCTGGCTGATGCGGCCGGGCGGCGCCCCCGAGCGGGTGACCAGCCACGCCGACGACAGCGGCTACAGCGAGCCGAGCTTCTCCCCGGACGGCGAGTGGATCGTCTTCCAGCAGAGCCGGGAGCCGGAGCGCGCCGCGGTGCAGGACGACACCGCCGGGCAGGGCTCGCTCTGGAAGGTCCGCCGCAGCGGTGGTGCGCCCGTCCTACTGGTGGACGGCCGGGGCACCGGCACCGACAACCGGCAGCCGAACTGGTCCCCGAAGGGCGACCGGATCGTCTTCCAGCGGCGGAGCGCGGGCCGCGAGGACTGGTCGCTGTGGACGGTGAACGCGGACGGCGGCGGACTGCGGCGGGTCACCGAAGCGCCGGGCGAGCACACCGATCCGAGCTGGTCCCCGGACGGCCGCTTCCTGGTCTTCTCCTCCAACCTGGGCGACCTGCCGAACGCCCAGGTCTTCGTGGTCCCGGCGGACGGCCGCACCCCGGGTGCCCCTCCCGTCCGGGTGACCCGCGACGACACCGCCTACGACGGTGCGCCGAGCTGGTCCCCGGACGGGCAGTGGATCGCCTTCGAGTCCGCCCCGGGCGGCGAGGCCAACCCCGCCGCCCTCTGGCGTGTCCCGGTGCCCCGCGAGGCCGTCGCTAACCGACGGTGATCGTCACCACCGAGTACTGCGCGACGGTCAGCGGCACGCTGACCGTCCCGCCGGTGACGGTGTACGGGACGGCCTTGGGCGCCGGGTCGGTGCCGTCCGGGCCGGCGACGGTGACGGCGGTGACGCTCGCCCCGGCCGGGAGGGCGTAGGAGAGCGTGCAGTTGGCGGGCGTGCTGCGGAACGCCGCCGGGGTGTCGCCGAAGTTGGTGAAGTTCACCAGGTGGACGACGGTGTCCGCGCCGAGCCGCCGGGCGTCCAGGAAGATCCGGCGGTCCCCGGCCAGGGTGACCGCCGGCGGGGCGGACTGCCGGACGGCGGTGAGAAGCTGGTCCGCCGAGGCCTGGTCGGTCTTGGTCAGGTAGCTCAGCCCGGGCAGCGCCTTGACGTACCAACAGCTGCCGCTGCCGTAGGAGTTCTGCCTGGTGGCGGGCAGTGGGTCGGCCCTGCGCAGGCCGAGCACGTCGGAGAGCGCGAACTCGCTGCGCTGGCCGCCCAGTTCGTCCAGCGCGGTGGGCGCCGGGCCGGTGATCACGATCGTCCCGCCGGCCGCGACGAAGCCGCGCAGCAGCGCCGCCTCGGCGTCCGAGACCGCCTGGAGGTCGGGCAGCAGCAGGACCTTGAAGCGGGCCAGGTCGTCGGCGGTCAGGCCGGGGCTGGGAACCGTGTCGAACGGGACGTGGGCGTACACCAGCGCCTTGACGGTGCCCCGGAACTCGCCGAGCCAGGGGATCGAGGCGCAGCTCATCTGCGGGTCGTCGCCGCCCCACCAGTCGGTGATCCCGGCCGGGGCCGTGGCGTTGACGTACATCCCGTTGCCTTCGCCCGGGGCCACGTAGTCCCGGGACGGTGCGGAGTGGTAGACGCCGACCTGCGCGATCGAGACCGGGTCGTAGAGCTTCGCCTGGTTGGTGCGTACGAAGCGGTACATCCGGGTGCGCATCGCGGCGTCCACGGTGTCGTTCTTGAACGGGGTCTTCACCTCGTACGGGTTGCAGCCGGCCGCGATCAGCTGGGACATCACCAGCGAGGCGTCGTCGGCCTGCCAGCCGTAGGAGAACGCCCAGGCCGGCTTGGTGCCGCTGGCGGCGCGGGCGTACTTGTACATGGAGATCAGGCAGACCCAGTCGGAGGCGGTGGCGTGCCGCATGCCGTCGTAGTTTCCGAGGATGTCCACCTCCCAGACCTGGCTGACGGCGCCGGGGGCCTGGCGCAGGTAGCCGCCGTCCAGGCCGATCGAGGTGGCGTAGCGGTAGTCCATCGACACGGTCTCGACGAAGGTGACCAGGTCGGGGTTGACCGAACGGCCCGCGTCGGCGATGTCCAGCTGGAACCGGAGCAGGTTGCGGTGGCGCCACTCGACGTAGCGGCGGAAGACCGGGTCGGCGAAGTTCGCGGCCTTGGGCAGGTCGAGGCCGGTGTCGGACTTGAACGCGGCCGCGCCCCAGGTGGAGGCGTCGCACCAGGAGAGCACGCCGTCGAAGTAGATCGGGACGTCCGGCCAGATACCGTCCACGCCGGTCGCGGCCACGCCCTTGATCCGCTTGAGGTAGTAGTCCCGCCAGGGCGAGTTGGGGCTGAGCCAGACGCTCTCGTCGCCCGGGTCGACCCAGACCACCACGCTGCCGTAGAACACGTTGGGCTTGCCGGCGAGGTCGCGCTGGACCCAGTTCTTGCCCTGGTCGTTCTTGTAGAAGGAGCGGCCCTTCTCGCCTCCGGGGGAGATCAGCTCCAGGGACGGGTAGTACATGACGACCTTGAGCCCGGCGGCGTGGGCCAGGCCGGTGAACGTCCTCACCTCGGCCATGTGGGCGGCGAACTGGGCGTCGGTGAGCCAGTCGGAGAGCAGGGTGTCCAGCTCGATGACGCTGACCTCCTGCGCCTTGAGGGCGTCCACGGCGCCCTGCATGTCGGCGGGCTCGTTGAAGGTGCCGTCGGCGATGCGGGCGTAGCGGGCCCAGTCCGGCCAGGTCTGGGCGGAGGTGGTGGTGCGCAGGGCGGCGGCCCGGGTGGTGGCGGGCCAGCTGCCGTCGTACTGGGCGGTGCCGTGGTCGGTGTCCGGTGCCGCGGCCGCCCAGGCCGTGCCGCCGGGCAGCAGTCGGACGGTGGCCAGTGCGCCGCCCGCGCCGAGGCCGGCCCGGAGCAGCCGCCGGCGGCCGAGGCGCGATCCCCCCGGTCGTTCCGGTGTTGTGTGCTGTTCGGTTCCTTCGTGCTGCTCGGGCATGGTGGTCCCCCCAGCGTGAGTGGGCCGATGCGCTTCGGCACGGCCCGGGAACGGTCGTGAGCACTGCGATCGGTGCGCGGACGGCGCGCCGTTGCAGCCGGGTGCCGCCTCGGGGCCGACCCTAGACCGTGCGCCGCCCCGGTCGTCCGGCTGCGGTCCGCGGCTACGCCAGACGTCGGAGCGCCGGTTCCCTCAGTGTGCGGACCGTTGTCGGGGTGAGGTCCGGGGGAGTACGGGGTACAGGTGCTGGCAGGGCACCGTCGATGATCATAAATTCTCTACAGTGCTGTAGATTCGCGGCACGGGCGGTGGCAGAACGAGGAGGACGCGATGAGCGTTTCGCTGGCCAAGGGGCAGAAGATCAGCCTGGAGAAGCCGGGGGGTGGGCAGCTGAGCCTGGTTCGGATGGGCCTCGGCTGGAAGGCGGCGGAGCGCAAGGGCTTCCTCGCCAAGCTGCTCGCCGCAGGCCGGGAGATCGACCTGGACGCCTCGGCGGTGCTGTTCGCCCAGGGACGGCCGGTGGACGTGGTCTTCTTCCAGCACCTCAACAGCAACGACGGCTCGGTCCGGCACAGCGGGGACAACCTGGTCGGCGGCGCGGGCGACGCGACCGACGACGAGTCGATCACGGTCGACCTGACCACCGTCTCCGCCGAGGTCGACCAGATCGTCTTCACCGTCAACTCCTTCACCGGGCAGACCTTCCAGGAGGTCGAGGCGGCCTTCTGCCGGCTCGTGGACGAGACCACCGGCACCGAGCTGGCCCGCTACACGCTCACCGGCGGTGGGCCGTACACCGCGCAGATCATGGCCAAGGTGCAGCGCACGGCGACCGGTTGGCAGATGACGGCGATCGGCCAGCCGGCCGGCGGGCGGACCTTCCAGGACCTGATGCCGGAGCTGGTCAAGCACCTCTGACCGTCCGGCGCGGGCCCGGCGCCCGGCGTCAGTCGACGTCGCGGCGCCGGAACCCGGCCAGGGCCAGGGCGATCAGAGCGGCCGCGACCAGGGTGAGTACGGCGAGCGGCGTCCAGTCCATCGCGGCCGCGGGGAGCCGGGGCACCTGGCCGTACGGGGAGAGCCGGTCCAGTCCTGCGGGGAGGCCGAGCAGCGGGCCCAGGTAGCCGATCACGAAGGCGTACGCGGGTACCAGCCAGGCCAGTGGCGTGGCCCGGGGCAGCCAGCCGTACACCGCCGCGGCGAAACCCACGGTCACCCACTGGGCGGGCGCGAAGGCCAGCGCCGCGCCGGTCAGCCGCAGGAACGCGCCCCCGTCGCCGCTGGACGCCGCCCCGGCCAGGCCGAAGCCGACGCCGGCCGCGAGCAGCACGGCGGTGGA
>NZ_JAHSQD010000623.1 GCF_020103755.1 Streptomyces sp. LS1784
CTCCGCGTAGCGGACGCCGCCTGCCGGGTCGGCCACGACGGGCGGCGCGTGGCCTGCCCGGGCCAGGCTGCACCGGCCGTCGACCGGGTCGTACACCGCGTACAGGCAGGTCACGCCGCCGCGGGGGCTGCCCGGGCCGCCCTCCTCGCGCACCACGTCGTCCAGGCGGGCGAGCAGTTCGTCCGGATCCAGGTCCATCCGGGCCAGCACCCGGACGCCGACCCGCAGCCGGCCCATCGCGGCGGCGGCCCGCAGGCCGTGGCCGAGCACCTCGCCGACCACCAGGCCGACCCGGCTGCCGGACAGCGGGATGACGTCGTACCAGTCCCCGCCGACCCCGGAGCGGGTGTCGGCCGGCAGGTAGCGGCTGGCCGACTCGACCGCGCTCAGCGCCGGCAGCCGATGCGGCAGCAGGCTGCGTTGCAGCCGCAGCGCAGCGGTGTGCTCCCGGGTGACCACCGGCATCAGCGCCGCGCCGATCAGCAGCGCGCCCAGCCCCAGTACGGTCACCCCGCCGACCTGGCCGAGCAGTGGCAGCCGGACGGAGGTCGCGCCGTAGCCGGGGGCGGCGTAGACGTGGAAGGCCGCGTAGCAGAACAGGAACAGCATGATCAGCCCGCCGATCCCGGGCAGCACGCCCTTGAACAGCAGGTCCCGGCGGCTGCGGGTGAGTACCCGGCGGTAGTACCAGACGCAGGCGAAGCCGGTCAGGCCGTAGTAGAAGGCGATCGCCAGGCCCACCGAGCCGATGGAGTCGGCCAGTACGTTGTGGCTGACGGAGGTGAGCAGCACCAGGAAGGCGATCGACACCAGCCCCATGCCGACGGTCGACCAGGTCGGGGTCAGGAACCGGCGGTGCAGCCGGGCGAAGCCGGACGGCACGGTCTTGTGTGCGGCCATCGAGAAGACGGTGCGGGCGGTCGGCAGGATGGTGGTCTGGGTGGAGGCGACCGCCGAGGTCAGCACCATCAGGATCAGCAGTTTGGTGAGCGCGTGGCCGAGCCCGGCGGTGCCGAACACCGCCCCGCCGAGGCCGGAGAGCACGTCTCCGGAGTTGTCCGGGTTGGCCAGCCCGATGCCCGTGGTGCCGACCCCGGCGAAGGCCTGCGCCGAGGTGGCGACCAGACCGTAGATGACCAGCAGCAGCACGGTGGACAGCACGGCGGCCCGCCCGGGGGTGTGCCGGCTGTCCGCGGTCTCCTCGTTGACGGTGAGCGCGGTGTCCCACCCCCAGTAGATGAACACCGCGGCGAGCACCCCGGTGGTCAGCGCTTGGGGGGAGGGGACGTTCAGCGGATTGAACCAGGAGGCGGAGACGTGCGCCGCGGTCGGCGGGCCGCCGGTGTAGACCTTGACCAGGGCGGTGACGGCGAGAAGCAGCAGGACCGCGACCTCCAGGCAGAGCAGCCAGCGCTGCACGGCCGCCGACACCTCGATGCCCACGTAGCAGACCGCGGTCATCAGGGCGATCCAGACCACCCCGGCCACGGTGGTCCACACCCGGCTGGTCGCCAGCGACTCCAGCCCGACCAGCCGGAAGCCGTAGATGCCGGCGATCTCGGCCAGGTTCGCCATCGCGATCACGTCGGCGACGATCAGGCCCCAGCCGCCCATCCAGCCGGCCCGTGGGCCGAATGCGCGGGTGGCCCAGGTGAAGGTCGTCCCGCAGTCGGCGTCGACGGAGTTCAGCTCCCGGTAGGCGTACGCGATCAGCAGCATCGGCACGAACGCCAGCATGGTGATGATGGGGGCCTGCAGTCCCACCCCGGCCACGATCACTCCGAGCGTCGCCGCCAAGCTGTACGCCGGCGCGGTCGAGGAGATCCCGATCGCCACCGACGAGAACAGCCCCAGGGCGCCCGATCTGAGCCCCTTCTCACCAGGGCCGGGCCCGGGTGCGAGCGGCGTGGCGGACTCGGCGGGGCGAGGGGAGCTCTTCACACCAGTTACCCACTCCGCGTCTCGCGGCGGCAAGCCTTGCGATCACCATTCTCCCCGCCCGCCGGGAGGGCCGCCAGACGGGCTCGCGGCGCGGCGAGGCGGGCGGGCCACGGCCCGGATGTGCGATTCCTGGGCCGGGTCACGCGCCGGACGGGGCCGAGCAGCGCGCAGATCACCAGCGACGGCACGGGCAGCGCGAACGCCTGGACGAGGTCCACCGGCCCGGGGCCGGCGAGCATGGCGTCGATCAGATCGTCGACGGTCCTCTGGACCAGTCGAGGGGTGTGTCAGCGCTGTTCCTCCGGGCGGCCCTCGGCCTCCCAGCGGGTGTGGAAGATCCCGTCCCGGTCGACCCGGCGGTAGGTGTGCGCGCCGAAGAAGTCCCGCTGTCCCTGCACCAGTGCGGCCGGAAGACGCTCCGCCCGCAGGCTGTCGTAGTAGGCGAGCGCGGTTGCGAAGCCGGCGGCGGGCACCCCCAGCTGGGCCGCCACCGAGACGACCCGTCGCCAGGCCGACTGCGCGGAGCCGAGCGCCTCCCGGAAGTGCGCGTCGGTCAGCAGCGTGGGAAGCTCCCGCTCCGCCTCGTACGCGGCCCGGATCCGGTCCAGGAACCGGGCCCGGATGATGCAGCCGCCGCGCCAGATCGCGGCCATCTCACCGGGGTCGATCTGCCAGGAGTACTCCGCGCTGCCGGCCTGGATCTGGTTGAAGCCCTGGGCGTAGGCCACCATCTTGGAGGCGTACAGAGCCTGCTCGACGTCGTCCGCGAACCGGTCCGCCGCCGCGCTGTCGAGCCACGTCTCGGTGGGGCCGGGCAGCCCCCGCCCGGCCTGCCGGAGCGCCACGCTGCCGGACAGCGCCCGGGCGAAGACCGCCTCGGCGATCCCGCTCACGGGCACGCCGAGCTCCAGCGCGCTCTGGACCGTCCAGCGGCCGGTGCCCTTCTGCTCGGCCTGGTCCAGCACGACGTCGACGAAGGGCTTCCCGGTCGCCGCGTCGGTGTGGGCGAGGATCTCGGCGGTGGTCTCGATCAGGTAGGACTCCAGGCGCCCGGCGTTCCAGGTCCGGAAGACCTCGGCGATTGCGTCGGGCTGCAGTCCCGATCCGTGCCGCAGCAGGTCGTACGCCTCGGCGATGAGCTGCATGTCGGCGTACTCGATCCCGTTGTGGACCATCTTGACGAAGTGACCGGCGCCGTCCGGTCCGACATGGGTGCAGCAGGGCTTGCCGTCGACCTTGGCCGCGATGTCCTCCAGCAACGGCCCCAGGACCCGGTAGGCCTCCGGTGTGCCGCCGGGCATGATGCTCGGCCCCTCCAGCGCGCCCTGCTCTCCGCCGGAGATCCCGCTGCCCACGAAGTGCAGTCCGCGTTCCCGCAGGGCCGCCTCCCGCCTCCTGGTGTCGAGGAAGTGCGCGTTCCCGCCGTCCACCACCACGTCGCCCTCGTCGAGCAGCGGCACCAGCTCGTCGATGACCGCGTCGGTCGGCGCCCCGGCCTTGACCATGATCACGATCAGACGGGGGCGTTCCAGGGCCGCGACGAACTCCTCCGTGGTCCCGGCGGCCACGAACTCGCCCTCGTGCCCGAACTCCTCCAGCAGCGCCGTGGTCCGCGCCTGCGTGCGGTTGTGCACAGCCACGCGGTATCCGTGGCGGGCGAAGTTCCTGGCCAGGTTGCGGCCCATCACGGCCAGTCCGGTGACGCCGATCCGGGCAGGTGACTGCTCGGTCATGACGGGGATCTCCAAAGGTCTCGGGGGCCTGGGGCTGTCGGTATCGAAGACGTCGGGTGCCGGGTACGCCCGCCGCCCTGTCCCTACTCCGCGGAGAGCGCGAGGACCTCGTCCTCGGGAAGCTCGACGTACTCCTGCCCCTCCACCGTGATCTCCGACCCGGAGAGCCTGTTGAAGAGGATCTTCTCGCCGACCTTGACGTCCACCGGGTGCGGCTTGCCGCTCCCCAGCTGTCGGCCGGGCCCTACCGCCACCACCTCGCCCTTCCACGTCACCGGGTCCTGCGGGGTCGGGCCCCCGATCGGCTTGACGATCAGGTGATCGTGCTTCGGGTGGAAGTCGGGCATGGCATGGTCCTCTCGCGTAGGCACCCGCGGCGCAGCCGGGGCCGTCCCCCACACATCGATTCTGCCGAGGCCCGAGGTTTCCGCACCCGGACGGAAGCGGGACACGGGGGAGCGGGACCCGTCACGAGCCGCGGGCCGGGACGAGCGGGTCCGGCGTGTCACTGCCGGGGGCAGCGGCCTCCTCGGCAGGTGCCACGCCCGCCTTCTGCCCGAACGCGAGGTCGTCCGGCTCTTCGTCGGCGCCGGTTTCCCGGCCCGGGCGCGAGCGCATCGAGCCGGCTGTGCCGGGGGAGTGGTCGCGCGTGTGACGCGGGTCTCGGTCCGGGGGAATCGTCTGCACTCAGAGCATCGGCGGCAGTCCGTTCAGTGACCGACAAACCGGACAAACCATGACATAAACCGTGAGCCCACTCACACTGAAAAAGGTCCACGACGGACGATAGTGGCCGCTTGTCGACGCCGCCCGCGAGCCCGGCCGCGACATCTGCGCAGCTCAGCGCGTTGGCCGGTCGTGCAGCCCGCCCCT
>NZ_JAHSQD010000624.1 GCF_020103755.1 Streptomyces sp. LS1784
GACGCCGGCCTCCTCGATCAGCGCCGCGAGCTGGCCGTTCTGCGGGGCCGGGCCGGAGTGGCCGCTGCGGGCCGGGGCGGGCGCGGGCGCGGGCGCGACGGGGTTCTCGTGCCGGTCGGGTGTGGCCTGCACCGGCAGCCGCAGGTCGTCGGCGTCCGGGGCGTCGGCGGTCAGCGTGTCGGCGGTCAGGGCGTCGGGGGCGTCCGGAAGGGTCCGGCCGACCGGCCCTCGGTGCTGGCCGAGCGGGTCGAGCGGTCCGTACGCCGGGCTGTCGGTTGCAGGCCGTTGGGGCATGTCTGTCAACACCTCTCGGACGTCGCACCGGGCTTCACCAGCACTTCGGCGGCCTGGGGCGGCGCCCCCTGTCGGGAATCGGCGTGAATGTAGCGAGCATTCGGGCGCTATGGGTGGATCTGACCGAGCAATCCACCGAACGGGTGAAGCAACCGCGCCCATTGTGGGGAAGCGGACTCGGGTTGGGTTTGGTCCTCCGGGGCCGAACCGTCGGCCGTTCCGGAGGCCCCTCCGAGGGCCTCTCCGAGGGTCGATCCGCCGTTCGGGCCTCGCTCCGGCGTCATGGCGGACAGCACCACAGCTCGGCGGGATGCTGTGGCGGCCCACCACATGGGAGTGGGGCCGTCGGATTCCTACCGTTCTCGGCCATGGACACCTCTACTGCCCGCCCGCTCGCCGGCCGCACGGCCATGGTCACCGGGGCCGCCTCGGGCATCGGCCGGGCCTGCGCCGAGGCCCTCGCCGAGGCCGGCGCCCGGGTCTACGTCGTCGACCTCGCGGCCGGCCCGGCCGAGGAGCTCGCCGAGCGGATCGGCGGCCGCGCGATCGTCGCCGACCTCGGCGACCCCGGGGCCGTGGACGCCCTGCCGGACGACGCCGACATCGTCGTCAACAACGCCGGCCTCCAGCACGTCGCGCCCCTGCACGAGTTCCCGCCCGACCGCTTCACGCTCATCCAGCGCGTCATGGTCGAGGCCCCGTTCCGCATCCTGCGCCGCACCCTGCCGCACATGTACGCGCAGGAGTGGGGACGGGTCGTCAACATCTCCTCCGTCCACGGCCTGCGCGCCAGCGCCTTCAAGTCCGCTTACGTCACCGCGAAGCACGCGCTGGAGGGCCTGAGCAAGACCGTCGCCCTGGAGGGCGCGCCGCACGGCGTCACCAGCAACTGCATCAACCCGGGCTACGTCCGGACTGCGCTGGTGGAGAAGCAGATCGCCGCCCAGGCGCTCGCCCACGGCATACCCGAGGACGAGGTGGTCGAGCGGATCATGCTCGACCGCACCGCGGTGAAGCGCCTCATCGAACCCGACGAGGTCGCCCAGCTCGCCCTGTGGCTCTGCTCCCCCGCCGCCTCCTACATCACCGGCGCCAGCCTTCCCGTCGACGGTGGCTGGACGGCGCACTGAGCGGGGAACGCTCCGCGATCCGACCGCCCCTCTCATAGAGCTGTCAGACACATTCGACCCCGGGACTGTATGAGCCACCCACATAGTCCCGGGGTCGGGTGCTTCCTACCTTGTGGCGACATCGTCTCCCCCCTGGTTCTGGAAGTGGTGGCCATGAACGCCTCTGCGCGAGGTACGACAGCGAGCAGCTCACTCCCGAGAGTGGTGGCCGCGAGCCTGATCGGCACGACGATCGAGTGGTACGACTACTTCCTGTACGGAACGGCGGCGGCGCTGGTGTTCGGGAGGCTGTTCTTCCCGCACAGCGATCCGCTGACCGGGACGCTGCTGTCCTTCCTGACCTACGCGATCGGGTTCGCGGCGCGGCCGCTCGGGGCGCTGGTGTTCGGCCACTTCGGGGACCGGGTCGGGCGGAAGAAGCTGCTGGTGGTGAGCCTGCTGCTGATGGGCGGGTCGACCACGGCGATCGGGCTGCTGCCGACGTACGACTCGATCGGGGTCGCGGCACCGGTCCTGCTGACGGTGCTGCGGCTGGTGCAGGGCTTCGCGCTGGGCGGTGAGTGGGGCGGCGCCGTGCTCCTGGTGTCGGAGCACGGCGACCAGCGGCGGCGGGGGTTCTGGGCGTCCTGGCCGCAGGGCGGGGCGCCGGCCGGGAACCTTCTGGCGGCCGGGGTGCTGTCGCTGATGACGGCGGTGCAGTCGGACGAGGCGTTCCTGGCGTGGGGCTGGCGGGTGCCGTTCCTGCTGTCGGCGGTGCTGGTCGTGGTCGGGATGTGGATCCGGCTCGCGGTGGACGAGTCGCCGCTGTTCAAGCAGGCGCTGGCGGCGCAGCAGCAGCGGCAGAAGGAGCGGCGGACGGCCGAACGGCCTCCGCTGGTGGAGGTGTTGCGCGACCACTGGCGGGAGGTGCTGGTGGCCATGGGTGCGCGGATGGCGGAGAACATCTCGTACTACGTCATGACCACCTTCGTTCTGACCTATGCCGTCACCCACGCCCACTTCTCCAAGCAGACCGCGCTGAACGCCGTCCTGATCGCCTCCGCGATCCAGTTCACGCTGATCCCGCTGTTCGGCGCGCTGTCCGACCGGGTCGGGCGCAAGCCGGTGTACCTGGTGGGCGCGGTCGGGGTGGGCGCCTGGGCCTTCGTCTTCTTCGGTCTGGTCGACACGAAGTCCTTCGGCTCGCTGGTCACCGCCGTGACCGTCGGCCTGGTCTTCCACAGCGCCATGTACGCGCCCCAGGCCGCCTTCTTCTCCGAGCTGTTCGCGACCCGGATGCGGTACTCGGGCGCCTCGATCGGGGCCCAGTTCTCCTCGGTGGCGGCCGGTGCCCCGGCGCCGCTGATCGCCACCGCGCTGCTCAGGGACTACGGCAGCGCCACCCCCATCGCGGTGTACGTCGCCATCGCGGCGGCGATCACCGTGCTGGCGGTGCTCTGCGGCCGGGAGACCAGGGGCCGGGACCTCGCGGAGGTCGCGGGAGGGGACGTGCAGGACGGCGGGGCGGGCCAGGAGGCGGACGCCGCGGCGGCCGGGAAGCCCGCCGCCACCTGAGGACCCAGCCGATACGATCGCGCTTTCTCGGAACCGACGGAACCGACGCCGATTGGCAGCACGCACCATGAACCACCCTCACGAAAGCGCCGCGCCCGCGCTGCGGCGGCTGCTCGACCTGCTCGCCTCCGGCGCCGCCACCGAGGACTTCGCCGACGTGCTGGCCGACGCCCGCCGCCGCGGGGCGTCGGCCGCCGTCCTCGCCGAGATCGACGACGCCACCTGGCAGGCCCTTCGGGTCCATCGCACCCTGCGTCAACACCGGCGCCGCGAAGCCGAGTTGACCGCCCTGTTCGACACCGCCGGGGACCTCGCCGCCTCCCGGGACCTGGACACCGTGCTCCAGGCGATCGTCCGCCGGGCCCGGATGCTGCTCGGCACCGACACCGCCTACCTGACCCTGCCGGACGAGGCCGCCGGCGACACCTACATGCGGGTCACCGACGGTTCGGTCTCCGTCCTGTTCCAGACCCTGCGGCTGAGCCTCGGTGACGGCCTGGGCGGGCTGGTCGCACAGACCGCCCGCCCCTACGCCACCCCCGACTACCGCACCGACGAGCGCTTCCACCACACCGGCACGATCGACGCGGGCGTACTGGACGAGGGCCTGGTGGCGATCATCGGGGTGCCGCTGCTGCTCGGCGGGCAGGTCATCGGCGTGCTGTTCGCCGCCGACCGCACGCCGCGCGCCTTCTCCCCCGACGAGGTCGCGCTGCTCTGCTCGCTGGCCGCGCACGCCGCGATCGCCCTGGACACCGCCAAGTCCCTGGCCGACACCCGGGCCGCGCTCGCCGAGCTGAACGCCGCCAACGAGCTCGTCCGGGCCCACTCCGCCGCCGTCCAGCGCGCCGAGCAGGCACACGACCGGCTCACCGACCTGGTGCTGCGCGGCGCCGAGGTCCCCGACGTCGCCGCCGCCGTCGCCGCCCTGCTGGGCGGGGAGATAGCGGTCCTGGACGCCGAGGGCGAACCGCTGGCCGGACGCTCCGCACCCGCCGCCGAACTGGCCGAGGCGGTCGCCGCCTCCCGAGCCGAGGGCCGGTCCGTACGGCACGGCGAGCAGTGGGTCTGCGCGGTACTGGCCGGGCACGACGCGCTCGGCACCATGGTGCTGCGCGGCCGGCCCGACCTCGACGACGCCGACCGGCGGCTGTTCGAGCGGGCCAGCGTGGTCACCGCGCTGCTCCTGCTGCTGCGCCGCTCGGTCGCCGAGACCGAGAACCGGGTCCGCGGCGAACTGCTCACCGACCTGCTGACCGCCCCCGAACGCGACCCGGCCGGGCTCACCGCGCGTGGCCGCCGGCTCGGCGTCGACCTCGCCCGGCCGCACCTGGTGCTGGTCGCGGAACCGGCCGACGGGAAGGACGAGGACCGGGGCCGGCTGGCCGGCGCGGCCCGGCGCTACCTGTTCGGCTCGCGGGGCGTCAGCGCCGAGCACGCCGAGACGGTGGTGCTGCTGGCGCCCGTCGAGACCGGCAGCACCGACGACCCCGAGGGGACCGCCCGGCAGGCCGCCGAACGGCTGGCCCGGCTGGCCGGGTTCCCGGTCACCGTCGGCGCGGGCCGCC
>NZ_JAHSQD010000625.1 GCF_020103755.1 Streptomyces sp. LS1784
GGCCGCCCTGGCCGCCCTGGCCCCCGCCGCGCCGCTCCTGGCGCGGCGGGCGGGCCTGCCGGTCGCCGCGCTCGCTCCCCACCTCGTCGTCCAGCCGCAGGGTGAGCCCGATCCGCTTGCGCGGCACGTCCACCGAGACCACCCGGACCTTGACGATGTCGCCGGGCTTGACCACCTCGCGCGGGTCCTTGACGAAGTTCCTCGACAGCGCCGAGACGTGCACCAGCCCGTCCTGGTGGACGCCCACGTCCACGAAGGCGCCGAAGGCGGCCACATTGGTGACCACGCCCTCCAGCACCATGCCGGCCTCCAGGTCACCGATCTTGTCGACGCCCTCCTTGAAGGTCGCGGTACGGAAGGCCGGGCGCGGGTCGCGGCCCGGCTTGTCCAGCTCGCCGAGGATGTCGGTGACGGTCGGGACGCCGAAGGTGTCGTCGGCGAACTCCGCCGGGCGCAGCGCCCGCAGCCGCTCGCCGTTGCCGATCAGCTCGCGCAGCTCCCCACCGGTCGCGGCCAGGATCCGGCGCACCACCGGGTAGGCCTCGGGGTGCACGCTGGAGGCGTCCAGCGGGTCGTCGCCGCCGGGGATGCGCAGGAAGCCGGCGCACTGCTCGAAGGCCTTGGGGCCGAGCCGGGAGACGTCCTTGAGCTGCTTGCGGGTGCGGAACGGGCCGTTGGCGTCGCGGTGCGCCACGATGTTGTCGGCCAGCGTGCCGGTGATCCCGGAGACCCGGGTGAGCAGCGGCGCCGAGGCGGTGTTGACGTCCACGCCGACGGCGTTGACGCAGTCCTCGACCACGGCGTCCAGCGAGCGGGAGAGCTTCACCTCGCTCAGGTCGTGCTGGTACTGGCCGACGCCGATCGACTTGGGGTCGATCTTGACGAGCTCGGCCAGCGGGTCCTGGAGCCGGCGGGCGATCGAGACCGCGCCACGGATCGACACGTCCAGGTCCGGCAGTTCCTGCGAGGCGAACGCGGAGGCCGAGTAGACCGAGGCGCCGGCCTCGCTGACCATCGCCTTGGTGAGCTTCAGCTCGGGGTGGCGCTTGAGCAGGTCCTCGGCGAGCTTGTCGGTCTCCCGGGAGGCGGTGCCGTTGCCGATCGCGACCAGGTCGACGTCGTGCTTCTTGGCCAGCGCGGCCAGGGTGTGCAGGGCCGCGTCCCACTTGTTGGCGGGCTGGTGCGGGTAGATCGTGTCGTACGCGACGACCTTGCCGGTGGCGTCCACCACGGCGACCTTCACCCCGGTGCGGAAGCCCGGGTCCAGACCCATGGTGGCGCGGGTGCCGGCCGGGGCGGCGAGCAGCAGGTCACGCAGGTTGGCGGCGAAGACCCGCACCGCCTCGTCCTCGGCCTCGGCGCGCAGCCGGGCGCGCAGGTCGATGCCGAGGCGGACCAGGATGCGGGTGCGCCAGGCCCAGCGGACGGTGTCGCCGAGCCACTTGTCGGCCGGGCGGCCGCGGTCGGCGATGCCGAAGCGGGCGGCGATCCGCTGCTCGTAGTCGTTCTCGCCGGGCAGGTCGCCCTCGGACCCGCCGTCGTACGGGGAGAGGTCGAGGTCGAGCACCTCCTCCTTCTCGCCGCGCAGCATCGCCAGGATGCGGTGCGAGGGGAGCTTGGTGTACGGCTCGGCGAAGTCGAAGTAGTCGGCGAACTTGGCGCCGTCGCCCTCCTTGCCGTCGCGGACCCTGGCGACCAGCCGGCCGCGGGTCCACATCCGCTCGCGCAGCGAGCCGACCAGATCGGCGTCCTCGCCGAAGCGCTCGACCAGGATCGCCCGGGCGCCCTCCAGCGCGGCGGGGCCGTCCGCGACCGACTCGTTCAGGAACTGCGCGGCCAGCGCGGCCGGGTCCTGGCCCGGGTCGGCGAGCAGGGAGTCGGCCAGCGGCTCCAGGCCGGCCTCGCGGGCGATCTGCGCCTTGGTGCGCCGCTTCGGCTTGAACGGCAGGTAGATGTCCTCCAGGCGGGCCTTGGAGTCGGCGGCGAGCACCTGGGCGCGCAGCGCGTCGTCCAGCTTGCCCTGGGCCTCGATCGACTCCAGGACGGCCGCCCGGCGCTCCTCCAGCTCGCGCAGGTAGCGCAGCCGCTCCTCCAGGGTGCGCAGCTGGGCGTCGTCGAGGGAGCCGGTGACCTCCTTGCGGTAGCGGGCCACGAAGGGGACGGTCGCGCCGCCGTCGAGCAGGTCGACGGCCGCCTTCACCTGCCCCTCGCGGACGCCCAGTTCCTCGGCGATCTTCCGCTCGATCGCCTGCTGGGCCCGTCGGGCCCCCTGTTCGACTGGCGTGGTCACGAAGCCGGTCACCTTCTCCATCAGTGCTTGCGCCGTACGCCCTGCATTCTGGCAGGTGCCGACGACGACGCCCGGCCGCACCCGGGGCGGCCGGGCGTGGCGCGCCCCCTCGGGGGCTACACCGAGGCTTGAGCGGGGCTCAGTTGCGGCTTCCTAGGCTGGCGGGCATGGACACCCTGGATGCCGCCGCCGAGACGGAGCGGCTCGCTGCCGCCAAGTACCTGCTGTTCACCACGTACCGGAAGGACGGCACTCCGGTCGCCACCCCGGTCTGGGTCGCACGCGACGGTGACGCGCTGGTCTTCACCACCGTGACGAAGACGGGCAAGGTCAAGCGCCTGCGCAACCGTTCGGACGTGCTGGTCGGGCCGAGCGACATCCGCGGGAACCTGCTCGGCGCGCAGGTGCCGGCCTCCGCGGTGCTGGACCCGGTCCGGGCGCCCGCCTACCGGAAGCTGCTGCGGCGCAAGTACGGCGTGCTGTGCGCGGTGGCGCTGACCGCCAACGTGCTGCGCTTCGGCAAGGACGGCACCATCGGGGTGCGGGTCACCGTCGGCTGACCGTCCTCGCGCGACCGCTTTCGATCGGCCCCCCTTCGATCGGCCTTCGGAACGTGCGCAGTTCGGGAATCCGGCTGAACCGCAACGACCGGCGCTGTACGCTGCCGGGCATGTGCGCTGCCACCCGGATGCACCCCGACGGGCCGGTGGTCGACGCGGCCCTGGTGCGGCGGTTGATCTCCGCCCAGTTCCCCCAGTGGGAGCGCCTGCCGGTCACCCCCGTCTGCGCCCCCGGGGCGGACAACGCGATGTTCCGCCTCGGGACCGAACTCGCCGTCCGGCTGCCCCTGGTGGAGTGGGCCGCCGGGGGCCTGCGGCGCGAACAGCAGTGGCTGTCCCGGCTGGCACCGCGGCTGCCGCTGCCGGTTCCGGCGCCGCTCGCGGTCGGCCGGCCTGCTGCCGGCTACCCGTGGGAGTGGTCGGTGCTGCACTGGCTGGACGGCGCCAACCCGACGGTCGGCTCACTGGCCGCGCCCGAGGCCGTGGCCCGCGACCTGGCCGGCTTCGTCAACGCCCTGCGCACCGTCGACCCGGCCGGCGCCCCGGTCTCCCAGCGCAGCATCCCGCTCGTCTCCCGGGACGGCGCCACCCGCACGGCCATCGCCCAGCTCTCCGGATCGATCGACGCGGCGGCGGCGACCGCGCTGTGGGACAAGGCGCTTCGGCTGCCCGAGTACGCCGGCCCGCCGGTCTGGATGCACGGCGACCTCACCCCCGGAAACCTGCTGCTCGCCCGCACCGGCCGGCTCTCCGCCGTCATCGACTTCGCCCTGATGGGCGTCGGTGACCCGACCGCCGACCTGATCGCCGCCTGGAACCTGCTGCCCGCCACCGCCCGCCCGGCCTTCCGCGCCGCCCTGCACGCGGACGAGGCCATGTGGGCCCGCGGCCGCGCCTGGGCCTTCTCCATCGCGCTGGTGACGATCCCGTACTACCGCCACACCGACCAGGCGCTGACCGCCAACGCCCGCCACGTCGTCCGCGAGGTGCTCGCCGACCGCAGCGTCTAGCGATCCCCGGCCGGCTCTTCGCCGACGGCCGCGAGCAGGTGGCGCACCAGCGGGCCGGGGTCGTCCTTCCGCCAGGCGACGGCGACCAGGGTACGGGCGGCGCCGGGCGTGATGCGGCGGAAGGCGACGCCCCGCAGCCGGATGCGCCGGATGCTCGCCGGGGCCAGCGAGACGCCCAGGCCCGCGCCGACCAGCGCGCACACCGTCTGCCACTCCACCGCGTGCTGGCCGATCCTCGGGGTGAAGCCCGCCTCGGTGCAGAGGCCGGTGATCCGGTCGTACAGCGGCGGGCCGTCCTCCCGGGGCAGCAGCACGAACGGCTCGTCGGCCAACTGCCCGACCCGCACGGTCCGCTGGGCGGCCAGTGGGTGGTCGGCGGGCAGCACGGCGACGAACGGCTCGCGCAGGACGGTACGGAAGCCGAGCTCGGGCTCGCCCGCGGGAGGCTCGCGCAGCAGGCCGACGTCGATGGTCCGCTCGTGCAGCGCGGCGAGCTGCGGGGCGCTGGTCATCTCGCGCACGTCCAGCAGCACGGCGGGGTGGCGCTGCCGGAAGGTGCTCAGCAGACCGGGCAGGACGCTCAGGGCGAGCGAGGCGGAGAACCCGATCCGCAGCCGGCCGGCCTCGCCGCTGCCGACCGCGCGGGCGGCGGCCAGCGCGTCCGCGAGGCCGGTC